>CADEDT010000005.1 GCA_902826145.1 uncultured Caulobacteraceae bacterium
TATCGGCCTGATGAAGGCCGTCGATAAGTTCGAGTATCGCCGCGGCTACAAGTTCTCGACCTACGCGACGTGGTGGATTCGCCAAGCCATCACCCGCTCGATCGCCGACCAAGCGCGCACCATCCGCATCCCGGTGCACATGATCGAGACGATCAACAAGCTCGTGCGCACCAGCCGTCAGATGCTGCACGAAATCGGCCGCGAACCGACGCCGGAAGAACTCGCCGAGAAGCTCGGCCTGCCGCTCGAGAAGGTCCGCAAGGTGATGAAGATCGCCAAGGAGCCGATCTCCTTGGAAACGCCGATCGGCGACGAAGAGGATTCACACCTCGGCGATTTCATCGAGGACAAGAACGCCATCCTGCCGGTCGACGCCGCTATCCAATCCAACCTGCGCGAAACCACGACGCGGGTGCTCGCCTCGCTCACGCCGCGCGAAGAGCGCGTCCTGCGCATGCGCTTCGGCATCGGCATGAACACCGACCACACGCTCGAAGAAGTCGGCCAGCAGTTCTCGGTGACGCGCGAACGCATCCGTCAAATCGAGGCAAAGGCGCTCCGCAAACTGAAGCACCCGAGCCGCTCACGGAAGCTGCGGAGCTTCTTGGATAACTAATGCCGGTGCCGCGCGAGATTCCGCGAGAACTTGCGTATCCCGAACTCGTCTGGCCCACAATTCTGGCCATTCGAGAGAAAGGTGGATCCGCGAGCATTGAGGAAATCGAGGACGGTGTTGCTCGTTTGCTTCAACTGTCAGATGAAGCCCTCGCCGCGCCACACACCCAAGGCTCGCGAACGGAATTTCAGTATCGACTTGCCTGGGTTCGGACCTATCTCAAGAAGATTGATGCACTGAACAACAGCGCACGCGCTGTATGGTCGCTGACGGACGTCGGCGACAAAATCACCGAAACCGAAGCGCGCGACGTCTTCCGGAAAGTGAACGCTGAGGCGCGTGCCAGCGAGGAAGAGGAAACGTCCGCTGCCGAATCTGAGGCAGTGGCCGTGGCTTCGCCAATCGAAGAAGCCAGTTGGGTGGATCGCCTGCTCGAAGTCATTGGGACCATTTCACCCGACGCCTTCGAACGATTAGCGCAACGCCTCCTTCGAGAGTCAGGCTTCACCAAAGTTGAGGTCACCGGAAAGTCCGGAGACGGGGGCATCGATGGCATCGGTGTCCTCCGCATGAACCTCGTGTCCTTTCAAGTCTTGTTTCAGTGTAAGAGATGGAAGGGCTCCGTCGGCGCGTCGGTCGTCAGAGATTTCAGAGGTGCCATGGTTGGACGTGCGGACAAGGGTCTAGTGATCACGACCAGCACCTTCACCGCTGAAGCGAGGCGCGAGGCAACCCGTGACGGAGCGCCAGCCATTGATCTGATCGACGGCGAAAGCCTCTGTCAGTTGCTCAAGGAGCGCCGACTCGGCGTAGGCGTACAAATGGTTGAAGAGATCGCGGTCGATGAAGCGTTCTTTCGCGCGATCTGACACGGCATTCCGGAAGTGTGGAGCGCAATCCGGAATCAAGAGAAGCATAAAGCGCCACGACGCCGGCAGCAGTTCTTGGACAAATCGTGCAAAAGATCGATAGCGATCCGATCGTGGAACCTTCCTGATTCATTAACCGACAAAACTGAGCCTGCTCATATGGGCAAGTTCGATTCTCGAATCATTGCGGTCGCTGGAAATGGGTCCGCTCAGATCGAATACTGGAAGCAGAGCGTCGCAGCGACGATTCATTTCAATGATATGTGTATTCGTCTGCGCGTGCTGAGCATAACTGTCCTCGCAACATTCTTCGCCGGCGCGGCAATTTCGATGGCGCAATATCCGAACGGCGTAATTGGTTTTCTAGGCATTCAGGCGCACGTGTCTGCTGCCCTCCACCTGATCGCAATGATCTTCGTCGCGACGCTTTGGCTGCTCGATCGGTCCTATTATTACAACATGCTGGTGGCTACCGTTGGACACTCCGAGCGTATCGAACCGAAGGTTCGAGAGTTAGTCCACGACATGGTCCGCGGCCCAACGCTAACTCAAGCGATCAGCGAAGCTATTCCACGAGCCGCATCTAGCCGCATCGCCAATCTGTTCTACTTCACACAGATCGCCATCGCCGCCGCTATGATATTCTTAGCGATCGACTACCAAATCGAGCGAGCGGAAGTGCCCATACCAACCCCACCATTGAATGCCGGCGCGGACACGCCCTACACCCCTACCGAGCCATATCTGCTTCGAGATCGTTTGAGCGAATAGGCCTTCGGCATGAGCAGGTGTCCAACACCAAACACCGCTCTCGCCCTTTGCAAACCCGCCTCCCCCAAAAATCTATCCCACACCTCCAAACGTGAGCAATAATCCTCCTGTCCGCACACGGGAGATTTCGAAGACGTCCGAAACTTTGGAATGTGTGGGCGCGGATCGGCGGGATTTTGTTTGCGGGGAGTGAAACCGCAAAGTCCGAAGCAGCGGCGCCCGTAGCACTGGAGAATTGGGCTTGGGACGCTCAAGCCCCAAAGGGAAGTGCCGTCGATGGCGGCTCGACCCGGAAGGTCCATCGTCCAGGAGGCGAAGCGCGCGCGAGCGCGCTCAAGCACAACTCCTCACGCCCAGGCCGGGAAAAACGATCACGTAACGGAGCGCGTGAAACGCGCGGCGTTGTACGGCGACGTGCAACGCATCTCTCAGGCACCACCTAGCGCGTCTCGCGCGCCCCGCTCCCGATCTCGTGGAGCCGCTCTTGAAAACCCGCATCGGCGGCCACGCTCGCGCGTCGAGCGCTCGGCCAAATGTCGATTGCGCCGCCAGGAACTACTAACGCAGGATGGAGCAGCACAACGCGGGGGGAAGCGCACTATGAACACCGACACGGCCAACGCGCGGCGCTTTGCGCTGCTGGGCGGGCACGGCGCGATCATCTTCTTCGTTTTCCAGCGACTGTCCGAAGAGCGCCCTGCACCGATCTCGCAGGAAGAATACGGCGCCAGCGCCGCGATTTGCGTGATCAGCTTTATCGGCTTGATCGCGGCCTATTTCGCGATGCGCAACGACTCCAAGCCGCGCCTCGCCGGCGCGTTGGAAGGCATCGCCGCCACAATCATCTTCCTCTGCATCGCCGCTTTCATCGCCATGATGATCGTTCTGGCGCTAACGCCCGTCGAACTCCGCATGCCGGAGGGCTCGCCCGCCTAATGCGCGCGCGCTTGTTCGCTCCGCGTCAGCAGCTCACGAGCGGCCAAGGCAGCTTCGCATTGTTGACATCACCACCAATCCGGAAAACCTTCCCGCCCTACGGAGGTGGGTATGAGAGTTATGTTGTTTGCCGTCGTCGCGGCGTTTGCATTGTCACCAATGGCCGCTCACGCGCAGACGCCATCGCCTACCGCGCAGGCGCTGTCGAACTGCATTCAGCGATCGACGACGGCTGAGGACAATGTAGTGCTCATGCGCTGGATGTTCGTCGCCATGGCGCGTCATCCGAGCGTGTCGTCGCTCTCCAACGTGTCGGACGCGGCGCGCACGTCGGCAAATCGCGACATGGGAACGCTCTTCAACAGGCTCGTGCTTCAAGCGTGCCCAAACGAGGCGCGCGCAGCGCTCCAAACCGACGGCCAGGCGGCGTTTCAAGTTGCGTTCGCCGCGTTCGGCCAGCGCGCGATGACCGGGATCATGGGACACCCCGATGTCACCGCCGCCGTTTCAGAATGGGCGACGTTCATCGACCAGCAAGGCTTGGCCGGCCTAGCGACGAGACAATGACGCTTAGCGCCCCTTGAGGATTCGCTGGCGTTGCACAGCGACGTGCAACGCACATCGATGGCGCCACTCAGCGCTTCTAACGCGCCTACTCCGGGCTTTCGCGGCGGGCCGCAAGCACGCGCTCCGCAAATACCGCCGCACGTTTCTTATGATCCAACACACGTCAGCGCGCGTAGCCCTTTCACTGGTCATGGCGGGGAACCATGAAAAGGGGAACTCCATGACTAAACTACTCGCGACTACGGCGGCGATCGCCGCGCTTATAGGTCTGAGCGCCACTGCTCAGGCGCAGGAATTCAACGGCCCATACGTCGGCGGCCACGTCGGCTACGCTTTCCAACCTGACGACGACAGCGAGACCATTCTCTTCGACACCAATCTCGACGGTACTTACGGCGACACCGTCAACACCACCGCGCCAGCGAATGCCTTTTCACCGGGCTTCTGCGGCGGCCGCGCAAACGGCCCAACGCCGGCTGATGGTTGCTCAGACGACGAAGATGCCGCCGATATCGGGCTTCGTGCAGGCTATGACTGGCAGTGGGGCAATTGGGTGTTTGGCGGCCTCGGCGAAGTCTCGTTCAGCGAAATCGATGACAGCGTCTCGGCATTCTCAACCACGCCCGCGCGCTACACCATGACGCGCGAATTGAACTGGATCGCGGCAGCGCGTCTTCGCGGCGGCTTCGCACTCTCGAACATGCTGTTCTATGGCACCGGCGGCCTCGCGTGGGCCGATGTCGACCACAGCTTCTCGACCAGCAACGGCGTCAACACCTTCACCGAGACGAGCGATGACCAGGTCATGGGTTATCAGCTCGGGCTCGGCGCCGAATGGGCGCTCACCGATCGTTGGCGCCTTGGCGGCGAATACATCTACACGAACCTCGATGACGACGATTACACCGTCCGCGCCAGTGGCCCCGCGCCCGCAACCAACCCGTTCATTCTGGTTAATCCAGCAGGCACGGACTTCCAGCGCAGCGAAGAAGAATTCGATTTCAACAGCGTGCGTCTGACTCTCACCTACCGCCTAGGTGGCTAGACGCACAAATCCGGGAGGCGCGCTCCCCACCTAAGACCAAGCGCCTCCCGGTACTTTTTCATTCGCTCCGCGCAAGCAGCTCCACCAAATCCTGCTGCCAATTCACCGCCCACGTATGCGTGCCGTGACCGCGCGTGTTGGCGGCCTCCTCCACCATCCGAAACCGCGCATTCGCCCCCATGCGTGCCAGCGCTTCCTGCGGATAAGTGAAGTTGCGCGGGTTGATGAAATCGTCGGCGCTATTGATCCACATTGTGGGCGCCGTGATGCGATCGAGATTGGGCCAGGGATTGTAGGTCCGCGAACTCTCGAACTGATAGATCATGTCATTGGCGTCGAGCCCGGCGATGGCGCGATCGACGCGCGCGCGGATCTCCGCCGTCGCCGCATCGCGCGCCGGCCATTGCGCCTGAAAATAAAGCGGCGCCGCGCCCGCAATCTGCAGAATGGAAGCCGCCGTGCGCAGGCCTTGCGCCGGCTGCGCGGCGTACTCACCACCGCTCCAAGCCGGATCGTTCTGAATGCCGTCAATGATGAGCTGCCGCCACATCCGGTTCAGCCCCGCAATCTCGATTGGCTCGCACGCGAGCGGCATCAGCGCCTGCGCGAACTCCGGATGCGCCTCGCCCCACACGAACGCATGCATGCAACCCATCGACGTGCCGAGAATAAGCCGCGCCCGCCGCACGCGGAGGCCATCGGTCAGCAGCAGATGCTGCAACGCGACCATGTCGTCATAGTCGTACTTCGGAAACCGCATCCGCAGCCCATCCGACGGTTTCGACGATCGCCCGTGCCCGACATTGTCCGGCATGATGATGTAGTAGCGCTCGATATCGAGCGGCTGGCCCGGGCCGAAAAGTTCGCCCGCAAACTGCGGCGCGAGAAATTGCCGCCCACTGCCCCCCGTGCCGTGCAACAGCAGCACCGCGTTATCGATCCGCCCGCCGCGCCCGCGATGCGGCCGCCCCAGCGTCTGATAGTGAATGCGCACCTCGTCCAGCCGCTCGCCCGATCGGAACTGACAATCACGCGCGATGTAATCAGCTTCAGCCGGCGCGTACTGCTGCTGCGGCGGACTTTGCGGCGCGCCTTGCAACGCCAACGCGATCACAGCTGCGATGAGGGACATGAAGTACTCCGTTGGCGCGGAGCCTAGAGCGTCATCAGCTATAATTGAAGCTCACGCTAATGCGAGCTTTCTTCGCGGTGTTCATTGGCACCTCATGACGAATGAAGCTCTCCCACATCAGCGCCTCCCCCGCTTCAGGCTGCACATAGATGAAAGTCCGCTCCGATTCCGGCGCATCGGCCGTTCGCTGCGGCGCCGACATCATCGAGGCGTGACGCGGATCTTCAAGTTTCAGCGCCGACGCGCCTGGCGGGACATCGACGTAATAGGTGCCGGAGAGCACGCTCTGTGGATGAATGTGGCTGGTGTGCACGCCGCCCGGCTCCAGCACGTTGACCCACATGCTGTCCAAGCCAAGCCTGCGGCCGCTGAGATCGAGATGCAACTCGCGTGCAAACGCCATGGCGTGCTTGTCGAGCGCCGATTTCAGCGCCGCGAAATTCGGATCGCGCTTCGGCAGATCGTTGAGCGATGCATACGACGTGTAGCCCGCGTAGTTGTTTTCTCTGCTCCAACGCTGCCCTGCCTTGTCGCCGGAAGCGATGGCGCGACAGCTCTTCAGCAATGACGCATTGTCGATGCCCTCCACCGCGGCGCGGTAGAGCTTGGTGACGAAGAGCGTCTTGATCTCCATGCGCCGAGGCTTACGGGCGCAGACCCACACGCGGCAAACCCATTCGCCAAGAAAAAATGGCGCCCTCGGGGAACGAGGGCGCCAGGCAGATTACGTCCGCGCGGGAGGCGGAGGACGTATGGTCGGGGCAGGAGTTATCGGGCGATAGATGCTGTCTGCAGCGCCGGCGTGATCGAAGCGATCTGCAGCTGTTCACCGCGTGTGCGGGTCACGTCGCAACGGACGTTTTGCAGGCGATTGCCGCGCCACAGGTCGAAGTCGACGCGAACGGCGCGGGGGCGCACCTGAACCTGATCGAGGCGCACCGTGGCGTCAGCGCCGGCCTGCGCCGTCACTTCGGCACGGCAAAGCGCGATAGCAGCGCTCCGGTCGGCGATATCATCGGCGCTGGCGATGCTTGGCATGACCAGAACTGCGGTTAACGCCATAGCAGACATAAGGAAATTCTTCATTTGACCCTCCGGGGAGATGAGGAACCGGCCGAACTATGATGACCGGTCTATTTCCCAATTATCACTAGACCGGTCGTCATACAAGTGCTATTTTCAGGTCATGGCAAAAGTTTCATCGGCCCGTGAGGACATGCTCACCGCCGCCGTCGATCTGTTTGGCGAGCGCGGTTACGAGGGCGTCGGCATCGCCGAATTGCTGGCGCGCGCCAACGCGCCGCGCGGCTCGCTCTACTTCCACTTCCCCGCCGGTAAAGAGCAGATCGGCGTTGAGGTGGTTCAACGCGTCGGCGCCGAAGTCGCGTCGCGCTTTCGTGGGCTGCATGATAGCGGCGTTGATCTAAACACCTTCGTCGAGCGCGTGTTCAAGACGACCTCGAAGGAATGCAAGGACCGCAACTACGTTGCGTCATGCCCGATGGCCGCGATCGCCACCGGGTTTGGCGAAGGCAGCCCTAAGCTCGCGGCCGCCGTAGGCGAAGCGTTCTCCATGTGGGAGCACGAAATCGCGATCGCCGCTGAAGCACGCGGCCTAAGCGCCAAGAACGCAGCTATCTTCGCGTCCGCCATGGTCGTGGCCATCGAGGGCGCGTTCGTTGTCTCCAAGGCGCAGCGTTCGTCCGCGCCGCACATCAACGCCTCGCGCGCTATCCAGGCGTTGGCCGCTTCGCTCCTCCTCAACTAGCTCGCTCGATTAAAGCCGCGAAGCAACCGCGCCGGGCGTAGTGAGCGTGGATGTAAGCCACGTCCTCGTTTGCGAAGAAGCGATTGATCAACGCTGCCGCGTCCGCGCCTTCCGTGAGATCCGCATTGACCATCATATGCTTTGCATCGAAGGCGCGCAGGGACAGCGTGCGGCGGGCTAGAGCCGGTGGAACTGCGTTGCTCACATCGAAACGAGCGTCCGTTTCGCGGACAAAGATCGGCCCTTGCTGGCGATAAGGCGTGTCGGCGGGCTGATGTGCATAGTTCAGCAACAGCACGACTTCGCCGATTTCGGCGTCGTCTAACGAAATCCTGCACGGTGCAGCGGGTTTCTCGGTGACGCGCACGCGTTGCGCGCCGGCGGCAGCAAGTTCTGCGTCGCTCAACGCATGCAGGCGCTGGAACGGCAAAGGATCAAGGCCAGAGATGCGAAAGCTCATGCGCACACGATGGCGTATGTTCGTTGGCGATGCTGGCCGTATTCGGACCTTGTGCTAGCGTTCACGCATGCGCTTGAACCAAGTCACCGCCGCCGCATCCGATCTAGATGCGTCGATCGCCTTCTACCAGCTGCTCGGTCTCAAGCTTATCGTGAAAAGTCCGCACTACGCGCGCTTCGAACTGCCACGCGGCGAAGCGACGTTTTCGCTCCACATCACCAACACGCCGATCCCACGCGAGAACGCGCCGCAAATCTATTTCGAGTGTTCGGACGTCGGCCTCGAAGCAGAAGTAGAGCGCTTGAAGCGGGCGGGAGTCGCGTTCGAGAGCGAACTTGCACAAAAGAGCTGGCTATGGCGCGAAGCCTGGTTGCGCGATCCTGCAGGCAACGCGATCTGTCTTTATCACGCGGGCGACAATCGCCGGCATCCGCCTTGGCGCGTTGATGCGTCAAGCGGCGCGGCGAACTTGCACCTAGTGATCCGTGAAGGCGAACTCTGGGCCATCGCCAAACACGATGGCGGCGCTGAGGCGTGGCGCGAGCTTCAGGACCGCTTCTCCGATTTCAAGACGTCGCTCGGCCCATATGACCTGGACAATCTGCTCGCGGTTATGGAGTTCGAGTGGCTCGATCTCTTTCTGGCCCACGAAGAGAAAATCCGCGCGTTCGCGAAGAGTGGCGACCAGACCCTTGAGTTTTAGAAATTCCAACCGCCGCTATGCCAGATGCTGGCCCAGCCGACGGTGCCGACGAATGCGATGATCGCTAAAACGGCGAGCACACTGATGGCGAGCAGCACGAGCGCGCCAATCCAAGAGATGCGTGACAGCACGAGCCCGGTTTCGTCGTTCTCCGCGCGCGCCTGGCCTGCGCCGACGACGCCAAGCACAAACGCGGCGATCGTTGGGATCAGCGGGATCACGAACCCAACGGCAAGGCAGACAAGGCCGATTATGCCGAGCACTGTGGCGCTGGAGCGCGGCGCCGAGAATGACGAACTCGCGCCCGGCACGGCGAACACGCCGCGCGCTTGGCCGCCCTCCTCGATGAAATCGACGACCTGACCGGCGAACGGTGCTCCGGCGGAACGCCATTCAGTCAGCGGAAACTCAAGCCGCCGCTCGCCGTCAGCCAGAAGAACGCCGCGCCCGTCATGAACGCCAAGAATAGTGCCACGCATGAGCGTGAGGTAGAGCGCCGGTCACGCCGGCGCAATGCGTCGCACTAAAGTGCGCCCGCTAACTACCGCCAGCGCGGCAAGTCCATTCGCCCCGGCCACTGCGCCAAACGACTTCCTGCATGGACCCGCGAAGTTCGTGGGAACTGCGGCGCGTGTAGCGGAATCCTTCGCCGTTCGAGTCCGCGCGCGTAAGGCGAATGCTTGGACGCCCGTACGGCACCACAGTCGCCGTGCCACGCTCTTCGTCGAAGATCACACGCAGCACAGTGCTGTTGGAGCAGCGATACGAATTGTAGTCCGCAGCATTCGCTGCTGGTGACGTGATCGCGGCGAGCAACAAGCCCGCAGCCAGGATGCGCTTCATGCCTTCCTCCCAGACACAACGTTCCCCGTTGTGCGAAAGAAGAGCATGAGCCGCGCGCGTTCGCCGCTCACGCTTCCGCGATTGCGACGAACGGCGTTCGCCGTTGGATTATCTTGCGGGTAACAGCGCCGCATCTATCGGAAAGCCATAGCCGGCGTATCTCTGCGCGACGCCCGCATCCATCGCCACGGCGCGTGCGAAATCGGAGCGCGCATCTTCGGTGCGGCCGAGCCGTAGAGCGGCGATGCCACGACCAAACAGATAGCCGCCACGGCTTGAATCGGTGTTCGCAGCAGCGTTGTAATCGGTCCAAGCGTCCTGATAGCGCTCCTGCTTCAGATTGAGCATGCCGCGGCTGTCGAGGACGTTGGCAAGCTCGACGGGAACACTGGCGTAGCCAACGATGCCACGGTCGCAGGCGGCGCGGGCCACATCGAGCTGCGTATTCGCCATGATCCGATACCAGCAGCGGGCGTTGTCGTAGCCGTGGCTGTTGGGCTCCAACACTGCGGCGCGATCAAAGTCAGCGATGGCTCGAACGTAGTCGCGCGCGTTGACATAAGCGTAGCCACGATTGTTCAGATCAATGGCGCCTTCGCGGATGGCCAGCGCCGCTGTGAGGTCGGCGATGCCTCCTGGCACGTCGCCATTGTGCGCTTTGAGATTGCCGCGATTGCCCAGCGCGTTGGCGTAGCGCGGGTCGAGGCGGAGTGTTTCGGTGTAGTCGGCGATTGCCTGCGGCGTTGAACCAGCGCGCTCGTTGGCGACGCCGCGATTGTAACGGTGTAGCGCCACATTCGGCTGGAGACGTATTGCCTGATCAAGATCCGCGATCGCTTGCGGGAATTGTTCCGTCATAATGTAGGCATTGGCGCGGTTGGTGTAGGAATCCGCATGGTTTGGCGCGAGGCGGATCGCCTCGGTGCTGTCCACGATCGATTGCTGGTACTCGCCGCGATTGTAGCGCGTGAGACCGCGCTGATACCAAATGGGCTGGTGGTTCGGCGCGTAGCGTACGCCGATGTCGTAGTCCGCAAGGGCGCCGACAACGTCTCCGGCCTGCAGGCGAACGTTGCCGCGGTTATAGTAGGTAATCCCGTCACCCGGATTGTATTGAAGCGCAGTATCCTGATCGGCGAGCGCGCTGCGCAGATCGCCGGCGCGTTTCCACGCGTTGCCGCGATTGGAGTAAATGATCGCCAAGTCGTTCTTGCCGTAGCCGCCGCCATTGACGAGAGCGGTGCATGCCTTGATCACTTGCTGAGGCGTATAGGCCTCCGCGTTGGAGCCGCACATATCTGTATTGCTTTGCGCACCTGCCGGCCCCGCGACCAACACCGCGCCAACGAACAAAAGCCCCGAAAATTTTCGCATGATGATCACTCCCCAACCAGGGGAACATAATCACGGAAATTTCCGCCGCGCTACTCCGCGATAAGCCTGCTTGGCGCGCGGATGGCGTCCGGCGATTGGTTCAGCGCCAATATCTCCGCAATCAACGATAGAACTGACGAGGAGCGATCCCCCTCCTGCGCGGTGTCGGCGCACCGACCGTCAGGCGCGGCTTCGCCACACGAGCGGCCAATTGCGGGACCAGCGCGATAGCGCTCCCCGCCGTACGCAACTTCCGCGGTGTAGGGATGATGTGTCGTGTGTCCAGCCGGCACGACACGGAAGAGCGGCACACCGCGGCCCCCACCGCGAAGGCCCGCGGCGCGCACGGTGACTTGCGCTTCGAGCGACTCGCAAGTTCGGCGTGCGTGCTGTCAGCGCGAAGAAGCTCGCCGACATAGTAGACCATGTCGTCCAACGAACGCAGGCGCAGACGGATCGTTGTTTGGCCTACGGCGAACACAGGATCGCAATCGAGACCCGGCGCGGGCTCGACAGGACGGATCGGTGTTGTCGGACCATACGCGTCGATCAGACCGCAGAGCGGCCGGCCGCGGCGGCGATCGATGCCGCTCTCGCGCGGATGCTCCGCGTCAGTGATCATGAAGTCACGGACTTCACGGACGAAGTCGCAGCCTTCGGTGCGCACGCTTTCTGGGCAATCCTCGAAGATCGTGTTGGCTTCGTTGACGAAGACATGGGTGTGATTGTTGCCGTCGGTCTTCTCGATCTGCTCGACCATCATCAGCAGCAAGAGATCGCGCGGCCAGCCGCTGCGCCAGTAATGCTCGAAGACATGCGGCGGCGTTGGGCTGAACGCTGTGCGCGTCAGGGTTTGAGCGTCGAAAGGCTGCACGGCATAGCTCGGGCGCGTCGCGTTTTCGCGCGAGACACCCGCGCCGGCGACGCCCCACGGCGAACCAATGTCGCCAAGCTGGATATCCCCCAGTGCGGCGCTACGGGTAGTTGTTGAGGACGGGCTATCAGAAATGCCTGTCATGGCGAGATAGTAACGCGGGAGCCGGTCGCGGGAGCGTAGGATGTTGAGCAGGATTTGGGCTGAGACCGCCTGCGCGTAGGCCTCGTTGAACGCGACCGCGTCGTCCGCGATCTGCCGCGTCAGCTGTTCGCGCGACGAGGGAACCGACGTCGCGGTCGCGCAGGACGCCAAAAGGGCGGCCGCGCACGCCGCCAGCACCGACCTCATATTCCCTCCTCCAAAGCGCGCCGAGCTTGCCTGCTTGGTTGACGGCGCCAAGCAGGTTCGCTTGAAGGACGCCATGGAGCACCTCATCGAGGGGTACCGCGTCTATCGCGAGACGCGCTGGCCCGAACTCCGCAGTCTGCATCAGTACCTAGCCAAGCGCGGGCAGGCGCCTAAGACGCTGGTGATCGCCTGCGCCGATAGCCGCGTCGACCCGGCGACGATCTTCAACGCCGGGCCGGGCGAGCTTTTCGTAGTCCGCAACGTCGCAAACCTGGCGCCGCCGTTCGAAGAGGCGCCAGGTTTTCACGGGGTCAGTGCAGCGATCGAGTTTGCCGTGAAGCAACTCAAGGTCGACACCATCCTGGTGCTGGGCCACGCCCAGTGCGGCGGCGTAGCGGCGGCTTTGGAGGATCGTCCGCGCGATCCACACTCCTTCCTCGACGCGTGGATCAGCCTTCTGGACACGGCCAAGGCGCGCATCCCTGAAGGCGGCGACCGCCTCTCCGAACTCGAGCACGAGAGCATCCGGGTGACGCTCGAGAACCTTGCCACATTTCCGTTCATTCAGGATGCCATCAAAACGCGCGGGCTTAACCTTATCGGCATGCGCTATGGCGTGGCTGATGGCGGGCTTGAGCTACTGGATACAGTTACTGGCGCCTTCGAACCGGTGCTTTGACGCGAATTCACAGTATTGCCGCGCGTACCCCAGTGGCGCGGCAGTTGTTCCGTGGTATTGCGGACACGGGTGGTGACTGGAACGGGGCGCAGGAGACGTCATGGCGGACGTGCTCATCGTATGTGTCCGTGAGGACGAGCCGCAGGCGAAGGCGCTTGCGGACATGTTCGAGGCTGCCGGTTTTTCAATCGGCGGAGCGCCTTCGAGCGATGGCGCACTGCGCTCGAGCGGCGCCGGCGTCGTGGTCTGGTCGCAGGCCTCAATCCGCTCGCGGCCTTTCCTTGATGCCGCTCAGCGCGTCATCAACGCCGACAAAGCCGTTGTCGCCAGCCTGATCGAACCGCCGCCGCCGTCGAGCATCGGTTCATCGCCCGCTTTCGATCTCTCACGCTGGGATGGCGATCCGAACGATCCCGCGCTCGATCCCCTCTTCTTCGCCGTCGACCGCATGGTGAACACAGCGCGCGCCGGTGTTGGCGCCGCGCAGCGTGAGACGCGCGATTACGATCCGCCGCCGTCGACCCGCGCGCCAATCCGCGCCGAGCCGCCGCCGCGCCGTCAAGAGCCGGCGTACCGCGCGCCGCCGCCGGAGCCGCCGCCAAGCTATCGCGTACCGCCGTCATCAGACCCGCTTGGCTCTGAAGCCGAGCACTGGCGCGCCATCCGGGACAGCCGCAACCCGTCCGACTTCATGGACTACCTTGCCCGCTACGGCCCAGACGGCGCGTTCTCTGAAGTCGCCGAGCTTCGTCTGAAGCAACTCACCGGCCCGGGCGACGTGCGCATGCCGGCGGCGCCTTCGCGGCCTCCCGTGCGCCAATCACCGCCAGCGCCACGTGCTGAAGCGCCGCCACAGCGCCGCGCCGAGGCGCTGCCGCCAACGCAACGCCGCGCCGAGCCGCCGCCGCCAAGCCGGCGTCCACCGATCGAGCGCGACTACGCACGCGATCTGCGCGATCCGCCGAAGGGTGAAGGCGGCCCACTGCGTGCGTTCATCCTGATTGCGCTGCTTGGCGGCGCGGCCCTCGCCGGCGGCCTCTATTTCGGTGGCGGCCTGGGTAATTCCACGCCCCGCCAGGAGCCTGCGGCGGTTGAAAGCGCACCTGCGCCAGCCAGCGACGAAAGTAGCTTCTCTGAACTCGAAGAAGCGCCGAGCGTGCCCCTTTCGCAGGCCGTGACTTCGCAGCCCGATCGCCAAGCACAAGCACGAGAGCGCGAACGCGAGAGAGAGCGCGAGCGGGAACGTGCGCGCCAGCAAGCGCAACGCGAAGAAACGCCGCCGTCGCGGATCATCGAACGCAATCAGCCGCCCGCGGCGACCAATACGCAGACCGCGAGCTCATCCAGTGGCGGGCCCGTGCCGCTGTCGCCGAACCAAGGCGCAGTGCCGGTACCGCCCATCACGTCCCAGCCGACGCAAACCGCAAGCGTCGAGCCATCGATCACGGGCGCAACGCCGCAGCGCGCGGCTGGGTCGGTCGTTTGGACCTCTCGTCCGTCCGCGCGACGGATTGCAGAGCTCTATCCTGAGCGCGCGTCGCGCGATGGCCTTGGTGGCCGCGTGGCGCTCGACTGCCGGGTACAGGGCGACCTTTCAGTTGCCTGTTCCATCGCGTCGGAAACGCCAGCGGGCTTCGGCTTCGGCCGAGCGGCACTGTCTGCGTCAAGCGCCTACCGCGCGCGCGGTACGTTGTCCGACGGCTCAAGCGCCGTCGGCTCAAGCGCCCGCATCGTCGTGGCGTTCCAAGCGCCGCAATAGGCCCCACGCGCCTCGCAGCTCGCGCAGTCGTTCTGCGCGTTAGCGCGTCAGACGCAAAGCGCCGATTCCGCTCCCGATCGCGTCGAACGCGGCAGAGAGTTCAGCTGCGTTGTTCGCATTGAAGAAGTGATCAGAGTCGGTCGCGCAGCTGCGCATCACGCTTTCATCACCGTCGCGGAAACGCACCACGTAAATCTCAATGCCGGCATTCTTGATCGCCGTGCACAGAGCGCGCTGCCGGTTGTTGACGTAGCTGATGTATTCGTTCTCGGAATCGATGTCGCGGCGCAGCTCCGGCGGCAACAGCCCGTGCAGGATGCCGAACAGAAGTTGCGTGATCAGGTTGCCCTGGGCGTAGTTGCGCCAGAAGCCGCGGTAGTTGTAGGCGGCGTAGTCGCTTTCCATGACGGCATCGGTCCCGACGTTGGTGTTCTCACCATCCGACATCAACACGATCACCTTGCGAACGTTCGGGCCGTAGGCCTCGCCCTCAGTGAACGGCGCCGTCGGCGAGAGCACGCGCCAACCCCAAGCCAAACCTTCGGCTTGGTTTGTACCGCCGCCCATCCAATGCTGCATCGCTGAGATATTCGTCTGGATTGTGCTCTCCGCCGATGTCAGCGGCACGATTGGCGTCGGGCAACCACGGTTCGGCGTGCGCGTGTCCGGCGCACTTGTATCGATCGAGGCGTTCGCAGCACGATACTTGAACACATTGAAGAACCGCGCTTCGCGCTGCTCCTGCGCCGAAGGGCTGCCGAGCAGCGGATTGGTGTTGCCCATCGTAACTGCCGTGGAGTGGCTGTTCCGCACGGAGCCAGCCACGCCGCTGCTGCCATTGTTGTCGCGATAGCGCGTCGTGCTGCGCAAATTGCCTTGCGTGTCAGCAATGTAAGACTGGCTGTTGTTGCGATAGTTTGGGTCGCCCGAGTTGTTCGAATTGCTTTGGTTCGCGTCGCCGCCGGTGTCGAGCCAGAAGAATGGCACGAACATGGACGAGGGATCGTTCGGGTTCGGAGCGGCATCGTTGATATCGTACGGCTCTGGTCGCGCTTCGACGCAACCCTTCCAATCAACGCCGATGAGATTGAACAGCGTGAAGTGGTTGATGCCGTCGCCGGCAACATTTGGGTCATCATCCGGCGTAAAGGCAAAGCAACGTTGCTGAAGCAATGTGCCGCCACGACGCCAGACCACGCGATACGGGCCCGGATAGCTCTGATCACCTGCCGTCTGCGGATTCTCGAAATACGGGCGCGTACTCAGCGCTTGGCAATCAGCGCCAGTGTAGGCGTTGTTGGTCTGTTCAGTGCCGCTTGTATCGATCGCGCGATATCCTAGCAGGCGATCCTCAAAGAGCTCGCCGTTGTATGGCGCGTTGCCGGCCACATCCATCCAAGGCATGCGACTAGGCTGGTTGCCGATATTCACCTGCGCCACGAAGGGCACCAAAGCGATACGCACGGTGTCGCCATCAAGCGACAACAGATCTGTGGCGAGTTGGGAGGCAGCGCTGCGCAGCGCGCCCATGTCGTTCGCCATCGACCCGGTGTTGTCCAACACGAGCGCGACCTCAATTGGCGGACTTGCGTTGGCCTGAGCCTCGGCTTCAACGCCGATTACCCAGTCGCGGTTGTTGATGATGCGCGCCAAGGAAACTGGCATCGGCGCCGTGGCTTCGACGCGGTGGCCGCCCTCATCGAGCTGACGGACGTTGAATGTAACGCTGCCGACCATGTCGCCCACTTCGGCGTCGAAGAAGGCGCGTGCGGCGGCAGTCCGGGCCGCCATGGACAAGTTGGAGCTCCGTTCGGCCACCAGGGCAGCGCCATCTGCGGCGTTCTGCATGGCGTTGCGGATGGCCTGCGCGCGCGTGAAGTCGACGGTGAGACCGACCAGGCCGATCAGCACCGTACCCATTAGCGCCCACATCATCGCGACGTTGCCGCCTCGATCGCGCAACATGGCGCGCCGTGAACGCGTCGTGGTGAACCGCCCGATAACCATTTTTCGCCCCAAAAACGGACCTTTAGACAGTCCGCTTGGGTATCAGATTGCGCTTAATACGAGATTTTAGAACTTGGTGAACGGAACCGAATTCGCTTGCCTATGGCATCGTTATGGTATTATGATGATATCATTCTGATGGCATGAGAGGGTATGTCATGGCCGCTGCTGATCTGAATCGTACACAAGAACGCAAAGCCAATACGTCGAACGGCGGGATGATGCTCTTGCTCACCCTGCTCGTTCTGATTGCACTGATCTACTTCACGGTTGAGCTGATCCGGAACGAGAATGCCGTGGGCGGCGTCGGCACCATCGCGCTGGCTTTCCTTTTCGTTCTGCAGCTCTGCGGCTTCTACTCGCTGCAGCCTAACGAAGGCGCGGCGATCACCCTCTTCGGCAACTACAAGGGCACGGACCGCCAGCCAGGCCTGCGCTGGGTCCTGCCCTGGTACACGAAGAAGAAGATCAGCCTCCGCGTCCGCAACGTCACCGGCGAGAAGCTCAAGGTTAACGACAAGCGAGGCAACCCGATCGAAATCGCCGCCGTCGTCGTGTGGCGCGTCACCGACACGGCGCAAGCGCTGTTCGACGTCGACGCCTACCAAACCTTCGTCGACATCCAGATCGAGACCGCCGTGCGCGAGATCGCCTCGCACTTTGCCTACGATCACGCCGAGCACGAAGAACCGACATTGCGCACTGACGCCGACCAGGTCTCGAGCCTGCTGCGTGAAAAGCTGCAAGAGCGCGTCTCGGTCGCGGGCGTCGTCATCGACGAGACCAAGCTCAGCCACCTCGCCTACGCGCCTGAAATTGCCGGCGCGATGCTGCGCCGCCAACAGGCAGAAGCCGTGCTCGCCGCACGCCGCTACATCGTGCAAGGCGCGGTGCAGATGGTCGAGCACGCGCTCGAGCAGCTGAGCGAACGCGACATCGTCAAACTCGACGACGAACGCCGCGCGGCGATGGTGTCGAACCTGCTGGTCGTCCTCTGCGGTGATCGCGACGCCCAGCCTGTCGTCAACGCGGGCTCGCTCTACCAGTAGGCGCACCGGCCATGGCTGCAGAACGCAAAGCCTTCGCGCTCAGGTTAGATCCGGCGCTGCATGACGCGATCGCCCGCTTGGCAAACACCGAGCTGCGCAGCGTCAACGCCGAGATCGAATTCCTGCTGCGCGAAGCGCTGCGCGCCCGCGGCGTGCGGCTCGGCGAGCCAGCGCCGGCGGAAGACAACAAAAACGGGGGTGAGTGATGTCGAAGACGCAAAAATCCATCATCTTCCTGGCAATCACGTTCGCGATCTCTTGGGCGATCGTAGTCGGCAGCTGGGCGCTCAAGCTGCACGAAAATCCGGTCATGCTGACGCCAGTGCTCGGCGCTTCGATGTTCGGCCCTGCCATCGCGGCCTTCATCTGCGCGATGGCGTTCGAGAAAGGCCGCCGCGCTGAATCTTTGGGTCTGCGCTTCAAGCCAAACTGGTGGTGGCTCGCGGCCTTCGTGACGCCAATCCTGATCGCGGCCACATCGGTGGCGCTGTCGATCGCATTCGGCGGCAGCACCTTCGTCGACCCTGCTGCAGGCACGATCGCCATGGTCGAACAGGTGGCGCCTGACCAGGCCGAACAAGTTCGTGCACTGGCGCCGATCTTGACGCCGCTCTTGCTGGTGCAACTACTTGTCGGCTGCTTGATCAACGCGGTGGTGCTGACGTTCAGCGAAGAACTCGGTTGGCGCGGCTATCTGCATGACCTGTGGCGTGGCGCTGGCTTTTGGCGCGCATCAGTCAGTACGGGTTTCATCTGGGGCATCTGGCATGCGCCCGCGATCTTAGTCTTCGGCCTAAACTACCCGGACAACCGCGCGGTGGGCGTCGCCTTGTTCGTGGCCTTCTGCATGCTGCTCGCACCCCTCCTCACTTTCATCCGAGACCGCGGCGCGTCGGTGTGGGCGGCGGGCATTTTCCACGGCGCCTTCAACGCCGTCGGCGGGCTCACGCTGATCATGCTGAGCAACCCAGTGTTTCCGTGGAACGGCGTCGTAGGCATCGGCGGCTTCATCGCCTTGGCGCTAGGCGTGGCGGTCATGTTTGCTCTACAGCGCGGCGGACCGCGTGTTGAGCCAGCGCCGGTTCAAGCCTAAGGACCACACATGAAGATCACGCCGTATTCGCCGAACACGGAAACGGCGTTTGCTGAAGCCTGCGAAGTCACCGGCTTCTCGCGGCTCCTCTTCATCAGCGGACAAGTTCCGACGGACGAAAGCCAGGTCGTGCCGCCGGACTATCCCAGCCAATACCGGCTGGCGTGGTCGAACGTGGAACGTCAGCTCAAGGCAGCCGGCATGAGCTTCGACAACCTGGTGAAGGCGACGATCTTCCTGTCCGACCGCTCGCTCATCGCACAAAGCAAAGGCCTCCGCGCCAGCATCCTCGGTCAACGGACGCCAGCGATCACCATTGTGCTCACAGGCATCTACGACGAGGCGTGGTTGCTTGAAATCGAGGCCGTTGCAGCAGCGTAGTCTTGTACAAGACATTCGCTCCAGTCCCATCTTGACTTCACCCCACGCGCCATTTCAATCTATGATAGCGGGGGCCTCATGGAACGGCTGAAGGTATTTGAGCTGGTTGTAGCCTTGGCCGCGCTTGTGCTTTCCGTTGTCGCACTCTGGCGCCAGCAAACCTATCCGTATCAAGAAACGATCTTCGCGGAGCGCGTGACCGCCGTCGCCGCGCTTAACGAAACAGTCGAACAGTCCGTATCTGTGGGTCTAAGCGCCGTTGGAACGACGCCGGACTCAATCGCTCAGGCCCAATTTGGCGAGACACTCCCTCGAATGTACTCGGCCTTCGATCGTGTCGACCTCCTTATGCTGGATGCGTTGCAGAATGAGCGCGATGCTTATCGGCAGTCGGCGGAGAACTTCATCGACACGATCGACGACTCCGATGTCAGGCAAGCTGAAGACCGCGCTTCAGAGTTGCAAAGCGCGAGAAGGCGCTTTGAGGCGGCGTTCCGTGACTCCTACATTGGCAGATATGAGCCATGAGCACCCGCGCGATTGTAGCATCGCTGAGCGTCACCCTCGCCGCGTGCGCCTCAGCGTCAGTTGAAGATCAGCTGGCCCGTCAAGCGTATTATGGCCTGACGCCGGCCAGTTATGGAACGCTTCGAGATGGCCCCGGTGATCGGTATTGCAGATACTCCGAGGCCCTCATCCGCAATGCCAGACCCTCCCGAAGCCAACGCGGCAATCGCGAAGCGCAAGCGGATGAGACCATCGCCGCTGAGCAACTTCAGCATCACTTTGCGAACCTTGTCGGCTCGACCATGCATCAGGGCTGGCTGTCGGGCGGCGCCGTCGTCGCCATTATTGACCGCACTCCTAACCGGGTGGTCTTCTGGCGCGTAGTGACAGAGACGCCTTATACGTCAGTTGAGGCCGCAGCCGCGCAGTATTGCGAGACTCGCGGTCTTCGATCTCGGACTGCGGGGCAATCTTTCAGTTGTTCGCAGGTCTATCAACCAATCCGCGGACAACCCATACAAGGGCAGAACATCGATGTCCGGATGCAACAAACCTACGCCATCAGCGCATTCAACTGCCGTTGATCGCTCCCGTCGCAGCCTGCTGTTTGGTGCAAGCGCAACAATGCTGGCGATGCCGGCCGAGGCGATCACACAATGCCGAGTGCCTGGATACCGAACGGTTATTACCTGTGGGACGTATTGTTCCGACGCGACACAGCGTTGCGCATGCCAATATCGCGCGCTGTTTCCGGGCGAGGATGACATCAGGCGCAACAACACTCTCGTCGGCGCCGTGCTCGGTGGGGTCATCGCATACGCCATGGGCCGACCTGACCTGGTTCTCGGCGCGATCATTGCAGGCGGTGTGATTGGCGGTGTGCTTGACGGTCGCGACACGTACATTCGCTACCGAGTGGCGCGCGCCAACGGAAATATGAGGCGAGCTCTTTCGAGTGTTGTTGAAGATCGCCGCGCCAGCGAAAGCTACATCTCCTCCATGGCGTATGATGACGCAGCGCTGGTTTTTGAACGGACTCTGGCTGAACTTGAGCTACAACTAGAGAACTTGCCCGCGCGCGCGCCAAGAGCGCGCGCTCGGCAGATAAACGCGAACATCGAGTTTAGCGAGGAGTTGGCCTCGCTACTGGGATCAACGCACACAAATTCTCAGCAAGGCCTGCAGATTTCGGACGACGCCTCTGTCGAACTGGCGCGCGCCGCCAACGTGGCACCTACCCAGGGTAATGCAACGATCAGAACATCGCTAGCGCGTCGCGGCGACCTGCGAGAACCGTACTGGCAGCGTTATCGTCGCGTTCGCCGCAACGCCTACTACGTAGCACAAGTGGGACGTCAGGGTTGACCTGAACCAGGTACTTGCCCCACCCGCCTGCTTGCCGTAAGCACGCGCGATCCGCTGAATGGATCGATTCTTAGCCGCACAAAGCGGGCGGAGACGCATGCCGAAACGTACCGACATCAAGTCGATCCTGATCATCGGGGCCGGCCCGATCATTATCGGCCAAGCCTGCGAGTTCGATTATTCCGGCGTGCAAGCCGTGAAGGTACTGAAGGCCGAAGGCTATCGCGTCATCCTGGTGAACTCGAACCCGGCGACGATCATGACCGATCCGGGTTTGGCGCACGCGACCTATATCGAGCCGATCACGCCCGAGATGGTCGAGAAGATCATCGAGAAAGAAAAGCCGGACGCGCTGCTGCCGACGATGGGTGGGCAAACGGCTCTAAATTGTGCGCTGACGCTTGAACGCACAGGCGTGCTGAAGAAGCACGGCGTCGAGATGATCGGCGCGAAGGCCGACGTCATCGAGAAGGCCGAGCACCGGATGAAGTTCCGCGATGCGATGGACAAGATTGGCCTCGAAAGCCCGCGCTCGCGCCTCTGCAACACTATGGACGAAGCGCTCGCGGCGCTGGACCACGTGCAGCTGCCGTCAATCATCCGCCCGTCGCTGACGCTCGGTGGATTGGGCGGCGGCGTCGCTTACAACCTCGAAGAGTTCAAAGAGATTGTCGAGCGCGGCCTTGCTGCGTCTCCAATCACGGAAATTCTGGTCGAAGAAAGCATCATCGGCTGGAAAGAGTACGAGATGGAAGTCGTCCGCGACCGCGCGGACAATTGCATCATCATCTGCTCGATCGAGAACATCGACCCGATGGGCGTGCACACGGGTGACTCCATCACCGTCGCCCCCGCGCTCACGCTCACCGACCGCGAATATCAGATCATGCGCAACGCCAGCATCGCGGTGCTGCGTGAGATCGGCGTCGAAACCGGCGGCTCGAACGTGCAGTTCGCTGTGAACCCGGCGAACGGACGCATGGTCGTCATCGAAATGAACCCGCGCGTGTCGCGCTCTTCGGCGCTGGCGTCGAAGGCGACCGGCTTTCCCATCGCCAAGGTCGCCGCTAAGTGCGCGATCGGCTACACGCTTGACGAAATCGCCAACGACATCACCGGCGGCGCGATGCCGGCGAGCTTCGAGCCAACGATCGACTACGTCGTCACCAAAATCCCGCGTTTCGCGTTCGAGCGCTTCCAGGGTTCTGACACGACGCTGACAACGAGCATGAAGTCCGTAGGCGAAGCGATGGCGATTGGGCGGACGTTCCAGGAGTCGCTGCAAAAGGCGCTACGCTCGCTCGACACCGGCCTCACTGGTCTAGACGAAATCCAAATCGAAGGCGCCGCTGACGAAGACCAAGGCCGCGCTGCCGTGCGTGCGCGTCTCGTCACGCCGAAGGCGGATCGCCTGCTCGTGTGCGCCGAGGCGTTGCGGCGCGGGCTGAGCGTCGAAGATATCTGCTCGGCTTCGCACTTCGATCCGTGGTTCGTGCGCCAGATCGCCGAAATCGTCGCCAAAGAAGCAGAAATCCGCGCGGACGGCTTGCCGAAAGACGCTGTGACGTTCCGCGCACTGAAGGCGCAAGGCTTCTCCGACGCGCGCCTCGCCAAGCTCACTGGCCAGCGCGAGCGCGACGTACGCGCGGCGCGGCGCAAACTCGGCGTCCGCCCACAGTTCAAGCGCATAGACAGCTGCGCTGCCGAATTCCGCGCGACCACGCCGTACATGTACTCGACCTACGAGTTTCCCGCGTATGGTTCCGATGTGGCCGATTGCGAATCCGATCCCTCGGACCGCAATAAGATCATCATTCTCGGCGGTGGGCCGAACCGCATCGGCCAGGGCATCGAGTTCGACTATTGCTGCTGCCACGCTGCGTTTGCGTGCGCTGAGATCGGCGTCGAGTCGATCATGGTCAATTGCAATCCAGAGACGGTGTCGACTGACTACGACACATCCGACCGCCTCTATTTCGAGCCACTCACCACCGAAGACGTGCTTGAAATCGTCGAGACGGAGAAGGCGCGCGGCACGGTTCAGGGCCTTATTGTGCAGTTTGGCGGCCAAACGCCGCTGAAGCTCGCACAGCCGCTCGCCGACGAGGGCGCGCCGATCCTGGGCACCAGCGTCGACGCCATCGATCTCGCCGAAGATCGCGATCGCTTCCAAGCGCTCTTGCGCAAGATCGGCCTGAAGCAACCTGACAACACCATCGCCGCCTCACCCGACGCCGCGCGCGCCGGCGCCGCCAAGATCGGCTACCCAGTCATGTTGCGCCCATCATACGTGCTCGGCGGTCTCGCCATGCAGATCGTTCACAACGAGGGCGAGCTCGACGAGTACATTGCGCGCATCTCGCGCGCCCTCGGCGGTCCCTCCGAACTTGCAATCTCTGACAAGAAGCCATTGCTGGTTGATTGCTACCTGCGCGATGCCATCGAAGTGGATGTCGACGCCATTTGTGACGGCGAGGACGTCTTCGTCGCCGGCGTGATGGAGCACATCGAGGAAGCCGGCGTGCACTCGGGCGATAGCGCCTGCGCGCTGCCGCCCTACTCGCTGTCGAAAAAACTAATCGATGAGATCGAAGCTCAGACGAAGAAACTCGCACTTGCGCTCGATGTGCGCGGCCTGATCAACATTCAGTTCGCGGTAAAGGACGACGAGATCTTCATCCTCGAAGCCAACCCGCGCGCTTCGCGCACGGCGCCGTTCGTGGCGAAGGCAATCAATCGCCCGATTGCGGCGGCCGCCGCAAAGGTCATGGCCGGCGTGAAGCTGAAAGAGCTGAAGCTCGACCGCCCCTCGAAGAAGCATGTCGCAGTCAAGGAAGCCGTCTTCCCGTTCGCGCGCTTCCCTGGGGTCGACCCCGTGCTCGGCCCGGAGATGCGGTCGACCGGCGAAGTCATGGGTCTAGACGAGAACTTCGTCGCAGCCTTCGCCAAGAGCCAAATCGCCTCCGGCATCAATCTTCCGACGACCGGCTGCTGCTTCATCTCGGTGAAGAATGCCGACAAGCCGGCGCTCGTCCCGGTCGCGAAGGACCTCATCGAACTCGGCTTCCGCGTGATGGCCACCGGCGGCACCGCCGACTACCTCATCGGCAAGGGCATCGAGGTGCAGAAGGTCAATAAGGTTGCCGAGGGCCGCCCGCACGTTGTCGACGCCATGAAGAACGGCGAGGTCCAGCTCGTCTTCAACACGACAGAAGGCGCCCAGTCCTATCGGGACAGCTATTCGATCCGTCGCACAGCGCTGGTGCAGAACATTCCCTATTATACGACTGTGTCCGGCGCACGGGCGGCCATCCAGGCCATTCGGTTGCTCAAATCGGGGGCGCCCCTAGGCGTCCGGGCGCTTCAGGCCTATGCTTGACGTCGGGCCGGATCGGACACAGATTTTCATCTCCTAGTCGGACTATTACACCACACCCATGGAAAAAATCCCAATGACCGCCGAGGGTTATACCGCCCTCGACGCAGAGCTAAAGCGTCTCAAGACGGTGGAGCGCCCAACGGTGATCCAGGCGATCGCGGAGGCGCGCGCCCACGGCGACCTGTCCGAGAACGCCGAATATCATGCGGCTAAAGAGCGCCAGGCCTTCATCGAGGGCCGCGTGACTGAGCTTGAGGACAAAATCGCCCGGGCTCAGATCATCGATATCTCGAAGCTCTCCGGCAAACAGGTCAAATTCGGCGCGACCGTGAACCTGCTCGACGAGGATTCCGGAGCTAAGGCCAAATACAAGATCGTTGGCGAGGACGAGTCCGACGTGAAAGGCGGCAAGATCTCCATCACCTCCCCGATCGCGCGTGCGCTGATCGGCAAGGAGGAAGGCGACGTCATTGAAGTCATGGCGCCGGGCGGTCCGAAGTCCTACGAAATCACCAAAGTCAAATACCTCTGACGTTGCAGCCGGGCGGGGGCTGAATGCGCAGCGCCGGCTATCAGCCAGCAGAGCCACTGAATGTGTGGACCGTCACGGACGGCCGCGCAGGCATTGAGGCGCAAGCTCTTGGGCTTGCTGAGGCGATCGCGCGGCGCGCACCGATCTCGCTGACGACGAAGCGCGTGCGCCTTCGGACGCCGTATTCGTGGATGCCGGCGGGCCTCGTGCCCGCGCCAATCAACGCAATGACCATCGACTCAGATCGCATCGACCAGCCTTGGCCCGATATACTCATCGGCTGCGGCCGCGCCTCGATCCCGTTCTCACTCGGCATGCGTGACTGGTCGAACGGCAAGACGCTCGTCGTGCAGTTGCAAGACCCACGCATGAACCCGCGCGAGTTCGATGTTGTCGTGCCGCCAATGCATGATGGACTGGAGGGGCAGAACGTCATTCCAATCGTCGGCGCTTGCCATCGCGTCACACCGGAGCGGCTCGAAGACGCGCTTTCCGAGTACAAATCGGCAAATCTTGAGGAGCTACCGGCGCCGCGTTTCGCCGTGCTGATTGGCGGAAAATCCAAGCGCCAGGACATCTCCGCGGCCCGAGCGCGCGAAATTTCGGACTCGCTCGCCGCCGTGCAGCGCGAAACCGGCGGCACGTTGATGGTGACGCTGTCACGCCGCACCGGCAATGCGGCGCGCACGCAGTTTCGCACCTGGCTCGCACCGCACAGCGCCATCTTCTTCGAGGGCGAAGGGGCCAATCCCTATCCGGCCATCCTCGGCGCGGCGGACCACATCTTCGTCACCGCCGACAGCGTGAACATGGCGACGGAAGCCTCCGCCACCGGCAAGCCCGTGCACATCCTCGCGGTCGATGGCAGCGCGGGGAAACTCACCCGCTTCCACCAAAGCCTGGCGCGGCGCGGTTGCGCCCGGCCTTTCAATGGCAAGCTTGAGACGTGGTCCTACCCGGCGCTGTTGGAGACGGATCGCGTGGCTGCGGCCGTGCTCACCGCGTGGGCGGCTCGCGTTCGCCCCAACTAGCTCAGCAGCTTCTCAATACCGGCACGCAGCTCGGCGTCAGTGAGCGGCTTGGTGAGCACGAGCGCTTTCTCGAGCGAAGGCGGCAAGTTCTTGACCGCGTCATAGCCAGTGCAAAACGCCACCGGCACGCCGCGTTCCGCCAGAACCGCGCCAATCCCAACGCTAGTCTGCCCCGCCACGTTCGCGTCCAGCAGCGCCGCATCCGGCGTGTCCGAAGCAATCAGCGCCTCGGCCTCGGCGATCGTGTGCGCAGGCCCGAGAACAGCGTAGCCCATGTCGGCCAGCCGCTCCTCCAGTTCCATGGCAATGAGCGCATCGTCCTCGACGACCAGAATTCTGCGCAAAGCTCCGTCCGCCCGTTGTCTGAACCCTATCCCCGGCGATCAGCATAGCTGTGGAAAAAGCCTATGCAAATCGAAGCGTCAGCGCCGTTTAACTGTGATCTGAGTTGCTTTCATGTGGCTTCCGAACGTCGCACCGGCTCGCCATATTGGAGCCATCCGAATCCGTTCAAGGCCTGTCCATGACCGCTTCCGCCGCCCGCCACGCCCCTATCGTCATCATCGGTTCTGGCCCCGCCGGCTACACCGCCGCCATCTATGCAGCGCGGGCGCTGCGCAAGCCGACGCTCATTGCGGGTCTGCAACCTGGCGGACAGCTGACCATCACCACCGACGTCGAAAACTATCCCGGCTTCGCCGACACCATCCAAGGTCCATGGCTCATGGAGCAGATGCGTGCGCAAGCGAAGCACGTCGGTACTGATCTCGTCGAAGACATCATCGTGAAGGCGGAGCTGGATCAACGCCCGTTCAAGCTCACTGGCGATAGCGGGCAAATCTATCTGGCTGACGCGGTGATCATCGCCACGGGCGCGCAAGCGAAGTGGCTTGGGCTGCCGAGCGAGCACAAATTCCAAGGCTTCGGCGTCAGCGCCTGCGCGACGTGTGACGGCTTCTTCTATCGCGGCAAGGAAGTCGCCGTCATCGGCGGCGGCAACAGCGCCGTTGAAGAAGCGCTCTATCTCGCGCACCTCGCGAGCAAGGTGACTTTGATCCACCGCCGCGACTCGCTCCGCGCCGAGAAGGTGCTGCAGGAGCGCCTCTTCAATCACCCGAGCATCGAAGTGGTGTGGGACACCGCGCTCGAAGAAATCGAAGGCACGGAAGACCCGAAGGGCGTCACCGGCATCGTGATCAAAAATCTCAAAACCGGCGCGCGCGAAGAGCGGAAGCTCGACGGCGTCTTCGTCGCCATCGGCCACGCGCCGGCGACGGAATTGTTCAAAGGCCAAGTCCAGATGAAGGACAACGGCTACATCATTGTGAAGCCCGGTACGACGGAAACGAACATTCCCGGCGTCTACGCCGCGGGCGACGTTGCCGACGATACGTACCGCCAAGCCGTGACGGCCGCCGGCCTCGGCTGCATGGCCGCGCTCGAAGCGGAGAAGTATCTCGCCGCCATCGAACTCGACCGCGCACGCGGCGCAAAGGCCGGCGCCGCCGCCTAACTAAGCTTCACACACGCAACAGACGCGGTATCCTCCCGGCAGAGGCGGGCGAATGCGTGTCGCGATTTTTGCCGGACTTGCGATCGTGTTGGCGGGCGCGCCACTGGCGTTCGCGCAGACGCGCGAAGATGCCGACCTTTGCGCAAACGGCGAAGGTGCTGCGGCGAGCGCAGCGTGCACGCGTGTTCTTGAAGCAATGCCAGCAGACAACGCCCGGCGCCACGAAATCTTGGAGCATCGCGGCTGGGCTTCGTTTGACCAAGACCAAGTCGACCAAGCCCGCGCGGACTTCACCGCTGCACAAACCCTGGCGCCGAACAGCTACCAGGCCGCTGTCGGCTTGGGCGCGGTGCATATCCGCAGTCGAGATTACAATAGCGCAGCAATCGCCTATTCGCACGCGATCGAATTGAACCCAACGGCCTTCGCCTACAGCGCCCGCGGCTCGTCTTTCCTCTACCTTGAGGACTATCCCCGCGCGATCGCCGACTATACGGCGGCGCTCGCGCTCGATCCCAACAATGCGGATGCGTACAACAATCGCGGTTGGGTCTACTATCTTCAGAATGACAACACGCGCGCATTGCAAGACTACAACCGTGCGCTTTCCATCCGCCCTCACGCCATCGACTTCAACAACCGCGGCCTTGTGCATTCCGCTTTGCGCAGAAACGCCGAAGCGATCGCGGACTTTGACGAGGCTACCCGCCTCGATCCGAGCCTCTCAGAACCATTCTTTAATCGCGGACAGGTCTACGAGCGATTGGAGCAAGAAGACCGTGCGCTGGCGGACTACACACAAGCTATCCGGGTTTCGCCGCAATATGCGCGGGCCTACGAGGCGCGCGCGCTGTTGCTACAGGATCGGCGAGACAATGAGGCGGCGCTAGCGGATTTCGACACTGCGCTGCGCATCGCCCCTGATCGCATTGAGTCACTGATCGGACGCGGCGTTGCACGGCGCGCGACCCGTGACTATCAGGGCGCACTCACCGACTACGCCCGCGCCTTGGACATCGCCCCGAACCGGGCATACGTATGGAGCAATCGCGGCAACGTTTATCGTGATCTCGACGATTTCGAACACGCGATGTCCGACTTCAACACGGCGATCCGCCTGGCGCCCCACGATCCGCGTTTCTTCTACAATCGCGGCGCCCTCAACTACGACCGGAATGAAATTGAAGCCGCGCTTGCCGACTACAGCGAAGCTATTCGCCTCAGCCCCGGCTATGTTGACGCTCTCTACGGCCGCGGCGACATCTATTTGCTGCAAGGACGCGTGGACGACGCTATTCACGACTTAGAGACAGCCGCCCGCCTCGCGCCGGATCGTCAGGGCATTCGCGATCTGTTGAATCAAGCGCGCTCGCGCGGGCGAGCACTCTGAAAATGACCGACGCAGCTCAGTTGACCGCAGGCAGAATGAACTCCGGAACGTAGACGCGTTGCGCTGTTAGTGCAGCTCTGTGGCCAAAATCGCCGGAGTAGAACGCAATCACGAGATCAAGCTCGGGCACGGCCATCACGATCTGGCCCCCATTGCCAGCCGCGTAGACCGCGCGCACTTGGCGGCCGCGATACGGATAGTCCTGCGACCACCAATAATAGCCGTAGCGGCGCTCCTGCATCTCCACGAGAGGTGCCGCCATCTGTTCGGCATACTCACGATCGAGCACACGCCGGCCATTCCATGTGCCACCGTTGAGCACGAGCTGCCCCATCTTCATGAAGTCTCGCAGCTCAAATTGCGCGCCGCCGCCGAGATACCAATCGCCCGTTGGCGTGAGGTTCAGGAAATAGCGATTGATCTGCAGCGGCTGCGCGACTTGCTCGGCGAACACTTCCGGCAGCCATCGGCCTGTCTCATGAGAAACGACCGCGCCCGCCAGCATCGGGTTCATGCTGCAATAGATGGCTTGCGTGCCCGGATCGCGCGCCATCGGCACGGCGAGACCAAAGCGCCACCAATTGCGCTCGTTGCGCTGCTCCTGAATCGCGTCTTCGTTACCGGGCGAGTCGCCGTTGTCGTCATCGCAATCGAAACCGGAACTCATCGTCAGCAAGTTCTGCACCTGCATCGACGCCAGACGTGGATCAACGGTCGCGGGAAGCAGTGCAGGATCGACGCTCTCCACGACACGGCTCTGCACGGTAAACGGCGCGCCATTGCGCATCGCGGCCCCGACCAGGATAGCGCCCATGCTCTTTGAAGCGGAGCGAGTATCGTGGGCGCTATGACGGCCATAGCCGTGGAAATATTCCTCCAGCACCAGGCGGCCATGCCGCGCGATCAGCATGGCGTGCACCTGCGGCGTCGCCAGCGATTCCTGCGGCTCTCGCGCTATCCGCTCAACGAGCGCACCGATCTGCGCACGATCGATGCCCACTTCCTCAAGCGTCGCGGTGCGCCATCCATCATCCAGCACAGGTGGCGACGCGTAAGAGTACGCCTCTGGCGTTTCGCCACGCGAATAGAACTGCCGCTGGTCCTCCGGCGATGCCTGCGCGAAATCCATCGTCACGCCGAATTGCGCGAAGTGAAACGGGATCAGATCGTTGTTGTGATCGTAGTTCGCCTCCCCAAACACCTGCTCCTGCCCGCGCCCGCGAAAGCGGCCGATCATGGTGAGATGATTGCCGCGCCGCTCGATGCGGTCGATCTGCTGAAACACGCCGACGTTTCGTTCGGGATTGCGTAGATACGCTCGGATCACACCTGCTTCGTCGGTGCGTATGGACAAGAACATGGTGATCTTGTCTTCCATTGGCGCCACGTTGCCCTGCCACGCGCCCGCGCGCAGGCGCGCGAGGGTCACCGGCGACGCCATCGCCATACCGCCTGACATCGTGCGCGGCTGAATCCAGTGACCGGTGATCGACGCTTCGCGATTGGTGAAATGACCCCGGAATGAACCCGCGTCGTTCGGAAGGTCGAAGCGAACCTCGCGCCCCTCCACGCGAGCCTCTGCGCGCACGCCCGCAATTTCCGCGATCAACGCGTCGCCACGCCGCTCGATCAACAAAGCCCCACGAATATCCGGTCCGTAGCGCATGTGCGCGGCCCAGAGGCCATCGATGTTGGGCGCTTCTGACGGCGTCTGCGCGACAGCCGGCGCAACCGCGAGCGCCATCGCGCAGGCCCAAGCCTTCACCCACTTCATACCCGCCCCCTATTTCGTTTTGCGCGCGACGCGCTCTTTGAGCCACGTCACGATCGGCTCTCGTCCGCTCTGCATGTTGCGTTTTAGTGCCGCGCACGCGGCTTCGAGATCGTTCTTCTTGAGTGCGACGATGATCTTCTCGTGATCCGTAGTAGCGTTGCCGACATTCACCTTCTCGCGCATCAGTGCGAGTTCGTAACGGCGCGTGCGGACCATGATGTTGCGGATCAGCTCGACAAGAACCTTGTTCGGGCACTCGGCAATCAGCTCTATGTGCCATGCATCGTCCAGATCGATCGCGCGAACGCCTTTCGCCTTGCTCAGGTCCGCGTTCAGCTTTTCGAGTTTCGCAATGCGCTTCGCAGCCGGAATGCCAGCAAGCCGCAGCGCCTCAGGATCGAGCAACGGGCGGATTGCGTAGACTTGCTCGAAGTCTTCGAGCGAAAGCGGGCGCACGAAATAGCCTAGACGAGGACGCGCAATGAGTGCGCCCTCGGCGACCAAGCCGCTCAGTGCTTCGCGCAGCGGTGTTCGGCTCAAGCCAAGTTGTTGGGCGAGCCTCACCTCGTTGAGGCGGTCGCCGGCCGCGAGCCGGCCGTCAACGATCATCGCGCGAACGGCGTCCGCCGCCGCCTCGCTGATATTACCTCGTTCGGTTTCGAGCAAATGCATACTGTATACAGTTTATATGAAACTTGAGCATCTGCAAGCCCTTGAGGGTGCTAGGCTCGGCGCTGCTCTGGGGTGGGTGGAGGCGGGTTTTCGGGCTCTGGCTCCATATCCTCAGGCCGCAGCAGGTCTTCGGCGGCATCGTTGACCGTCGAAGTCGGCGCCGTCTGCACGGCGTGCACGGCGGGCTTCATGCTGAGCGCGGCGAGCGCGTCGTCACCCTCTTCACCAAAGAACGCTCGCAAGCGGATGTCGCGCTGCGGATACGGAATCTCGATGCCAGCGCCGCGAAGCGCATCATCAATCGCCCATGTGTAGGCAGCGTTCATCGCCTTAGGCCGCTTCACGGCTTCAAGCGTCGGCCACACGATCAGTTCGAACTTCAACGCACTATCACCGTAACCAACGAGCCAGACTTGCGTGCGATGCTTGTCGGTGTCCGGCAATGTGAACGGTACATCGCGCGCGGCGGCGAGCACGCACTCGCGAACGCGTTCCTTATCCGCGCCAATCGCAACTTGAAACGGCACGTGGATGCGTCGCGTCTCTCCGCGCCGCGTCCAGTTAATCATGGTGTTTTCGATGAGCTTTGAGTTTGGAATGAGCAGATAGACGTTGTCGTTGTTACGTACACGCGTGGCGCGCGGGCCAATCTCCTGCACGATACCACGCGTACCATCATGCATCTCGACATAGTCACCGATCTGCACGGCGCGATCGAAGACGAGTGTAAGTCCCGAAACGAACTCTTTGATGATCCCCTGAAGGCCAAGCCCCAAGCCGATGCCAAGACCGCCGGCGAACACTGCGAGCGATGTGAGATCGATGCCGAGCGTTGAGAGCCCAGCGATAAGGCCAACGACAACGAGCCCGTAGCTGAGCACCTTCTCCGAAATGTAGAGCGCCGCGTTTCCCGGCTCGGTGCGCATCCGCACGCGCTTCAAAGCTGAGCCGATCAGCCAAGCGCCGGCCATGAACATGATCAGCAGGAAGAGCGCGCCGCCGACGCCGCCAACCGTCACGGACGACGCACCCAGCCGGAACAGCGTGATGTGGGAGACTTCCTGGAAGCCGTTGAGCATTCGGGCGAATCCTTCGGGCCAGCGCCGTTATCTATCGACCCACCGTTCGAGCTATGCAATATTGCATCGACGGGGACGCCAGGACGGGCGTCTCAGGCGTGGGCGTCATGATGGATTGGGACAAGCTCAAGACCTTCCACTTCGCGGCTGAGACCGGCAGCCTCACCGCCGCCGCCGAAAAGCTTGGCGTCAGCCAGTCCTCCGTCAGCCGCCAGATCGCCGCGCTGGAAAACGACATGGGTGTGCCGCTGTTCCAGAGGCACGCGCGCGGCCTCCTCCTCACCGGCCCCGGCATGGCGCTACGCGAGTTCACGCGCGAAATGGCGGGCGCCGCGGTGATCGCGGAATCCACGCTGAAAGACGCGCGCGAGAAGGTGATCGGCGATTTGACCGTCACAGCCCCGGTCGCGTTCGGCTCGACATGGCTTGCGCCGCGGCTTGGCGCCTTCGCGGACACCTACCCCGAGACGCGCCTCAAGGTGATGCTCGATGACCGCGAATACGATCTGCTGAAGCTTGAAGCCGAGTGCGCGATCCGCCTGTGGGCGGCGACGCACGCGGATCTCATACAGCGCAAACTCTTGGAGGTGCGCGTCAGCCTCTATGCGTCGGCGGGCTATCTGCAGCGGCATGGCACGCCAAAGACTGTTGAGGACCTCGATCATCACCGCATCATTGCCTACCAAGCCGGTGTGCCGACGCCGATGCGTGAGCTTGATTGGGCGCAACGTGCCGGCCGTGAAGATGCCAAGCCCCGCGCGCCCCTTCTCGAGATCAACAACGTCTATGGCATGCTGCGCGCAGTAGAGTCCGGCTTCGGCATCGGCAGCGCCCCCGACTACATGGCGCGCGAAAATCCACAGCTGGTGAAAGTGTTGCCTGATCTGCCGGGACCGAGTTTCGAGGTCTATTTCATCTATCCAAGCGACCTTAAACGCTCGAAGCGTATCGCCGCGTTCCGCCAATTCCTGATTGATCAAGCGGCGGATTGGGAGCCCTGAGGGCTCCCAATCCAATTCGCTAAAGCCGCCCCGCCGGCACGTTGAACGTATCGCACTGGCGCGCGTCGCCACTATCAAAGCCGCGGCGGAACCACGTCATGCGCTGAGCGCTGGTGCCGTGAGTGAACTGGCTCTCATTTTGCTGACCGAGCGTGTCATCGCCGATCGCGTGCGCTGCATTCAGCGCCTCACGCAAGTCGGCGTCATCGATCGCCAGCGTGGAGCGCGCGGTGTGTCCCCACACGCCAGCCAGGCAATCGGCCTGCAGTTCGACGCGCACTGACGTTTGGTTCTGCGTTTCGCCGGGCACCTGCACTTGCGTCGCGCCGATCAGGTTCTGCACGTGGTGACCAACCTCGTGCGCGATGACGTAAGCCTGCGCGAAATCACCCGGCGCGCGCAGACGGCTTTCCATGACTTGGTAGAAGCTCGGATCGACATAGAGCTTGCGATCCGTCGGGCAGTAGAACGGGCCGACATCAGAGCTGGCGTTGCCGCAGCCTTCTGTCGACACGCCGCCCGAGAACACGACGAGCGTCGGCGCCTGATAGGCGCCCGGCTGCGTGCGATAGTTCGGCAAGCGCCCTTGCGAGAACTGCTGCGTCCACACGTCTTCCGTCGAGCCCAAGACGGCGCGCGAGAAATCGCAAGCCTGCGCATTGCTCTCGCACACGCTGCCCTCGCCTTGCGCTTGAGTTTGGCCCGGCACGCCGCCAAGCAGCGCGCCGAAGATGGCATTCTTGATGCCGGGCGGCGCGAAGAAGTAGATGCCGGCGAGCACGATGCCGACGATGAGAATGCCGCGCAGACCGATGCGGCGCAGGATCGCGAACAGCGCGCCCCCGCCCAAGCCGCCGCCACCCATGCCGCCGCCAGAGCCTCGGCCGCGATCTTCGAAATTGTCGGAACGGCGTTGGCCTTCAGTGCGCATGGTCGCGTCTCCCCTTTGAGGCGAGACCCTACTCCGCCGCTTCCCTCTCGGGCAACGCGGAACTGGCGCTGTTCAGGCGCAAGACGATCACTAGCGCCATCAATGCGAGTATGCTCGCCAGCAGAAATGCAGCGCCGGGGAAGTAGATCGGCGCGTCCGGCGCGGAGAAGCGGCCGAGCGTCTGCGTCAGCAACACGGGGCCGATAATGGTTGTGAGGCTCGACATGCTGGCTACACCGCCCTGCAACTCACCTTGGCTGTCGGGCGGCACCTGCTTCGACATGATCGCGTTCATCGACGGGTACGCCACGAACTGCAGCATGCCTGCCGTCATCGCCACGTAAGCCAACCAGCCGACGTTCGAGAACGCGATAATCAGCATGCCGGCGATGCCGCTGGTGAGGCCGATGACCACGGCGCGATACTCGCCGACCCATTTGACGATCCGGCCAGTGAGCACCGCTTGTGTGAACGCCATCAGCACGCCGACGAATGTGAGCGAAGCGCCGATCTCGGCAGAACTCCACCCGAAGCGAATCTCCGCGAAGAACGACCACGTCGCCGGATAGATCTGATGCGCCAGCTGCCAAAGAAATACGGCGCCTGCAATTGAAACCACTGCGGGATAGCGGCGCAGCGCCATCAACGCGCCGAACGGATTGGCACGGCGCCATTCGAACTTGCGGCGTTTGTCGGCGGGCAAGCTCTCCGGCAGCACGAAGATGCCGTAGATGAAGTTGATCCCGCCCAACGCGGCGGCGGCAAAGAATGGCGCGCGTGGGCCAAGCTCGCCGAGAAAGCCGCCAATGGCCGGGCCGATGATGAAGCCAACACCGAACGCCGCGCCCATAATGCCGAAGCTCTGCGCGCGCTTCTCCGGCGCGGAAACGTCCGCGACATAAGCCCAGGCCGGCGAATAGACAGCACCGGCAACGCCCGCGAGCAGGCGCCCAAGGAAAAGCCACGCCAACGTCGGCGCAAAGCCCATCAGCGCGTAGTCGACCGCGAACGCCGCGAGCGAGGCGAGCAGCACAGGCCGGCGCCCGAAGCGATCGCTCAGATTGCCCATGATCGGGCCGCAGACAAATTGCATAACGGCGTAGCTCGTCAGCAGCCAGCCACCGATGAACGTCGCCTCGGCAAGCGATTTACCGGTCAACTCGACAATGAGCTGCGGCATGACAGGCATGATGATGCCGAAGCCGATCGTATCGATCAGCACGGTGAGAAAGATAAACGCGAGTGCGTGTTTGCCGGGGCCGCGCATTTGCGCTCCATGCCGCCCGCCGCGGACAGCGTCAAGGATATTTCTATTTTTCGTTAAATATCTTCGGCGCCGCCGAATAGGTCTTGCTGGCCGCCCTGCTCCAGTGGCCGCCGGAATTGCGTATGATCGAGCGGCAACCGGGGCCTCTCCAGCCCGAACCTCTTGATCGCCGCCGCAAAACGATCGGCGATCAGTTTGGCGTAAGGGCCATCACCCTTCTGCCGCTTGCCCCACTCGGGATCGTAGTCACGTCCGCCACGCATGCCGCGGACGAGCGACATCACTCGCGTCGCGCGATCGGGAAAGTGTTTGTGGAGCCACTCGCGAAAGAGATCCTTGATCTCCAGCGGCAAGCGCAACACCACATAGCCAGCTGAACTCGCGCCCGCTTTCGCGCATTCTTCCACAATAGCCTCGATCTCGCTGTCATTGATGGCCGGCACGATAGGCGCAACCATCGCTGTCACCGGAACGCCGGCTTCAGCCAACATGCGGATCGCTTCGATGCGACGATGCGGTGCGGCGGCGCGCGGCTCCATCACACGTGCGATGCGGCGTTCGAGGCTGGTAACAGAAATCGCCGCTTTCGCGAGGCCGCGCTCGGCGAGGCGCGCGAGAATATCGATGTCGCGAATGACCAGTTGCGACTTGGTGATGAGCGACACCGGATGCCGCCAGCGCTCCATCGCTTCGAGAATGCCGCGCGTGATGCCGTAGCCACGCTCGATCGGCTGATAGATGTCTGTGACGCCGCCCAGCATGATCGTTTTCGGCTTGTAGTTTGGCTTCGCAAATTCGCGTTCGAGCAACTCGACCGCGTTCGCCTTCACGAACAGCTTGGTCTCGAAATCGAGCCCCGGCGACAACCCGACATAGGCGTGGTTCGGACGCGCGTAGCAATAGATGCAACCGTGCTCGCAGCCGCGATACGGATTGATCGATTGGTCGAAGGAAATGTCGGGGCTTTGGTTGGTGGAGATGATGCTCTTCGCCAATTCCGGCGTGACGATCGTCTCGAATGGCCGCGCGTCCTCCTCGCCGACCCAGCCGTCGTCAAAGGCCTCGCGTACGAAGCGCTCGTAGCGGCCACTAGCGTTGGTGCGTGCACCCCGCCCATGCAGAGGATCGGATTTCATGCATTAGGACTATAGTCCCAATACTAGAACATATCAAGAACTTCTGCTTAGCGCAGTTTGGCGTCGTGGACGGGCTTGCTGTGGTGAGCGACCTGACCGTGATCCCGGCAATCGAATATCTGCCCACATACAGGGCAGATGATCATGTGCTCGACCGGGCTGTCGGACGTGATGCCCTCGCAGAGCTCTTTGACGTTCGGGAGGGATCGCGCGTTCATCAAAGTTCCAACGGCTTGCCCGTTTGGAAAGTTCCCAGCCAGGGATCAATGCGCCTTCATTGAGATCAGGTCAGTCGTCAGAGGCCCGGTCGGCTTCGCTTTCGGCCGCCTCAAGCCTGCGCAACTGATCTTCGAACAGATCCGGCGCAGTCGAAGCTTCTGACTTGTAGGCCCGCCGCAGTGAATCGCGGAGCTCCTCAAGTCGTTTGCCCTTCGTCTGGTGGACGAAACCTTCCATGACCTTGGCAAGCCGGTTACCGCCGCAAGAGTTCCCAAAATGCGAAAGGGCGCCGGCGGAAACACCAGCGCCCTAGCTTTGTGGGCTTATCATTTGAACTCTGCCTGTTTTCTTGCGCCCTCGCGGGCTTGGGAAGCTTCAGGTCAGAGGCTCTTCACGCAACCATTTGCGCGGCTTGGTTCATGGTGGCGAACGCAACAGGGGCAAACACCGCGAGCGCCGCAACGAGGCAATAAAACTTGGCCATTTCCCGCTCCATCTCTTCTCGAACCGTCCGTCGATCCGATGAGATGAAGGTAATAGGTCGTTTGCCTTGTCGATGTGACGGCGGTCACGGAGCACGAGCGCTCACATGAACCCCATGTCGCGATCGTACGTACGGAAGCGGCGCCCAGCGTCGACATAGATGGTCTGACCGGTGATCACGTCGTTCTCGAGCAAGAAGCGCACAGCGTGTGCGATGTGCTCAGGCGTCGGGCCAAGCTTCAGCGGCGTGTCGTCGTGCAACCGCTTCCAATCTTCCTCCGCCTGCCCCGGCGCCGGCAGCACGTAGCCAGGCGCAACAGCGTTGACCCGCACCCGGGGCGCAAGCGCGCGGGCCAACAGCTCGGTCGCGCCAGCGAGCGCATATTTTGAAAGCGTGTAGGAGAAGTGATCCGGGTACGGGTTCGCCAGTTTGAAATCGAGGAAGTTGACGACGCACCCCTGCACGCCATCCGGCAAAGCTTCCGCAAACTCGCGCGCAAGCATCGCCGGCGTCATGGCGTTGAGCGCGATGTGGCGTTCGAGCAATTCTTGGCTGAGCGTATCGATCGTGTCGTGTTCGAACATCGCCGCGCAGTTGACGAGTGCGCCGAGCGGCGCGCCTGCGGTAGCGACAGCCCTAGCGATTAGAGCGCCTCGTTCAGCGGCATCATCAAGATCGGCGCCCACCGTTACGGCCTTCGCACCCGCCTCGCGCGCTTCGGCTGCCACGGCTTCCGCCTCGCTGTTTGAGCGGCGATAGTGGATGGCGACGTTCCAACCGTTGCGAGCCAAATCTAATGCCACACCCCGACCGAGGCGCTGGCCTGCGCCAGTGACAAGCGCCCATTTCATATACGCTCTCTCCTGATCGTCACCGCGACCAAGCCATCACCCGAAAGCACAGACGGCTTCTTCACTGTTACTTCCACCCAACGCGCGCGATCCGAAAGCGAAAGACAGTGTCCTGCAACGCGATCGGAGAGCGTCTCGATCAGGTGCGCGGGTTCGCCGAGATCGTCGCGGATGAAATGGATGATCTTGTCGTAGTCTACGGTTTCGCTGATGCGATCATGCTTCGTGTAGAGCGGCGGTTCGGCGAGCGCGAGTGTCACCGAAATGCGCACCTCCTGCGGCGTTGCGCGCTCCGGGTCCGGCACGCCGACGCGGACGAGCGCCTTGGCGTCATCGATGCGGATGATATGAAGATCGGCCATGTAGCGCTCAACTTAGTCAGGCGAAGGCGATCAGGCCAGCGCCGGCCGCGACAATCGCCGCGCCAAACCAACGGCGAAGCCCCAAACGCTCGCGCAGGAACACGAACGCGATCAGCGCACCCCAGACGACAGAGGTCTCACGCAAAGCCGTCACCTGCGCGATCGGTGCGAAGGTTTGCGCCCAGAGCACGAGGCCATAACCCAAAAAACTAATGACGCCGATAGCGAGTCCGCGCCATGGCGCAACACTGGCGTCCTTCAGCAACTGTTTGGTCCCGCGACGCCAGCAGGCAAAGGCAATCATCGGCACGCCCATGATCCCAGACGTCCAGGCCACATAGACGAGCGCATTGCCGCTAGCGCGCGCGCCGAGCGCGTCCACCAGCGAATAGGCCGAGATACAAAGCCCAATCGCAAGCGCCCAAAGCGTTGCCTTCAACGGCGCGCGTGGGCTCGCGCCAACCGCGAGCACGCCGAGCGAAACGAGCGCGATGCCGCCCATCTTGATCGGCTCCGGCACTTCGTGCGCGGCGAACGCAGCGCCCACCGCCACCAATAACGGCGCCGAGCCGCGCGAGAGCGTATAGATGTGGCTCATGTCGCCAGCGTCGTAGGCGCTGAACAGCGCGAACCAGTAGACGAGGTGAATGAGCACCGAGGCCGCGAGATACGGCCACGACGCAGCGTCAGGCAGCCCCCAAAACGAAGCGACGACAACGCACGTGAGAATCCCACCCACAGCTATCAAAAACGCATCGACGATACGATCGCTGCCGCCTTTCAGCGCAGCGTTCCAACTGGCGTGGATCACGGCCGAAGTGATGGCGGCGGCAATGGCGAGTGGCGGCATGAGTCCGCACGGTTAGAGCACGGCCACCGCTTGGCGCGAACGCCATTCGATGGGCGCCTCCCCTCCTTTGTTGCAACGTGCTAGGCGTGCCCCGCGGAGGCGGGAATGAGCGCACAGGAATTCGACATCGTTGTGTATGGCGCAACGGGCTTCACCGGAAAGCTCGTGGCCGAGCATTTGCTCAAGACTTACGGTGCGGAAGGCGACGTGCGCTGGGCGATAGCTGGGCGCGACGAGGCGAAGCTCAAAGCCGTTCGCACTGAGATCGGCGCGCCCTTTGCGCTACCGATCATCGTCGCAGGCGCAAAGGACTCCGGTGCACTCGATGCGATGGCGCATCGCACGCGCGTCGTGATCACGACGGTCGGCCCCTATCAGCTCTACGGCGAAGGCTTGCTGGCAGCATGTGCGAAAGCCGGCACGGATTACGTGGATCTCTGCGGCGAGCCGAACTGGATGGCCGCGATGATCGCCAAGTACGAGAAGACAGCGAAGGAAAGCGGCGCGCGCATCGTGTTTTCCTGCGGCTTCGACTCGATCCCGTTCGATGGCGGCGTCTGGTTCTTGCAGCAGGAAGCGAAGGCGCGCTTCGGCCAGCCGCTACGCGACGTTCGCGGCCGCGTGCGCAAGATGAAAGGGACATTCTCAGGCGGCACGATGGCTTCGATGCTTGCGACATTCGAAGCGGTGCGGCGCGATCCGGCTCTCGCGACCAAGATGACGGACCCATTCCTGCTCTCACCGGAACGTCTCGCGCAGCAGCCCAATGGCGAAGACATCACCGAGGACGCAGATATCGACAGCTGGTCCGCGCCGTTCGTGATGGCGGCGATCAACACCAAGAACGTGCACCGCACCAACGCGCTCGCGCACCACCCCTACGGGCGTGATTTCACCTACAGCGAGATGATGCTCACGGGCGGCGGCGCCAAAGGCAAACAGCGCGCGAAATCGGCGCTCGGCGCGTCCAACATGCAGCGTACACTGTTAGGGTTCGCACCAACGCGGGCGTTGCTCACACAGTTCGTCCTGCCGAAGCCGGGCCAAGGCCCGAACAAGGAACAACGCGAGACCGGCATGTTCGACGTGCTCTATGTCGGCAAAGCCGCTGACGGCCGCACGCTGAAGGCCGGCGTCTATGGCGACAAAGATCCGGGCTACGGCTCAACGTCGAAGATGATCTCCGAAGCCGCGCTAACGTTGAAAGACACCAGCCGCCAAACCACCCCTGGCGGAATCTGGACGCCAGCCGCAGCAATGGGCGACGCGCTCATCGCGCGTTTGCAAGAAAAAGCGGGACTGACGTTCAAGCTCGAGAACTAGCTCAAGCTCGCGCAGAAGCGCTGAATCCGCGCGCAGGCGCCTTCGAGACACTCGTTCGACGTCGCATACGAAATGCGGAAATTCGGCGAGAGGCCAAACGCGCCACCGTGGACGAGCGCCACGCATTCCGCTTCGAGCAATTCGAGCGCAAAGGTTTCGTCGCTATCGATCACCTTGCCCGCGGCCGTCTTCTTGCCGATCAGCCCTGCGATCGAGGGATAGACGTAGAACGCCCCCTCCGGCGTCGGGCACTTGATGCCCTTCGCCTGGTTCAGCATCGAAACGACGAGATCTCGGCGATCCTGGAAGAGTTTCTTGTTCTTCGGGATAAAATCCTGCGTGCCGTTGAGCGCCTCGACCGCAGCCCATTGCGAGATCGAACACGGGTTCGAAGTCGTCTGCCCCATGACATTGGCCATCGCCTTGATCAGCCATTGCGGGCCGCCGGCATAGCCGATGCGCCAGCCCGTCATCGAATACGCCTTCGAGACGCCATTCATCGTCAGTGTGCGGTCGTACAAACGCGGCTCAACCTGCGCGATCGTTGTGAATTCGAAATCGCCGTAGGTCAGATGCTCGTACATATCATCCGTAAGCACGAGCACGCGCGGATGATCGATCAGCACCGCGGCCAGCGCCTTCAGCTCCGCGCGCGTGTAGGCGGCGCCTGACGGGTTCGACGGCGAGTTAAGCAACAGCCACTTCGTGTGCGGCGTGATCGCTTTCGCGAGCGCATCCGGCGTGATCTTGAAGCCGTTCTCGATCTTCGTATCGATGAACACCGGCGTGCCGCCGCACATGATCGCCATGTCGGGATAGCTCACCCAATACGGCGCGGGGATGACGACTTCATCGCCTGGATTGAGCGTCGCCATCCACGCGTTAAAAATCACCGGCTTGCCGCCCGGCGAAACGTTGATCTGCTCGCGCTTGTACTCAAGTCCGTTCTCGCGCTTGAACTTCGCGACGATCGCGTCCTTCAGCTCAGGAATGCCGTCGACGTCCGTGTACTTGGTCTTGCCTTCGCGCATCGCGCGGATGGCGGCTTCCTTGATGTTCTCGGGCGTATCAAAATCCGGCTCACCTTGCGAAAGTGCAATGCAATCGCGGCCGGAGGCCTTCAGCGCGCGGGCCTTAGCACTCATCGCCATCGTGGCGGAGGGCTTCACCCGGCTCAGCGCGTCAGAGACTTGATTTGTCATGGTTCCCGCTCGATTCGCACACGCAATACCCTAGAGCAATTCAACTTACGTTGCGAAAATCCGCCGCATAGGAAGCGGGGTTTTCTCCATGCGTTTTTTGCCTACATGCCTTGCAACAATGGAGGAGGACCAATGCCGCTCTTGATGTGCCCGAACTGCAGCGCCTCGATGACTGAGGTGAAGCGCAACGATGTCGCTTTCGATATGTGCCCGACCTGCCGCGGCGTGTGGCTGGATCGCGGGGAACTCGAAAAGATCATCTCCGGCGTTCAGAGCGAGCAAGGCAGCTACGATCAGGCCCCGCAGGCTCAATTCTCGCAAGGCCAGCGCCCGCCGCAGCAACCGCAGCAATACCAGCAGCAGCGCCCGCAACAGGGCTACGGCGAGCGCGGCGAGTATGGGGAACGCGGCGAGTACGGCGAGCGTGGCGAAGGCGGTTACGACCAACAGCGCGGGAGCCAGCAGCAGCGCCGCCGGCGCGGTGGCTTCGACCTGATGGATATCTTCGGCGACTGAGGTCGTATCGTCGGACAAACAAAGGCGTTTGTCTGAAACATTTCGCCAAATCTTGGTGACAAATGGCGGCTATCGCTTGCCCGTTGACGCTTGAGGTCGAGTCCTGAGACTTCCGGCGAAGCGGGGATCAATCGATGAAGCGTCTTATCCACTCAGGCGTGGCCGCCTTTCTGGCGAGCGCTGCTGTTGCACATGCTCAGCAGACGCCGCCGGCATCGCCCCCGCCTCCTCCACCACCGGCTGCGGCAGCTGAGGAGGACGAGGAAAGCAACGACGATATCGTCGTGCTGGCGCAACCAGGCGATCAGGTGCGCATCGACCGGCGGACATACACCCTGCGCGACGATGCTGCAGCGCAAAGCTCAAACATGTTTGACGTGCTGGGCAAGATCCCGTCCGTCAGCGTTTCGCCGGGAGGCGACGTCACTTTGCTCGGCGCGTCAGGCGTGGTCATCCAGATCAACGGCCAACCCGTTCCAGGCGTGAATCTCGAACAGGTGTTGCGCGGGCTGCAAGGTGGCGAAGTCGAGCGCATCGAAGTCATCACCAATCCTTCGGCTCAATACTCAGCTGAGGCTTCGGGCGGCATCATCAACATCATCACGCGCAGGCGCTTCAACGCCGGCTTCAACGGCTCGATCCAAGCAAGCGTCGAATATCCAGAAGGCTACCACTTCGGCGTTGGCCCGAGTTACTCGGTTGGCCCTTGGACGTTCAGCGGCCAGATCGGCACGTACGGCGGTGGTCGCGAAAACGATCTGTTGCGCGAGCGCGAGGAAGTCCCAGGCGGCGCGCTCACATCGGAAGAAGGCCTACGCGACATTGAATGGAGCGGCGTCTATCTGAGCCGCCTGCAAGTCGCGTACGCGCCAACCGAAAAGCAGCGCATGAGCCTTGCGCTCGACGGCGGCCATCACAACACCGATGTGACGCAAACATCGCTTCTCTCAGACACAGTGGGACCGTTGTTCGCAACCGACGTTGATAGCCAGAACACCTTCGACAACACACAACTGATCTTCGACTTTCAACAAAGCGGCGACACGCCGCGTGAGTTGATCAAGTTCAACGCGGTGGCCGGTCGATCGGTCAATCAATCCGATGCCGTGTTCACAAACACGCCCGCGGGCGGCGGCGGATCAAACAGCTACGCGACCAATTTTGAGAATGAAACGACGGGTCTGAGCGCCAAGCTCGATGCTGAGCAGCCGCTGCCGAGCGAACAATTCCTGACGTTTGGCGGATCGTACGATTACGTTGATCAGACCTTCGAGAACGGCCTCACCCCGCTCACGGGCACGACACCTCCCGCCTACTTTGCCACGCTCGACGGCACGTCGCAGACGCTCGCCGGCTACGTCACCTACCAGTTCGACATCGGCGATTGGACGATCCTTCCCGGCTTACGCGCAGAGGGCTATTGGCGCGAAGTCAATTCAGGCGCCCTTACCACCGAGGACGACGACACCCGCCTCTTCCCGAGCATCCACATCCGCAACGAGCTGACGCGGAACATCAACATCGACCTCAGCTACACAAGCCGCATCTCACGCCCCGGTTTTCAGCAGCTCGATCCAGCGTTGCGCTTCGTCGATGTGGGCCGCGCCATCTCTGGCAACCCCAATCTCGATCCAACAACCACGGACGCCTTCGAAGCAAACTTCGTCTATCAAAAGAATGGCGCCAGTTTCAGTGTCACCTTCTTCGATCGCATCAGCGATGACATCGTTTCCAACTTCACCGAGCTCACGCCCGGCGGCGTCATCGTGTCGATGCCGGTGAACGCCGGCGAGAGCGAGCAGCGCGGGCTGCAAGCATTGCTGCGCGGGCCGATCGGCGAACGCTGGCGCTATTCGCTGAGCGGCAACGTGTTGAGCCGCGAGTACGATGTGCTGAGCAGCGGCGGCGCGATCACGCGGCGCGAGGACGTCGAGTACGATGGCGTGGCTCAGCTCGACTATCGCGATCCAGATCAGGACGCGGTCGGCGCCAACCAATTCCAATTCGAAGTACGCTTCGCTGGCCCGCGCCACGGCCTGCAAACCGAAATCGACCCATTCTATGTGGCGAACTTCACCTGGCGACGTCGCCTCGGGCCGAAGCTCTTCGGTGTGTTCATGGTGCAAGATATTTTCGACAGCACCGATCAGATCTCGGAGGTCACGACGGCGGACTACATCGAGCGCGCCGAGTACGAGAGCTCCGGCACACGCTTCCGGCTCGCGCTAACATATCAGTTCGGCTCCGGCCCGCAGCGGCCGCCTTCGGATCAACAACCAGGCGGGCCACCCATCCCCGGCGGCGGCCCGTAACAATGCTTGCGCCTTTGCGACGAAGGCGCGGCAATCCTCGATAGTCGTGGGTATTGAGGCGCCACGCGCTGTTGCTGGCGCAGGCCCCGAGGCCTATGCCGTCCGCCAATATTCCTTGGAAGGACGTTGTTCCCATGCGTGTTTTGTCAGCGTTCGCTATGAGCGCGGTTTTGGTCTGCGGCGTTGCCGCCTGTAATCGCAACGCGGCGCGCGAGATTGGCCTCGATGTCGCAGCGATGGACACCAATGCCCAGCCCGGCAACGATTTCTACGGCTACGCCAACGGCACTTGGCAACGCACGACGGAAATTCCCGGTGACCGCTCAAGCATCGGTTCGTTCTACCGCGCCTCGCTGGAGACTGAACGTCAAACCACCGAACTCGTGAACGACATCGTGCAATCCAATCCGGCGGCCGGCACGAACGAAGCGCGGATCGCGAACTTCTACAACGCCTACACCAACACCGCCGCGATCGACGCCGCTGACATGGCGCCGACGCAAGCCGATCTCGCGCGCTTCAATGCTATCGCCAACAAGGCCGATCTTTCGCGTGTCCTCGGCGAACAGATCCGCGCGGACGTCGATCCGCTGAACGCGACGAATTACAACACCGAGAACCTCTTCGGGATTTTCGTCACCCAAGGCTTGGCGACACCGGGCGAGGTGCTGCCCTACATCCTGCAAGGCGGATTGGGTCTGCCGGAGCGCGAGTACTATCTGTCGAACGACGCCTCGATGGTCGAAATTCGCGGCCAGTACCGTGCCTATATCGAACAGCTGCTGACCGCCGCCGGCATCACCGACGCGCGCACCAAGGCGCAGCGCATCTACGATCTCGAAGTGCAGATCGCCCGCGCGCACATGACGCGCGAGCAGAGCGAAGACATGGCCGCTCGCGGTGATGCCCGGCGCGCGCCGAACTGGCGCAGCGCGCGCCGGGCATCGACTGGAACGCATTCCTCACCGCCGCGCAGCTCGGCAATCAGCAACGCTTCGCGGCCTATCATGCGCAAGCGATCACGCGGCTTTCGGCGCTTGTCGCTTCAGCGCCGTTGCAATCGTGGAAGGATTGGCTGGCATTCCACCAGATCAATTCGCACGCCGACGTTCTACCGACAGCGATCGACCAAGCGTATTTCGGTTTCTACGGCACCACCCTTTCCGGCACGCCGCAGCAGCGTGACCGCGCCAAGCGTGGGCTCGATGCGCTTAACGTCTCTCTCGGTGACGCCGTCGGCCAAGCCTACGTCCAGCGCTACTTCCCAGCTTCCGCGCGCGAAGAAGTGCAAGGCATGGTCGAGAACATCAAGACCGCTTTCGCCGCACGCATCCAAGGGCTCGACTGGATGGCAGAGCAAACGCGCGCCGAAGCGCTCCGAAAGGTTGAGACGATCGTTGTTGGCGTTGGCTATCCGGACGCGTGGCGCGACTATTCGCACTACGAAGTTTCCGCCAGCGACGCTTACGCCAACGCCATCAACGGCGAGCGCGCCGAGTATGCGCACCAGCTCGCCAAGCTTGGTCGTCCGATGGATCGCAACGAATGGTGGATGACGCCGCAGACGGTCAACGCGGTGAACCTGCCGGTGCAGAACGGCCTAAATTTCCCAGCCGCCATCCTGCAGCCGCCATTCTTCAACGCGAACGCCGACGCAGCCTACAATTACGGCGCCATCGGCGCGGTGATCGGCCACGAAGTAAGCCACAGCTTCGACAACAACGGCGCCGCGTTCGATTCAACCGGGGCGCTGCGCAATTGGTGGACGGACGCCGACCTCGCCGCCTTCCGCACGCAAGGTGAAGCCCTGGCCCGCCAATACGACACCTACGAGCCGCTTCCCGGCCTGCACGTGAATGGTGCGCTGACGCTCGGCGAGAACATCGCCGATGTCGCTGGTCTGCAAGCCGCGTACGACGCCTACCACGCCTCGCTCGGCGGTCGCGAAGCACCGGTGATTGGCGGCCTGACGGGCGACCAACGCTTCTTCATCGCCTACGCGCAAACCTGGGCCAGCAAGATGCGTGACGAAGCCATGCGCCAGCGCATCGCCACCGATGGCCACGCACCTGGCGTGTATCGCGCGCTCACCGTACGCAACATCGACGCCTGGTACACAGCCTTCAACGTCCAGCAGGGCCAGACGCTCTACCTAGCGCCAGAGCAACGCGTCCGGGTCTGGTAACGGCGCAAGCGCAATACAAAATGAAACGGCCCGGGATTGCTCCCGGGCCGTTTTTTTATTGGACGTTTCTTCCCTGTCTTATTCGGCCGCTTCCGAGGAAGCCAAACGCGCGTCTTCGGCGCGATCGATAGCCAATTGTTCGTCGCGTTCCGCCGCGAGCTTCTGGTAGCGCCGCAGCTGACCGCCAGTGCCGGCCGGGATAAGGCGGCCAACGATGACGTTTTCCTTGAGGCCTTCGAGCGTGTCCGACTTGCCGTAGGAGGCAGCTTCGGTGAGCACGCGCGTGGTTTCTTGGAACGATGCCGCCGAGATGAACGAACGCGTCTGCAGCGAGGCCTTGGTGATGCCGAGCAGCATGGGCTGCGCCGTCGCCGGAGCGAGGCCCAGTTCCTTCACGCGCTTGTTCTCGTCTTCGAGATCGAGCGCTTCCACGGCTTCGCCTTTCAGGAACTCGGTGTCGCCGGATTCCATGATCTCGACCTTCTGCAGCATCTGGCGAACGATCACCTCGATGTGCTTGTCGTTGATCGGCACGCCTTGCAGGCGATAGACCTTCTGAATTTCCTCAACGAGGTAATTCGCGAGCGCTTCAACGCCGAGAATGGAGAGGATGTCCTGCGGCGCGGGGTTGCCGTCGAGCAGGTAATCGCCCTTCTTCACGAAGTCGCCTTCTTGCACCGGAATGTGCTTGCCCTTCGGGATCATGTACTCGATCGCTTCGAGGCTCTCGTCTTCCGGCACAACGCGCAGGCGGCGCTTGTTCTTGTAGTCCTTGCCGAACTCAACGCGGCCATCGCCTTCCGAGATGATCGCGTGATCCTTTGGACGGCGGGCTTCGAACAGTTCCGCGACGCGTGGCAGACCGCCCGTGATGTCACGGGTTTTGGCGCCGCCCGTCGGCATACGCGCGAGGTCTTGGCCCGGCGTCACGTCATCACCATCGGCCACCGAGAGAATGGCGCCGACCGGCAACGAGTACGTCTTCACCGCAACGCCCTTGGCGTTGAGCACGGAGATGCTCGGCTTCAGATCCGAACCCTTTGTGGTCGAGCGCCAGTCGATAACAACCTTCGACGAAATGCCGGTGGCTTCATCGAACTCATCACGCACGGCGACGCCTTCGTTCAGATCTTCGAAGCGGACCTTGCCGGCCACCTCGGTGAGGATCGGTGTCGCGTAGGGATCCCACTCGGCGATACGATCGCCGCGCTTGATCTTCGACTTCTCGTCGACCTTCAGACGCGCGCCGAACGGCGGCTTGAAGCTCTGACGCTCCTTGCCATCCGCATCGACGACCGAGATCTTCATGTTGCGGCTCATCACGATGAGATCGCCTTGGGCGTTCTTAACCGTGTTGCGGTCGATCAGGTGGACCGAGCCGTCGTGCGCCGATTCCATCACGGACGATTCCGCGAGCTGCGCGGCGCCGCCAATGTGGAACGTACGCATCGTGAGCTGCGTGCCAGGCTCACCGATCGATTGCGCCGCGATGACGCCGACGGCTTCGCCGATATTCACCTGCGTGTTGCGTGCGAGGTCGCGGCCATAGCAAGAGCCGCAAACACCAGTACGAGTTTCGCACGTGAGCACCGAGCGAACCTTGACGGCTTGGACGCCCGCCTTCTCGATCAAGGCAACGGTGTCTTCGTCGAGGAAGCCACCGGCCGGCACGAGCGGCTTGCCGGTGCCAGGGTCGTTGATCGGAAGTGCAGCCGTACGGCCGAGGATGCGGGTGCCCAGCGAGACGACGATGTCGGCGCCGTCGATGACAGCCGTCATCTGGATGCCGTCCTGCGTGCCGCAATCTTCCTCGGTGATGATGCAATCCTGTGCGACGTCGACGAGGCGGCGCGTGAGATAGCCCGAGTTGGCGGTCTTCAACGCGGTATCCGCGAGGCCCTTACGGGCGCCGTGAGTCGAGTTGAAGTACTCGAGAACCGAGAGGCCTTCCTTGAAGTTCGAGATGATCGGCGTCTCGATGATTTCACCCGACGGCTTGGCCATCAGGCCGCGCATACCGGCGAGCTGCTTCATCTGGTTCTTCGAACCGCGGGCGCCCGAATGCGCCATCATGAAGACGGAGTTGAGTTCGCCGAGACGACCGTCCTTCAACCTGGCCGGCTTTGACGCCTCTTCCATCATCGCGTCAGCGACCTTGTCGGTGCACTTCGACCAAGCGTCGACGACCTTGTTGTACTTCTCGCCCTTGGTGATCAGGCCGTCGGCGTACTGCTGCTCATACTCGGAAGCCCGCTTGCGCGTTTCCTCGACCAGCGTTTCCTTCGCCTTCGGCACAACCATGTCGGCCATGCCGAAGCTGATGCCGGCCTTGGCGGCTTCCTTGAAGCCCAGCTGCATGATGCGATCGGCGAAGATCACCGTCGCCTTCTGGCCGCAGAAGCGATAAACCTGATCGATCAGGTTGCCGACTTCCTTCTTGGTCATCGTCTGATCGAGCAGCTTGTGGCTGATCTTCGGGTGACGCGGCAACAGCTCGGCGAGCTTCATCCGGCCCGGTGTTGAATCGATCGTCAAGCGGATCGGCTTGTTGTCGGCGTCCACGGTTTCAAAGCGCGCTTTGATCTTGGTGTGCAGCGTAACAACGCCCGCTTCGAGCGCCGATTCAATTTCACCGATCGAGCCGAACAGCTTGCCTTCGCCCGGCTCACCGTCTTTGACGGTCGAGAGATAGTAGAGGCCGAGAACGATATCCTGCGACGGCACAATGATCGCCTTGCCGTTGGCGGGCGAGAGGATGTTGTTCGTCGACATCATTAGCACGCGCGCTTCCAGCTGCGCTTCGAGCGACAGCGGAACGTGCACGGCCATTTGGTCGCCGTCGAAGTCAGCGTTGAACGCGGCGCAGACCAGCGGGTGCAGCTGGATCGCCTTGCCTTCGATGAGCTTCGGCTCGAACGCTTGGATGCCGAGGCGGTGAAGCGTCGGCGCGCGGTT
>CADEDT010000006.1 GCA_902826145.1 uncultured Caulobacteraceae bacterium
CTTCGCCTTCTTCGCGACCTTCTTGGTCGCTTTCTTTGCTTTCTTAGCCATGCCCTGGCTCCTTTTTTTAGTACGGCAACGCAGCCGCAGTACTTCTTCAATATGTCATGTGCAAGCACATTCGCCAGCGAAAAGATTCAACGCGATGAATCTGCAACAGCGCAACGCGCGTGATTCGCATCATTCAACGTTGATGCACGCGCATCGTTTCGACACGCACATCATTCGAACATCGCGCGTGGGTTCATCACGTTGTTCGGGTCGATCGCGCGCTTGAGCGTGCGCATCAACGTCATCGATTCGGGATCCTTGAAGCGCGCGAGGTCACTGCGACGCGCCACGCCGATGCCGTGCTCGGCCGAGATCGAACCGCCGAGTGCGGTGGCGATCTCGTAGACAGTTTGTGTCAGCGCGGCGCCGGGGAACGCGGCAGCATCAGAGCCCAGAGGCTGCATCACTGTGTAGTGGAAGTTGCCATCGCCCATGTGACCGAATGCGACGATGCGTGCGCCAGGCACGCGCGCTTCCATGGCCGCGTTGGCGCGTGCGAGGAACGCTGGTGTCTGCGAGACGGGCACGCTGACATCGTGGTTCACCTGCGTGCCTTCGGGCTTATGGCCCGCTGAAATTAGTTCGCGCAGGGCCCAGAAATCCCGCATTTGACCAGCGTTTTCCGCAATTAGCGCCGTTTCCGCTTCGCCCGCTTCAATCGCCGCCGCGAGCGCCGTTTCAATCGCATCACGCATGCCTTCGGCGTGTGCGGCCTCGAACTCGATCAGCACGGCGATGGCGCCGGCGCCCTGCAACGGGTCACGGACTGAGGGCACGTTCTTGACCGTCACCTCGACGCTGAGGCGGTTCATCACCTCGAAGGCGGAGACTGCCCCCGTCGCCGCCTTCATCCGGTGGAGCAGCGCCAGCGCACGTTCGGCCGAAGGCGTGGCGAGTAGGACGACCTCGCGTGCCGCCGGGCGCGGAAAGAGCTTCAGGGTCGCTGCGGTCACAATCCCGAGCGTGCCTTCGGCGCCGATGAAGAGCTGTTTGAGGTCATAGCCGGTGTTGTCCTTCCGCAGACCCTTGAGCCCGGAGAAGATGCGACCATCTGGCAGCACTGCTTCGATGCCGAGCACGAGGTCACGCATCATGCCGTAGCGCAGCACGTGCACGCCGCCCGCGTTCGTCGAGATGAGACCACCGATCGTCGCGCTGTCTTCAGACGCGAGGCTAAGCGGGAACAGGCGATTCGATTCGCGCGCGGCCTCCTGCACGACCTTCAACACGACGCCGGCATCGGCGGTGAGCGAATCGTTTGCTGCATCGATCTCGCGAATGCGGTTCATGCGGCGGAGCGAAATCAGGACTTCACCATCGGGGATCTGACCGCCGACGAGGCCGGTATTGCCGCCCTGCGTCGTGATCTTCGCGCCTGCCTCGATGCAAAGCCGCACGACATCGGCAACCTCTTCCGTAGTGGCTGGAAGCGCCGCGAGCGGGGTTTTGCCACTAAATCTGCCGCGCCATTCGCTGAGGAACGGCGCGAGGTCGGCATTTTCGGTGACAACGCCCTTTGGCCCAAGGCGTGCGGCGATTTTGGTGGCGAGATCAGTCATCAAGGCGGAATCTAACGCGATCCGCCTGCCGAGGCGAACTCAGCGCGGCGCGGCGGCGCGTGCGAGGCGGTCGCGCATCGCTTCGGCAAGGCCGCCGCCCGGGATCGGCGCCACTGCAATCGTGTCAGCGCCGGTCGCGTCGAGCGCGCGGAGGTGCGCGTAGAGGTTGGCGGCGGCCTCGGTGAGATCGCCGGAGGCGGAGAGCGTGAGCCCACCCTCAGGCGCAGCGGCGCCGAACGCGAGGTAGCGTGCCCCTGGTGAAGGTGAGGTCACATCGAGGAGCAACCGCGCACGCGGGGCGTAGTGGCTCTCCATCATACCGGGCGCGGCGATGACGCCCGCTTGCGCACGCGCCACGGAGCCGATGACGGCTTCGATGGCTTCGCGCGTGACCGCGCCGGACCGCAACAAAGTCGCGGCGCCCTCTGCGTCGATTGCGACGATAGTAGACTCGAGGCCGACCGGCGCCGGCCCGGCATCGAGGATCAACTCGACTGTATCGCCGAGATCAGCGGCCGCGTGCTGCGCCGTGGTCGCGCTGACGTGGCCCGATCGATTGGCGCTCGGCGCCACGACGGGTCCGCCGAACGCAGCGAGCAGCTCGCGCGCCATAGCATGCGCGGGCGCTCGCAGGGCGATTGTGGAAAGTCCTGCGCAGGCGAGTTCAGCCACCGTGCTGTCGGCGCGGCGCGGCGCGACTAGTGTTAGCGGGCCGGGCCAAAACGCCTCCGCAAGCGCGCGCGCATTCGTGTGCAAGTCCGCGTGGCGCTCAGCGTCAGCGATGCTGAGCACATGCGAGATCAGCGGATTGAAGCTGGGCCGGCCCTTAGCCGCGAAGATGCGCGCCACCGCGTGCGGATTGGTCGCGTCCGCGCCAAGGCCGTAGACCGTCTCCGTCGGAAAGACGACCAAGCCGCCGCTACGCAGGACTTCCGTCGCCTTGGCGATGCTCATGACGCCCGCGTCGCCTCGACCCTGATCGTCACATTCACATCGCGGGAGACCATGTCGTCGGCCTCGGTGTCCTTGCCGACATCGAAGGCGCGCCGATCGACACTCAGCGTGCCGTTCATCACCGCGTTGTTGCCGTCGATTACTAACGTGAACGGCAGGTCGACGTTGCGGCCGCGGCCCTTGATGGTGAGCGTGCCGCGCGCCTCATAGCCTTCGCCGCGGCGGCGGAATTCGGTCGCGCGGAAGGTCGCGTTGGGATGAGCGGCGGAATTGAACCAGGGCTCGGTCGGTAGCGTGCTGTCCTGCGCATCGATTCCGGTCGTGGCGGACGCCGTCTCGATGGTGACCAGAGCGGACGAGCGATCGAGGTTGTTGGGATCGAATCGGATGTCGGCGCGCCAGCGTGTAAAACGGCCATCGATGTTGCTGGCGCGGCCGCCGTCGTCGATGCTGAAGTTGAATTGGATCGAACTGCGCGAGGTGTTGACCCGCCACGCAGGCACGGCCTGAGCAGGCGTCTCGCCCGGCGCCACAGTTGTCGGCGCTTCGCCCGGCGTAGGCGACGGCGCCGTTGCGCCCGGCTCGGTGATCTCGATCGTGGATTGCTCTTGCGGCGTCGGTCCGCTTGGAGCCGCGTTGCCAAACAGAGCGAACAGCGCCGCCGCGAGCGCGACCGCCGTTAGCGACAACCCGAGGCCCAGCGCGGCAAGGCGGCCGGGATTCTTCGGCGCGGGCCCTTTCTCGAACGGCGCGCGCAGGCCGGGCACCATGTGCGCCAGCACTTCGTCACGGTCGAAGATGTGGTGCTTCAGCGCCGCGAGCACGTGCAGCGCCGCCAGACCAATGGCGGCGTAGGCCAACACCCAGTGCGCGGTGAACGCGGCCTCCGCCGTTGCCTCACGCACGTCCTCGCTGGCGTTCGGCAGATTGAACAAGTGCGGGACCGTGAAGAGGCCGAAATAATGTGTCGTGACGGGGAGCGCCGCGTCGTCGTGGATCGACCAGCCGGTGGACACATAGAGCCAGCCAGACATCGGCAAGCCGATCATCAGACCGTAGAACGCCCAGTGCGTGGCCTTTGAGACGAAGCGTTCCCAACCGGGCATGTGCTCCGGCAGAGGCGGCGGCGGGTTGGCCAAACGCCAGCCAAGCCGCACGAGGCTCAGCGCCAGCACGGTGAGGCCGATGGATTTGTGGAGTTGGAATGCGCGGAAGACGTTGTCGCTGATGTTGCCGTCGTCGGCCTGGCCATGCATCCAGAAGCCGAGGGGGATCATCAGAATGATCGCGAAGGCGATCGCCCAGTGCAGGACAATCGCGACCGCCGTGTAACGCTGCGCGCGCTCCGCCACCTTAGTTCACCGGCTCGGCTGTGGTATTGCCTGGCACCGGCGCGCTTTCGATCGGGCGCGTGAACTCGGCCTCGATGACGAGTTCGACCTGGTCGCCGACGCCGTCATTGCCGCCGGCTGTTGCCAGAAGCTCGCGCACGCCGAACTGTGAGCGCTGGAATGTGCCACGCGCCGAGAAGCCGATGGAAGAGATCTGCATGCCCATCGGGTGCGGGCTGGTGCTGCCGTCATAGGTGACGTCGAGCGTCAGCGGATGCGTGACGCCGCGCAGCGTGAAGTCACCCGTGACGCGCGCGGTGTTCGGGCCGGTCTTTTCGATCGCCGTCGAACGGAAGGTCGCCGTCGGGAAGCCGGTGGAATCGAGCCAGGACGAGTTCTGCAATTCGGAATCGAAGTCCCGGTCGCCGGTGTAGGGCGTGTCGAGTGAGGTGACGTCGACCGTCGCTTCGATTGTCGATTGTTCTGGGTTCTCGGCGTTGAAGTTGAGCGTGCCCGAGAGCTTGTTGAAACGCAGCGTGTAGTAGGAGAGCCCGAAGCGCTGTGCGCGAACCGTGAGCGTGCTGTGGTTGGCATCGAGCGTGTAGGCGCCGGTTGGCGCGTTGACCGCGATAGCCGGCGCCTCAGTCGTGGCCGGCGTTTCGGCGGGCTGATTGCAGGCAGCCAAGCAAAGCGCGGCGGCAGCGGCGAGCATAAGTCTCATTAGGGTTCTCCTCGGCGTAACCTAACTGTCGGCAGGGCCACATCAAGGCGTCGCGAGACGATCCCGGGTCACTTCGAACGTGGCGCGACGAACGGCTGCGGGTATTGTGCGCGTCGGGAGACATAAATGCCGTACACCGCGCCAATTGCCGACATCCGCTTCGCCCTGGAGGCCTGCGCGGGTCTGTGGGATTTGCGCGGACGTTATCCCGAATTGGACGAGGACTTGCTGGCGGCGATCCTTGAGGGCGCGGGTTCGTTGGCCAGCGATACACTGGCCCCGACCAATCGCACCGCCGATCGCGCCGGCGTGAAGCTCGCGGATGGTATTGTGACCAGTGCGCCCGGTTTCCGCGATGCGTACGAAGCGTTCAAGCAGGGCGGTTGGCAGGGGCTCGCCGCTGATCCTGCATATGGTGGCCAAGGCCTGCCGCGTGCGGTGGCTCTCGCTGTCATGGAGATGATGCACAGCGCCAATATGAGCTTCGCGCTGCTGCCGATGCTCACGCTTGGCGCCATCGAAGCGATCGAGCAGCACGGCGCGGCGGATCAAAAGGCGCTCTATCTTGAGAGGCTCGTCTCCGGCGAATGGTCGGGCACGATGAATCTCACCGAGCCGCAGGCGGGGTCGGATCTTGGCGCGCTGACGACCAAAGCCGTCCCGCAAGCAGATGGCTCCTACGCGATCACCGGCCAGAAGATTTTCATCACCTGGGGTGAGCACGATCTCGCGCCGAACATCATCCATCTCGTGCTCGCGCGCATCGAGGGTGCGCCGGCGGGCTCGAAGGGCATCTCGATGTTCATCGTGCCCAAGTTTCGCGACGAGGATGGCGCGCGCAACACGGTGCGCTGCATCGGCGTTGAAGAGAAGATGGGCATCCACGCTTCGCCCACCTGCACGATGGCCTACGAAGGCGCGATGGGTTGGCTGATCGGCGAAGAGAACCGTGGGCTCGCGGCGATGTTCACGATGATGAACGCGGCGCGGATCAATGTCGGCATGGAAGGCGTCGGTGTCGCCGAGGCTGCCTACCAAAAGGCGCTTGCCTACGCGAAAGAGCGCAAACAGGGCGGCGCACTGATCGTTGAGCACCCCGATGTACGCCGCATGTTGCTGACGATGAAGGCGAAGATCCAGGCGGGCCGGGCGATCTGCTACGCGACGGCGGTGGCCGCCGATAGCGGCGATCGCGCCACCGAAGATCTGCTGACGCCGATCGCCAAGGCCTGGTGCACCGATCTCGGCGTTGAGGTCTCAAGCCTCGGCGTGCAGGTGCATGGCGGCATGGGCTTTGTGGAGGAAGGCGGCGCGGCGCAATTCTATCGCGATGCCCGCATCGCCCCGATCTACGAAGGCACTAACGGCATTCAGGCCATCGATCTCTATGGCCGCAAGCTATTGGGCGATCGCGGTGAGGCGATGCGCCACGTGATTGCGGAAGCCAGCAAGCACGGCGGCGCGCTAGCGGCCGCTGCGCACGAACTGGCTCACGCCACGGACCACATGCTCTCCGCATCGCGCGACGACGCACTGGCAGGCGCCACCGCTTATCTGGCGCTCGCCGGCGATGTCGTTGGGGGTATGCTACTGGCGCGTGGAATCCACAAAACGCACGATGCCGAGCAGCGCGCGCTCTATCACGTCTATGAGAAGGTCGTGCTGCCGCGTGCTTCAGCGCACCTGGCCGCAGTGAAACTGGGCGCCCACGCGCTGAAAGACCACGCGCTGAGCGACCTCGCTTAGGGCCGCAACTCCTCCGGCTTCAGCACCCGCGCCGCAATCTTGCGGAGCATCTTCTTGAAAGGCCGCAGGCCTGCCGGCCGGTAGCGAGGCCGCACATTGAGCGCCTCGCTCCGCATGGCGACCGTGGCGTCGATCAACATGTCCGCGTCAGCGTCCGATGGATGCTCTTTCCCGCTCCAGATGCGGCGCGTGTAAACCGGGTAGTTCATTGGCGAGAGTGACTTCCAGAAGGTCGGGCGCGTGATTGGCGCGTCGAACTTGAGGCCAGCGTCGCGTAGCAGCGCCGACATGGGCGATTCATCCGACCCGTACGTGTCGTAGAAGCGCAGGCCGCAGGCCGCTGCGCCCTCCGCGATCCATTTGAGCGGCGGGGCCGAGAGCGGCGAGTCGTTGCCGCCGCCGACATCGCCGTGCGCGCCAACAAACCAGCGTTGCTCGTAATAGCGGCGCGACGCGTCGGCGCCCGGTCGTTCGCGCGCGCTCTTGTTTGCGTCGTCAACATTGTCCCAGAGAGTCGGCGGGAAGCCCAAGCGTTGCTCATCGATCGCCACAGCATGGCGCGCTGACTGCACATTCGAGCAGATGTTGAGGTTGTGGAAGCCGTAGCGGCGGTTGAACAGGTCTGACAGCCAGCCCAGCACATTCGGCATGCCGCGCTGACCGACAGTATCGAAGATGCCCAAGTAGGTGATGGCCGGTGGCGCATCGAGAGCGACACGCGCGCCATCTTCGGCGCGCTTGCCCTTGCCATAAAGGCGGCGGAACTGGCTCTGCGCTTCGAAATGTTCGCGCTTCTGGTCGTCGGTCGCGTCCTTCGGTAGCGGCGTGCGGTAGAGCGCGAACGCGTCCCACGCGCGGTCAGCGTGCAAACGGCTGACGATGCCGGAGCAATTGATCAGCCCTGCCAGCGAGCGCGCAGCAAACGCCCCACGGCTGAAACCGAAAATGTAAATCTCGTCGCCGTGCTCGTAGTTGAACGCGAGGCGGAGATACGTATCGACGATGACATCCTCGAGCCCTTCGCCGAAAATGCCGCCCGCCATGCGATTGATCGCGTTCGATGTGCGCCCAAGTAGGCTCGACTTGCCGAGCGCCTGCGTATTGGCGCCGACGCCTTGGCTGTAGATCACGATCTGCGTGACCGTTTCGCCGGTTTCTGTCGTTGTCGTGTGGCCAACGCTGCGGGCGATAACGCCGATATTGGTCAGCTTGTCTTGACGCAACTGTTGCCAGGTGCCGTCGAGACAAATGACGAAGCGTTTCATTGCAAAGCCCCCTGCGTGCCGTAGCGATATTACCCGAGCGATTGCGTCAGCCGAAAGACATCACCCGCAGCTTTTCGGCCCGGAAGGCCATTTAGCCGGCCCTCGCCTTGGGCTAGGCTCGCCGGTGGAGAGAATTTGAATGTCGATGGACGGCCTCGAAGACGCGCCGGTGCGGGTCAAGCCCCAATTGGTGTATCCGTTGGGCGAACCGCCGGAGCCGGGCGTTGCGCGCGAGATCGCGCCGGGCGTGCACTGGGTGCGCATGCCGCTGCCGTTCGCGCTGCAATGGATCAATCTGTGGCTTCTCGAAGATGGTGACAGTTGGACCATCATCGATACCGGCATCGCCATGGAGCAGACGCGCGAACACTGGCGCGCGATCTTCGACGCGAAGCTCGACGGCAAACCAGTGAAGCGCGTGATCTGCACGCACATGCATCCGGACCACCTGGGCCTCGCCGGTTGGATCTGCCGCAAGTTCGATGCGTCGCTCTGGATGAGTCGGCTCGAATACATCACCGGCCGCATGCTCGTGGCGGATACGGGTCGCGAAGCGCCGGAAGAGGGCGTCGCGTTCTATCGTGCCGCCGGCTGGGATGAGAATGCGCTCGATAGCTACAAGGTGCGCTTCGGTGGTTTCGGTAAAGCGGTGTCGAAACTTCCCGACGCGTATCGGCGCATCAGCGATGGCGATATTGTCGAGATCGGTGGCCGCCCGTGGCGCGCCATAACCGGCCATGGCCATTGCCCGGAGCACGTATGCTTGTGGCAGGAAGAGCTGAAGCTCTTCATCTCCGGCGACCAAGTGTTGCCGCGCATCAGCTCCAACGTTTCTGTGTTTCCAACGGAGCCGGACGGCGATCCGCTCGCCGACTGGATCGAGAGTTGTAAGAAGCTGCTTGCGGCCGTGCCCAACGACGTGCTCGTGCTTCCTGCGCACAACGAACCGTTCCACGGCCTACACGAGCGGCTGCAGAATCTGATCGACGGGCACGAGAAGGCGCTCTCGCGTGTCTTGCATCGTTTGCGTCAAGAGCCGCGCCGCGCGGTGGATCTGTTCGGCGCGCTGTTCGCGCGCAAGATCGGCCCCGACCTCATCGGCATGGCCACAGGTGAGGCTATCGCACACACGAATTGCCTGATCGGACGTGGGCTTGCGAAGCGCGTCGTCGATAGCGAAGGGATCGCCCGCTATGTCGCAACCTGAAGCTCCTAACCCCGAGCATCGCTCCTCCGGTGCGATCATCTGCTTCTGCGTCGGTGCAGTGCTCTGCGGCGTTGCCTACTTCCTTGGCGTCGGCGCGGTGATTGGCGCGCTGGTGAGCGGCAACGATCCCGCGCTTGTTGTCGGCAGCATCCTCGCTGCCGTGAGCTTGGGCCTAGCTGCCATTCTAGGCGGCGTGCTGATGCTGATCGGTGGCATTTGGATGGTCGTGCAGGTCATCGCCGACCAAACCGGCAACGCCTCCGAACAGCGCTACCGCAACATCGAGCGCTAGGGCGGCCTAGTTCACCGGCCGCCCGTTGACGTCCCAGATTTCCAGCGGCGCGATGTTGAGGCTGCGGATGCCGGCTTCGACTTGCGCGCGGTCGCCGACGACGACCCAGACCAGATCGTTGTCGTGCACGATTGAGCGCGCCGCCGTTTGTGCTTCCGCGAGCGTCAGCGCTCGGTAGCGAGCGGGTAGCGAGGGCGTCCAATCGAGCGGGCGGCCGTTGGCGTTGGCTTGGGTCAGCGCACCAAGCACATTCGACGCCGTCTCGAACGAGCCCGGCAGTGAGCGGATCGATTGCACACGGGCGCGCTCGAATTCCTCGGCCGTGATCGGACGACGGCCGACGATGTCGCTGAACTCGCGCCGCAGTTCGACGAGCGCTTCGCGCGTCTTATCCGTCTGCACCGGCGCGTAGATCAGCCATGGCCGCGGCCCGCGCCCGTTCTGGAAGAACGTGTACGAACCATAGGACCAGCCCTTGCCCTCGCGCAGGTTCATGTTCACGCGCGCCGAGAAGAGGCCGCCGAGCGTGTCGTTCATCACCTCCTGCGCGATCACATCCGGCGCGTTGGCGCTCGTGGTGGCGCGGCCGGCAAGGATCAATGTCTGCGGCGAGTTCGGGCGATCGACCAGGATGAGCCGTGGACCCGTGCGCGTTGGCGCCGCGACCGGCGCAATCGCGGGTGTAGGCTCCGACGGCGCGCTCCAGCCGCGGAATGCAGTTTCCAGCGCCGCTGTTGCTTCCGCCATCGAGATATCGCCGACGATGAAGAACGTCGCATTGTCCGGGCGGATGCGTTGGCGATGGAAGGTGACCAGATCATCGCGTGTCAGCGAGTTGATCGAGTCCGCGGTGCCACTTCCAGTCAACGGCGCGCCATACGCGCTCTCCGTGCCGTAGATCGCCGGCGGGAGCAGGCGCAGCGCAAGGTTCACCGGATCGGCTTGCTCTTGCTCGATGCCGGCCAGCCAGACGCCGCGTACGCGATCGATGTCTGTCTGATTGAACGCCGGATTGCGGATCACGTCAGCCATCAGCGCGAGAGAGGGCGTGAGGTTGGTCTTGAGCGCGGAGAGCCGCACGCCCGTCATCTCGATGTTCGCGCCCGAGAAGAGCTGTGCGCCGAGGCGTTCGGCATCGGCGGAGACTTCCAGCGCCGAACGAGACGTGGTGCCTTCATCCATCATCGATGCCGAGAACGAGGCCCAGCCGAGCTTGTGGCCCACGTCCGCCGTATAGCCGCCTTCGAACTGCGCCGAGACTTCTACCAGTGGCGCACCGGTGCGTTGCGCCAGCACGACGCGTGCGCCGTTCGAGAGCGTGCCGCGTTCGATATTCGGGAATGTGAGTTCTGGCGTCGCCGTCACTTGCGGGATGCCGCTGCGGTCGGCGTGGACTGTGCCCGCGGTGAGGTTGCCGAACGGCACGACATCAATCTGGTGATAGCCGCGACGCATCCAGGTACGCGCGGTGTTGGCCACATCGCGCGCGGTCGCGTCACGCATCCAGCCCAGATAGGTGCGATAGAAATTCGGATCGTCCGCGTAGAGCCAGCCTTCGGCCAGGATCGGCGCCTTGCCGCCGAAACCGCCGACGCGTTCGCTCTGGCGCACGAAGTTCGCGTACTGCGCCATCCGCACGCGCTGAAGTTCTTGCGCTGTCGGGCCGGAGGCGAGGAAGCGTTCCACCTCAGCGTCGATCGCCGCGTTAGCGCGGGCAATGTCGACCCCATCGGTCAGCGTGACCTGAATGTTGAACATGCTCGCGAGCTCGTGGTTGTCCAGGAAAACCGCGACATCCGTGGCCAGCGGCTGTTCGTAGACCAGCGATTCATAGAGGCGCGACGAGCGGCCGGAGCCGAGCACGTCAGCCGCCATTTCGAGCATCAACGCGTCGCGTGTGGTGCGGCCGGGCGTTGCCCAAACACGGTAGATACGTGCTTGCGGCACGCGATCGCGGAGCACGTCGTGCGTGTTGTTCTCGCGGATCGGCACCAAAGCTTCGCGGCGTGTGACCGGCGGGCCGGGCTCGATATCGCCGAAGTAGCGCTCAACAAGCGGCCGTGCGGTGGCGACATCGATATCGCCAACAATTGCCAGTACCGCATTCGCCGCGCCGTAATAGCGGCGGAACCAGCCTTGCACGTCATCGAGCGAGGCTGCGCTCAGATCGTCCATCGAACCGATCGTTGACCACGAATAGGGGTGGCCAGCCGGGAAGAGGCCTTCGAGCATCGCGTACTCGACGAGGCCGTATGGCTGGTTGTCGCCTTGGCGCTTTTCGTTTTGCACAACGCCGCGCTGCTCATCGAGGCGCGCTTGATCGACGACGCCAAGCAGATGGCCCATGCGATCGCTTTCCATCCACAGCGTCATTTCCAAAGCCGGCGTGGGGACGGTTTGGAAATAGTTGGTGCGATCGAACCAGGTGGTGCCGTTCATGTCGGTGGCGCCGACTTCTTCGAACGGGCCAAAATAATCCTGGTTGTAGTGCTCCGAGCCGTTGAACATTAGGTGTTCAAAGAGGTGCGCAAAACCGGTGCGTCCTGGGTCCTCGTCGCGCGAGCCAACGCCGTACCAAATACCGACGGCGACGACAGGCGCCTTGCGGTCGGTACTGACGATGACGCGCAGGCCGTTGGAGAGCGTGAACGTCTCGTACGGAATTTCGATGTCGGGCAGCGCCTGCGCACCGCGTCCTGATTGTCCGAAAGCCGGCGTTGCAGCCGCAAGCGTGGCCAGCGCCATGGCGGCCAAGACATTCTTGAACATCGCTACTCCCCACGAGTTTGCGAGCAAGATAGCCGGGCCGAAGCGCAACGCCAGCGCTTTGCTTCTAGCCGCCACTTTCGCCTGAGACGCGCAAGTCCTATGTCTTCAACGTCTTATGGAGGGCGACCAGACATGATCATCTCGACGACGTTCGACGTGCACGGCCGTAGCGTCACGCAGCACCTAGGACTTGTGCGCGGCAACGTGGTGCGCTCGCGCTTCATTGGCCGCGATCTGGTCGCTGGCCTTCGCATGATCGTCGGCGGCGAGATCCATGAGTACACGAAGCTTTTGGCCGAAAGCCGCGAACAGGCGCTTGATCGCATGATACAACATGCGCAGTCGGTCGGCGCCGACGCTGTAATCGGTGTGCGTTTCGAGACGACGGATGCGGGTCAAGGCCAAGCGACTGAAGTGCTCGCGTACGGGACGGCTGTGAAGCTTACTTAGGCTGGCTGCGCGGCGCGTGACGGTGAGGCGTGCATGAGCCGCCACGCGGCGAGCATGACGATGCCCGCGGACACATCGATCATTAGCCCAAACGCCACCAGGAACATCACGTGGTGGATAAAGAGGTGCGCTGCCGGTGCGCGCGCGAGTTCGCCGAGGCGCCAATCAGCGGCGCGACGCAGGCCCCAATCGAAGAATGCGCCAGCGGCCAGAACGCCCGCAGTGATTACCGTCCACACCGGTACATGCGGCAGATCGAGCGGAAGGCCCGCGATCATATGCGGCGCGGTGTAGGCGACGAGCGCCACCCCATAGATCGGCGTCATCCATGCATGCGCCAGCGACTTAAGCGTCGTTTCAGCCGGACGGCCGGCAGCCGCCGACAGGCGCTTTGCTTCGCCAACGCTCCAGTGCGTGTCCGCAACGATGCGCCACACAAAAATGACGCCAATCGCGCCTGCCGAGCCGACGAACGCGCCGACGATTAAAGCTGCGATGATCGGGCCGGCGAATGAAGTCGCGTCGAAACGAATCTGTTCGCCGCTGAGCAACACGCGTGCGCCGAGCGCCGCGAGACCTAGAACCGCCAGCGGCGGTGAAAGCAGAGAAACTGCGCCCAGCATCAGCGCGCCGAGGGCGGCGATAACGCCGCGATCTATCGCAAAGCGGCTCGCAGCGCCCGGGTGGGGCGCTGCGAGTGCGTTTGGGACTAGTCCGTTCATGGCTCAACGGTTTGAGCCAACGTCGTGAAGGCCGCGTAAACTTAAGAATAACCAAGCGTTTACGCTAATGGACCGACGGTTAACCGCGCCGGATTAGTGATCCCGGCTCGGGTCGCGGTTGCGGCGACGGCGGCCTTCCTCTTGTTGCTCTGGCTGTTGGCCAGCCTGCTCTTGCGTCGCTGCTTGCTGCGCGGCGGCTTCTGCCGCGGCTTGTTCTTGTGCGGCGCGCGCGGCGGCCTGCTCGTTTGCTTGGCCTTGCCACGTCGCATCGTTTGGGTGGCCCAGCGACGCGAAAAGGGCGTCATAAGCCGAAGCTGATGTTGCGCCCCTACAAAATGCCCTGAGTTCAAGACCCGGCCTCGCTTGGATAGCGGCGTAGATGGGCGCGGTGGCGCCAGCGAGTTCAGCGCGCTGAATCGGCCAGAAATGACTCGTATCCACCGACTGAGACGTGAGAGCCGCTGTCGGACTTGGAAAGAAGAGTCGGTTGGTCACTGTGTTCGCGGCCCTCACCCAATCCGCGGCAGGCAAGGCCGTGGTCGTGTTGCGAACGGCGCCCGCGCTGCTGTTTGCGCTGACACTGTTTGGAACGCTGAAGAAGTAGCAGTCTGACCGAGCATTGAACGCGGAGACCGCCGTTGTCTGAGACGGGCTACCATCCGGATTTGGCCGAACTCGTTCTTCGCGCACGCCGTCGAAACCTGTTCGGTCAAACGTCAAGCGCCCGTTCGGGTCGTTCCATTGCTCCGCGGAGGCAACGCCGCCTACGGTCAGTCCCACGCCAATAACGGCGGCAAGCGCAAGCGTGCGCATCCTAGATCCTCCAAACTCACCCTCAAGCCGGAATTTCGCGCCGAATGCGGCGCAGTCAAGACCCCAGACGCCACCTGCGAGGCCGCGTACGCTTTTGTGCGCTGCGGCATCGTGGATTTCGCCATGGCATGGGGAAGGGGTCATCGCCATTCTGCGTCGCGCGGATGGCGCATGGAGCCTAGTACCGTATCGGCGAAAGCGGCTGCGTCGCTGTTCGTGGTCTGGTGTGTCCAGCAAGCGGCGGCGATGTTGGAACCAGGCCTCTGCTGCGCGGCGACGTTAATAACCAAATCCGGGCCGCTGATCACCGCTCTCTGTATGGGCCACGCATCGCTCGTGTCGACGTATGTGCGTATTGCGGCGTCAGGCGGATGATCTGGCAACTCGGTCTCGCCCCGACGCCGCAATTGCTCCATGACCTCAAGCCAATTTCTTGAGTTGAATGGACTGCGTGTCAGTTCACGCAGCGCCGCGCCATTCATGGATTCCGTCCTCGGCGCATACGTTGAGGTCAAGACGCAAGTCGAATGAGGATCGCTCGCGAAAGGCGCGCTGTAGATTGTGATTGTTGACGGAACCATGCAGTTGCCTGCCTCGGACTCATAAGCGCAGGGCTGCAACTGACCCGGAAAGGAAAACACCTCCGCGCGCCGCGGTAGCTCAACGGTGAATGTGCCTCTTGGATGGCTCCAGAGACGTGCCTCCGAGGGACTCGCCCAAAGCGCCGCGAGTGCTAGGATTGCAACTGCAACCGTGCGCATGGAGTGTCTCCGCCGAATGCGAAACATGCACGGTTAGTAGCGAAAGGCAATCGACCCATGAGCTTGCGCGGAAAGACCCTCTTCATCACCGGCGCGAGCCGCGGCATCGGCCTCGCCATCGGCCTGCGCGCCGCCCGCGACGGCGCCAACGTTGTGATCGCAGCCAAGACGGCAGAGCCCCACAAGAAGCTGCCGGGCACGATTTATACCGCCGCCGAAGAGATCGAGAAGGCGGGCGGCCAGGCGCTGCCGATCGTTGTCGATGTGCGCGAACCTGACAGCGTGAACGCGGCCGTGGAAGCAGCCGTCGCACGCTTCGGCGGCATCGATATTTGCGTCAACAACGCCTCGGCCATTCAACTCACTGGCACGCTGCAAACCGACATCCGCCGCTACGACTTGATGCATCAGGTCAATGCACGCGGCACCTACGTCGTCAGCCGCGCCTGCATTCCGCATCTGAAGCAAGCGTCGAACCCGCACGTTTTGATGCTATCGCCGCCGCTCGACATGAGCCCACAATGGTTCGGCAATCACGTGGCCTACACGATGGCCAAGTACGGCATGAGCATGTGCGTGCTCGGTATGGCGCGCGAGTTCAAGGATGAGGGTATTGCCTTCAACGCGCTCTGGCCGCGAACGGGCATAGCCACTGCGGCCATCGAGTTTGCGCTGACAGGCGAAGAGGGCCTGCGCCACTGCCGCACCGTCGACATCATGTCAGATGCCGCGCACGCCATTTTCACATCGCCCGCTCGCGAATGCACCGGCAACTTCTTCATCGACGACGTGCTGCTGTACGAGCGCGGTGAACGCGATTTCGACAAGTACCGCGTCGATCCCACGAAGAATCTGATGCCGGACTTCTTTGTACCGGAGAACACGCCACTGCCGCCGGGTGTCAGCCTTGGGCCGAAGGCGTGATCAAACCCGCACTCGCAGGTTTTGAGGAATTGTTGCCGCAGCTCGAAGCGGATCGCGGCGTCGATATTGGTGCGGCGTATGCCACCATCCAATCCGCAGCGGACGCCGGTGACGCGCGTGCAGCCTTGCTGGCGGCTTGCGCCGCCGGGATCGGATACGGTCGTCCGATTGACCTCCACGAGGCGCTCAAGTGGCTCTCGGTGGCAGCGGATCGCGGTAGCGATAGCGCGCGTAGGCAATTGGTGTTTCTTGGCCCGGATCCGGTTGATGTCGATGCGTGGACCGCTGCGCGCCCGACCCGCTCCGTCAATGAGGCGCCTCGCGTCGCTGTTTGCGATGGATTTCTCGATGCGCAGTTATGCGCTTGGCTCATCGAGCAGGGCGCGCCTTTGCAGGAGACTGCGTATGTCTACAACCCAAGAACCGGGCAAGCCGACCAAGATGATGTGCGCACGAACAGCGCTGCGTCTTTCAAGCTGACCGAGTTGGATCTGCCGCTGATCCTTGTTCGCCACCGCATCGCCAATACGATTGGCGTTCCGGTTGAGCATTTCGAGCGCACGTCGGTGTTTCGTTATCGCACCGGCCAAACCTTCGCGGATCACGCCGACTACATTAGTACGTCCTTCAGCGCCGAAATCCGCCAGCGCGGGCAAAGGCCGTGCACCTTCCTGGTTTATCTCAACGACGCTTTCGAAGCGGGTGAAACCCACTTCGTGCGCATAGATAAGAAATTCCGCGTGGGCGTCGGCGACGCCCTGTTTTGGCGCAATGTTGACGAGAGCGGTGCGCCGGACGAAAGCACCCAGCACGCCGGAGCACCGCCGACGAGTGGTGAGAAATGGCTGCTTTCCCAATTCATCCGCGACAAGCCGCAAGCGCCGGGCTGAATCGTTTCGGTCACAGGGATGTGAAGACCTGTGATCGCAAATGAATTGTCGGATCGCGTTCGCGGCAGAGAGTGGTGACGCGGGAGGCGGCCATGAAAGAGTTAGGCGCGGCGCTGGGCTTTGCGTTGTTGGTGGGAGCGGCGAGTGCCCAACCGGTTGAGCCCGACATCGTCGTTACCGGTGAGCGGCTGCACGAGATGGTGCGCAGCTTCGTCACCGAGGTCGCGGTCGCGCCGCAGGCCGAAGACCAGATTGCGCGCTGGGATCGCCGTGTCTGCACGCGCCTCGCCGGTATGCCCCAACGCCAGGCGCAGTTCATCGTCGATCGCATCGCGCAGCGGGCGCACCAAGTTGATCTCGAACCCGGCGGACCGGGATGTCAGGTGAACGTGCTGGTGTTCGTCACGCCAGATTCCAATCGGCTCGCTGCAGCGTTCATGCAGGAATACCGCGTTGTGCTCGATGGCGGGCGCGAGGCGAACATGATTACCGCCGGCGATGAAATGCTTACAGATTTCGTCGAGACGCCGCGTCCGGTGCGTTGGTGGCACGTGATGCAGACCGTTGCGGAGAATGGCGTGATCGTCCGGAATACGCGGCCGATGTATCGCGCGGGCAACCTGACAGGCGTTTCTGTTGTGCGGATCGGCGGGCTTGCCGGGCGAACAGAGCGGCCCACGCGCCAAGACTTCAACCGCGTTGTCATTATCGTTGATGCGACAATGGCCGACGGCGTGCGTCTTGATGCGCTTGGCGACTACATCGCCATGACGGCGCTGGCGCAACTCGACCCCAAGACGGACACCTCGCCCTACAACAGCATCCTGAATCTCTTCAACGCGAGCACGCCGGCGAAGCCCGCTGCGATGACGGAATGGGATGAGGCCTATCTGCAAGGATTGTATTCCATGCGGCGCAACGCGACGGGCTCTGACCGGCAGCAGGCCGACATCGTGCGCACGATGGAACGCACGCCCGACGTGGCGACGCCCTAGACCTTTGCCGTCGAGGTCCTAGCGAGGAATTTCTCTAACGCCTCCAGCGTATCGGCGTCGCTAGGGCGCTTGTCCCAGCGAATTCGGGAGATGCGCGGGAAGCGCATGGCGACGCCGGATTTGTGCCGCGTCGAGCGCTGCAGGCCCTCGAAGGCAACCTCGAGCACTAGCCCCTTCGTCTTAGTGTGCGTGACCTCACGCACCGGGCCGAAGCGATTGGTGGTGTTGTTGCGCACGAAGCGATCCAGCTCGATCAGCTCCTCGTCGGTGAAGCCGAAATAGGCTTTGCCGACGGGCGTGAGTTCGCCGGCTTCTGTCCACACGCCGAATGTGTAGTCGGAATAGAACGAACTGCGCTTGCCGGAGCCGCGCTGTGCGTACATCAGCACGGCGTCGATGACCATCGGATCGCGCTTCCACTTAAACCAATAGCCCTTGGGGCGCCCGGCCAAGTATGGCGCATCGCGCCGCTTGATCATCACGCCTTCAACGGCTTCCGCATCGATGCCTGCGCCGCCGTGCGAAGGATCGGCGCGTGCGGCGCTCAGTTCATCCCAAGTGTCGAACTTGATCGTCGATGAGAGATCGATCGGTGCGAGTGGATGGGCGTTGACGAAGCTCTCAAGCTTGGCGCGGCGCTCGATGAAGGGCAGTGCGCGCAGATCGTCATCGCCGAGAGCAAGCAGATCATAAACGCGGATGAAGGCCGGAAACTCCGCCATCATCTTGGCGTTCACGCTCTTGCGGTTCAGCCGCTGTTGCAGCGTGTTGAAATCCTGCACGCCGCCGCCGCGTTTGATGAGTAACTCGCCATCGAGGACGGCATCGAAGTCGAACCCGCGGACGAGATCGGGAAACGCGCCGGAAAGATCTTCGCCGGTCCGCGAATAAAGCCGCGCCACCCGCTTGCCGTCTGCGTCCTTGCCCGCAGCAGCCTGCACCCGAATGCCATCCCACTTCCACTCGGCGACGAATTCCGCCGGATTGAGCGGTACGAACTCCTCAGGCTCGATCGGGTGCGAGAGCATTGGCGGATAGAAGCGCACCGTCGTCGCAACGCTGGGCGCTTCGCCGCGACTTTCCAGCCAAGCGAACAGATGCGCGTAGGGCGGCGCGTCGGTGTGCCAGACATCCTCGATCTCATCCGTCTCCTTGCCGCCGAGGCGCGCTAGCGCCGTGCGCGCCAATCGCGCCGACACGCCAATGCGTAGCGCGCCGGTGATGAGCTTCAGCAACGCCCAGCGCCCGTTCTCATCCAGCCGGTCGAGCCAATCGGCGACGCGGGCGGACAATTCCTCTTTCGGCGTCGTGCTGAGCCCGTCGACCACATCCGTGATCGTGAGCTGCGCGTTCGCGCGCGTCTCATCCGCCGGCCACATCAGCGCGACCGTCTCGGCCAGGTCACCGACGAAATCGTACGACAAACCGAACAACACCGGATCGGTGCGTTCGGCTGCCAGATTGCGAATGAGGCCCGCTTTCGCGTTCTTGAACGTCAGCGCGCCCGTCATCGCCGCAAGCGCCCAGCCACGATCGGGATCGGGTGTTTCGCGGAAGTACGCCTCGAGCAACGCGAGTTTGCCGAGCCTGCGCGGCTCGTACGCCAACCGGTCGAGGAGGGCGGCGAAGCGGTTCACGCAGCCGCGCCCGCGGGCTCTTCTTCGTCGCCGTATCCAACGAGGTGCAGCGCCTTGGCCTTCAAGCCTTGCAACTCGCACCAATGCGCCAACGCATCGGCTTCGCCGTGCGTGATCCAGATTTCACCAGCGCCAGTGTCCTTGATCGTGCGCTGCAAATCGTTCCAATCCGCATGATCCGAGATCGCCAGCGGTAGCTCCACGCCTTGCTGACGCGCCCGCGCGCGAATGCGCATCCATCCAGACGCCACCGATGTCACCGGATCGGGAAAGCGCCGCACCCACGGCGTCTGCAGCGCGCCCGGTGGGCAGAGCACGATTGCGCCCGCATAGAAGCTCTTCGGCGCCGTCTCCACGTGCCGCACCTCACCGAGGTCAACACCATGATCCTGGTAGAGCTTCGTCAGCTCAAGAAGTGCGCCGTGCACGAAGATCGGTTCATGCCAGCCGCAGCGCCGCAGCTCCGCCATCACACGCTGCGCTTTGCCGAGCGCGTAGGCGCCGACGATATGCGCGCGCTCTGGAAACATCGCGGCGGAGGCGAGGAGCTTGCGCACTTCGTGCTCGCCGCTCGGGTGCGTGAACACCGGCAGAGCAAACGTCGCCTCGGTGATGAACACGTCGCACGGCACGACTTCGAACGGCGGGCAGGTGGGATCGGCCTGGCGCTTGTAGTCGCCGCTCACCACCACGCGTGTGCCGCCGCACTCCGCCGCTGCTTGCGCGGAACCTAGAACGTGCCCGGCCGAATGTAGCGAAAACTTCACGCCGCCGATGTCGAGCGTCTCGCCGTACTTCAGCGCCTGCGTCGACCCAGCGAAGCCGGGACCGTAGCGCACCGCCATGATCGCCAACGTCTCCGGCGTTGCGAGCACCGAACCGTGCCCCGCGCGCGCGTGATCCGAATGGCCATGGGTAATGAGCGCCCGCGCAACTGGGCGCGTCGGGTCAACATAGAGGTCCGCCATGGGGCAATAGAGACCCTCGGGGCGGGGATGTAGGATTTGAGCCGGCTGCATCGTCTTCACGGAAGATAGGGTTTGTTGCGGTGCATTTCCGCAATCGCTCTGCGGATTATCGAAACGCCACTAGCCCAATCCGGTTCTCACCCTTATGTCCGCCGCTTCCCCCGCAACCCGCCCGAGTCGCATGCAACCCATCATTTCGATCAAAGACGTCAGCAAGACTTATAAGTCTGGCGTTCAGGCCCTGAAGCCGACGTCGCTCGATATCATGAAGGGCGAGATCTTCGCGCTGCTGGGGCCTAACGGCGCCGGCAAGACGACGCTCATCAACATGACCTGCGGGATCGTGAGATTGTCAGGCGGCACGATCGTCGCCGATGGCCATGACATCATCACCGACTATAAGAATGCACGAAAGAAGATCGGGTTGGTCCCGCAGGAGCTGCATACCGACGCATTCGAGCGCGTGATCGATACGGTGACGTTCAGCCGTGGTCTCTTCGGCTTCCCATCAAATCCTGCCTACATCGAGAAGGTGCTTCGCGATCTGTCGCTCTGGGAAAAGCGCGACGCCAAGATCATGGAACTATCCGGCGGCATGAAGCGCCGCGTCATGATCGCCAAAGCGCTCAGCCACGAACCGAAAATCCTCTTCCTTGATGAGCCCAGCGCCGGCGTCGATGTCGAGCTCAGGCGCGATATGTGGGAGATGGTGCGCAATCTGCGTAAGAACGGCGTCACCATTATCTTGACGACGCACTACATCGAAGAAGCCGAGGAAATGGCAGATCGCGTGGGCGTCATCAACAAAGGCGAGCTGATCCTCGTTGAGGAAAAGGCGACGCTGATGCGCAAGCTCGGCAAGAAGCAATTGCTGCTCGACCTGCCGGCGCCGATCGCCTCGGTGCCCGAGGGGCTCAACGGCTACAAAGTCGATCTCTGCAATGAGGGCCGCCAGCTCGTTTATAGCTTCGACGCACAGGCCGAGGACACCGGCATCCCGGCGTTCCTGAAGCGGCTCAGCGAACTCGGCGTCGACTTCAAAGACCTCCACACCGAGCAATCCTCGCTCGAAGACATCTTTGTTTCCCTGGTGCACGCGAAATGACTCAGTCTGAAGCTGTCACGCAAACAGCCGGCGCCAGCGCTGGCGGGTTCAACTTCCACGGCATTCAAGCGATCTATCGCTTCGAAATGGCGCGCTGGTTCCGCACGCTAGGGCAGAGCCTGTTCTCGCCCGTGCTTTCTACGTCGCTCTATTTCATCGTCTTCGGCTCGGCGATCGGATCGCGCATGGTGTCGATCGGCGGCGTGAGCTACGGCGAGTTCATCGTGCCGGGCCTCATCATGCTCTCGATCCTAACCGAGAGCGTGTCGAACGCGAGCTTCGGCATCTACATGCCGCGCTGGGCAGGGACGATTTACGAACTGCTCTCGGCGCCAGTGTCCGCGATGGAGGCCGTGTGCGGCTATGTCGGCGCTGCCGCGACGAAATCGGTGATCATCGGTCTCGTCATCCTGGCGACTGCGCGCTTCTTCGTGCCGTACGAAGTGCAGAACTGGCCCGCCATGCTGCTTTTCCTGGTGCTGACCAGCGTCTCGTTCTGCTTGTTCGGCTTCATCCTCGGCGTGCTCGCCGACGGCTTCGAGAAGCTCCAGATCGTGCCGATGCTGATCCTGACGCCGCTGACTTTCCTCGGCGGTACCTTCTACTCGCTCGACATGCTGCCGGAGTTCTGGCGCAACATCACGTTGCTCAATCCGGTCGTCTATCTCATCAGTGGCTTCCGCTGGGCCTTCTTCGGCGCTGAAGCCGCGGACGTAAACATCGGCCTGAGCCTCGGAGCGATCAGCCTCTTCCTCGCGGTTTGCCTTGCGGCAGTGTGGTGGATTTTCCGGACCGGTTATAGGCTCAAGAACTGATCCCTCCAGGAGCCGGTTCATGAGCGAAGAGCACATCATCGTCAGCCGCGACGGCGCGGTTCTCGAAATCCGCTTCAACCGCCCAGACAAGAAGAACGCCATCACCAACGCCATGTACGGCGTGATCGCCGACGCGGTGGCGGCGGCGCAGACCGACGATAGCGTCCGCGCCGTCCTCTTCACCGCCAATGGCGACTTCTTCTCCGCCGGCAACGACATCAAGGACTTCGCCGCGCAGTCCGCGGGCGCGTTCGATGGCCCGCGCCATGTCGGCCGCTTCCTCGAAGAAGTGATCAAGGCAGAGAAGCCCATCGTCGCCGCCGTACAGGGCCACGCCGTTGGCGTCGGCACGACGATGCTGTTTCAGTTCGATCTCGTTTACATCGCCGAGACAGCGCGCCTGACTGTGCCGTTCATCGACCTGGGCGTTGTGCCGGAGAATGCGTCCAGCCTCACTGTCGTCGATCGTCTCGGCCACGCGCGCGCGTTCGCGATGTTCGGGCTAAATGAGCCGCTCACCGGCAAGGACGCCGCCGCATGGGGCCTCGCCAACGCTGCTTTGCCGTTCGGCGAGGTCGAGCCCAAAGCGCGGGCGGCCGCTCAGGTGCTTGCTTCGAAGCCGCCGCAATCCATGCGCCTCACAAAGAAGCTCATGCGCGACCGCGAAGCACTGATGGCGCGCATGCAGGAAGAGGGCGAGATCTTCGCCGAGCGGCTCCGGTCACCCGAAGCCGCCGCCGCGTTCGCTGCGTTCCTGACGAAGCGCTAGTGCCGCTGCGCTGCGCCGGCGCTCGATGCGCCGCCACGATGCTGCGCGATCCAAGCCTCAACCGCCGGCATGCGCTCGGACACCGTCTGCGCGCGCAGACGGATTGCCGCCGTCGCCGCCGCAACGCTTGAGCGCGCGCCCTCTGGGAAGTTCGCGGCGTAGCGCTCGAGTTCACCCGCCATCGCCGGATCAGAGCTGACCGCCGCGATCTCCGTCGGGAATTCCAAGCGCTGCAGCGGATCAAGAAGCGCTTCGATGGTCGCGCGGTTGGCGACCAGGAAATCCCACCCCATTCGCGGATGCCCGCCATTCACACTGGAGATCACTTGGGTGCGGATTTGGCGCGGGATGTCGTCACCGAGCGTCATGGCGAGCGTGCGCCGCGCCGATGCGTCGTCCTGCGCGCTGGCGAGCAGCAGCCACAGGCGCCGTTGTTCAACGAAGTCGGACGCCGAACGCGCGCGTTGCAGCAGCGCTTCATAGTCCGCCGTGCTGGCATTGTAGGCGTAGACACCTAACACCGATGTGCGAATTGCGGCGGGCAGCGCGGACGGATCGCTCTCCGACGCACGCACACGCCGGCGAGCTTCAGCGATCACCGCTTCGTCTCCCGACGTCCCTAGCGAGGCGATCAGATTCGCGCGCATCCGGGTCACGTTTGAGCTTTCACCGTCGCGCGGCGTCCAGCCCACACGCTCCAGGAACGGATGCAGCGTCCGGCGCGCGTAGGCCGCCACGGCTTCCTGGCTCGGCCGCCCCTGCGAATAAGCTTGCAGCGCGCCCATCGACGCGATCGTATCCATCACGATCACCGGATCGGCGTCGTTCGGCAGCACGTTGACCAGTTCGAGATAGTTCGTGAACGGCGCATCGCCGCTCCGTCCGAATGTCCAGTAGTCGAGTAGCAAGCCGAGTTGATCTTCCTTCTCGAGCGACGTGAACTGCGACGTCAGCGCCGAGAAGTTGCGCTGATCGTAGAGCACGCGGAAGAAGCCGGACTGGCCGGCGTTCACAAGGTAAGCGCCGCACGGCAGCGCCACTTGCGCATTGCCTTCCATGACGATGCGCGTGGGTTGACCGTTCAGCTGGCGCACCACGACCGGCACGTCCCAGCTTTCTTGTGTGCGCGCGGCGTCATCCATGGCGAAGCGGCGCTGTGTCAGCGCCACATCCATTTGCTGGCCGCGACGGCATGCTGGCGCATTCGCCGTGAGTAGCGGGAAGCCAGGTTGCCCGGTGAAGCTGCGCGCGATCTCCAGAACAGGCTTGCCTGACGCCGCTTGCACCGCGGACCACAAGTCTTCCGTGCGCGCGTTCCCGTAGCGGCGGCTGTTGATGTAGTTGCGCACGCCGGTGCGGAAGTCCTCTTCGCCCACATACGCCTCAAGCATGCGGATAACGGCGAGGCCCTTTTCGTAGGTGATCGTGTCGAACGCGAGACTGGCTTCGTCGATCGTGTTGACCGGCTGCACGATCGGGTGCGTGCCTTCGCGCGCATCGAGCGCCATAGCTGTGGCCGTGCCGTCCGTCAGCTGCGCCATCCACGGATTCCAATCCGGATGGACCCGTTCAGTAGCCTTCGCGGCCATCCACGACGCGAAACCTTCGTTGAGCCAAAGATCGTCCCACCAATTCATGGTGACGAGATTGCCGAACCATTGGTGCGCGATCTCGTGTGCGACGATGCCGAACACGTTCTGCCGCTCGGCCGCGCTCGAATTCTCGTCGACCAGCAGATACTGGTCGAAATAGAGAATGGCGCCCCAGTTCTCCATGGCGCCAAAACCACCCGCGCCCGGCACGCCAATCATGTCGAGTTTCGGGAGTGGATAGGGGATGCCGAAATACTCAGTGAAGTAGTTGAGCGATTGCTCGCCGGCGTCGAGCGCCTCGATGGCGCGATGGCCTTCGCCGCGGCGCATCACGACGCCGAGTTCTACGCCATTCACATTACGCGTCACCCGCTCAAAGTCGCCGACAGCAAGGAAGAGCAGATAGCTCGGCATGGAAGGCGTATCGGCAAAACGCGTGCGCGTGCGATTGCCGCCGACGCGCGTGGCTTGCTCAACCGGCATATTGCCGACCACGAACTGATCACTAGGCGCCGTCACCGTCAGTGAGAAAACGGCGCGGCGGTTGGGCTGATCCCACATCGGCGCGAAGCGGCGGGCATCGCCCGGTTCGAATTGCGTCGCCATCGCGCGCTTGGTTTGGCCATCGTCCTGATTTTCGACGCGGAAGAGGCCGTAGGCGTCGTCGTAGATCTTGCCGCGATAGGCGATGCGTATCGTGTGCCGGCCCGGCTGTAGTGCGCGGCGCGGTATGAGGGTCAGCGTTTGCGCGTCCGCGTTCACGAGGGCGCGCGCTTGCGCATTGTCGATGCTCGCGCGCTGCACCGTGAGATCGAGCGCGTTCATCGTGACGGTGGTGACCGCCTCGGTGTTCTCGATCGTGATCGTCGTCTCGCCGCTGAAGGTCGCGGCGTTCACGTCTGGCGTCACCGAAATCTCGTACCGAAGCGGCGTCGGGCCGCCGTCAAACCACTGACGTTGCGCCTGCGCGGCGGGCGCTACCGCCAGCAGGGCGGCGGCAAGAAAGAACGGACGGAATTTCATCGGCCTGATCCTTTGGAACTCGGCCGGTTTAGCGGATTTGCGGGGCCAGAAAACAAGACCAATGCTGCAAGCAGCCATCGGAGGCGGGCGAACGACAGCCCCTCGCCGCCGGAGGTGTGATCGCGGGCACAGAGAGGCGGGGCCGCCAGCCCTACATCCCGGCCATGTCGATCCGCCAAATCCTCGCTGTGCTCTTGTTTGCCTGCGCCATCGCCGGGCTGATCGCGGTCATCCTCCACGGTGTGACGGATGTCACAGCGGCAGGGTGACCAAGCGATTACCTTCTTCTCATCGAAACACGAGACGCCTGGAGCAAGACAATGACCCGCACCAACAAACTCTACAGCCTGATCCTAGCCGCCCTTCTGCTCGCGCCGCTCGCGTACGCTACGCTGAACCAAGCCGCGCAGATCGTCGCCTAATCAACCGACCGAATTTCAGAAGGAAACTCAGATGACCAAGTTCTACGCCATCATCGCTGCGTGCGCCGTGTTCGCGCCGATCGCGATGGCCATGATGAGCCAAGCCGCCCAAATCGTTGCGTAGCTCCCGCGAACGATTTCAGGTGCGGATCAGAGAAGGGCGCGGATGCGAGAGCTCCGCGCCCTTCTTCTTTTCGCAACATGGTTGCCACGCGTTGAGCATCTTTCTCGCGGATCGAAACTGCAACTTGACCGTTAGAGGATGTGGAGATGCGTAATGTCGGCTTCGCCTGAATGGTCTGCCCGCACGCGCCGCCAGGAAGAGCGGCTGCCAATGCGCGGCGCTGCTTGTGTTATCGAGCCCGCTGATGAAGCGCGCGAGCGCGTTGCCTCGCTGCTGCGGGCGATGGGTTTCGTCACGCACGAAACAGGATGCGGCAAGCTTGGCCAATTCATCGCGGACCAGGTTCACTTGAAGGTCGTCGTGCTCGATTTGGCGCTGCCTGACGTGAAGGGGCTGAAGCTGATCCGCCGGCTGCGCCGCGACGATCCGCAGCTTGTAATCATCGCGCTGTCGCCCGACGCGATGAGCGCCATCCCGATGACGCTCGGGCGCTTCGCGGGCGCTGACGCCGTACTGGCCGCACCGCCCACGGACGAGGCCCTTTGCGCCGCCATAAACGAAGCCGAGCAATGCGCACGCCGGGCGGCCGCGCCGGCGCGGGAACGCGCGCCGCACCTAAATCCCACCTGAACGCGCTCTTGCGCACCATTCAGAACCGGAGTCGCATCGTCCGCCCGCATCTCCTTGGGAGGATTCGATGCTCAGTCATTTCTTCGCCTGGTTGCTCAAGCCTTTCTCACTGACCCGGCTTCTGGCCACCCGTTCATTTTTGCTTTGACCTCAAAGGGCGCAGCTTCGGATGCGCCCTTGATGTTTTCTGGCCGCGATGCGCTACATCTGGCGCATGCTGCTCTTCACTCATCCATCCATGCTCCGCCACGAACCGCCGGGCGGTCACGCCGAACATCCAGGCCGGCTGCAAGCTGTGCTCGACGCACTTGCCGATGCCGATCTCGATCGCCGCGAGGCGCCGCGTGCGGAAAAGAACGCGATCGCGCGCGTTCATCCTCACGCGTACATCGAAGCGTTGGAGCCCGCGTTTGCTGAGACAGCAGAAGCGCGAGTGCGGCTCGATCCAGACACCTACATCTCCGCAGGTTCACGCGAAGCCATCTATCGCGCCGCCGGCGCATGCGTCGCCGCTGTCGATGCAGTGATGAATGGTGAAGACGAGATGGCGTTCTGCGCCGTGCGTCCGCCGGGCCATCACGCCGAGCCGATGGCGCCGATGGGATTTTGCATTTTCAACAATGTCGCCATCGCCGCGATGCATGCGCTGGATGCGCACGGCTTGAGCAAAGTCGCCGTCATCGATTTCGACGTGCACCACGGCAACGGCACGCAAACCATCGCCGAACGCGAACCGCGTTTGATGTTCGCGTCCACGCACCAGGCGCCACTTTACCCAGGCACCGGTGCGGTATCGGAAACCGGCGTCAATCATAACGTCGTCAACGCACCGCTGCCGGCGGGCGCCGCGAGCGCTGAATGGCGGCGCGCCATGGAAACGCGCGTGCTTCCCGCACTCGATGCATTCGCTCCCGATTTGATCCTCGTTTCGGCTGGCTTCGATGCTCACAAGGCCGATCCGCTCGCGCAAATGGCGCTTGAAACTGAAGATTTCGCCTGGGCGGGGCAACGCCTGAAGGAACTCGCATTACGGCACTGCAAGGGTAAGCTTGTCTCGACTCTGGAGGGCGGCTACGACTTGGGCGCGCTCGCTGGATCGGCAGTGGCTTATCTGGCGGCGCTTCAGCGCGACTAAGACCCGCTCAAGGGGAGAGGGCGTCGGTTCGCGCGAAAGGTCAGAATGACGACGACCATGGCGCCCAGTGAGACGCTAGATCGCCGTTTAGCCACGCGGATCGGAACGATCGTTATCGCGCGGCACGGCCAGCCGCACGCGAACCGCAAAGTTCGTATCGATCACCACGGCTATCGCGAGTGGTGGGCTGGCTACGATCTAGCCCGTTTGCATCCCGACGAAAAACCACCGGAAAAGCTGAAGCGTCTGGCCGAAGCCAGCGACGTGATTTTCGCCTCGACGCTGCCGCGCGCCATTCACACCGCGCAAATGGTGGCGGGCGGTCGTGACATCATCACCGATCCAGTTTTCGTCGAAGCGCCGCTGCCGCCGCCGCCGGTTTGGGGAAAACGCTCACCGCGCGCCTGGGGTGTCTGGTCCCGCGCCGCTTGGTGGATTGGCCGTCACGAAGACGGCGAGACGCGCCAGCAGTCCGAGGTCCGCGCCGAGGCCGCAGTCGCCACCCTGACCGCCCAAGCGCTCCGAGGGCAGAACGTGCTCCTGTGCGCCCACGGCTGGTTCAACCGGATGATGCGCCCGATCCTCCGCTCCCAGGGCTGGCGCGAGGTCGAGGACGGCGGCGACAAGTATTGGAGCTATCGCCGCTACGAGAAAGTGAAGTGATAGACCCGGGCGGGCCCGTTAGGGATTAGCCCGAACGCCTATTCCCTTAACGCAGGGGAGCACATACCTTCCTGTAAACATGACGCCGGATCAAAAAGACCCTGCCACCCTCTCGTTCGAGGACTCCTTGAGCGAATTGGAGAAAATCGTCGCCCACCTTGAGCGTGGCGACGTTCCGCTGGCGGATTCGATTCGGATCTATAAGCGCGGCGCCGCGCTCAAAGCGCGCTGCGAGGGCCAGCTGAAAGACGCCCAGCTTGAAGTCGATCAAATCGTGATGGGTCCCGAAGGCCCGCGCACAGAGCCCGCAAAGATCGGGCAATAGGGAGAGAAAGAAATCAAATGGCCGACGACCCGCTAAGCAATGCGCGCCTGCCGATCATTTCCTTCGACGATTTTCTGAAGGTGGACATCCGCCTGGGCACCATCATCGATGTGAAGGTGTTCGACGAGGCGAAGAAAGCCGCCTACCAGCTCTGGATCGATTTCGGCGATCCGCTCGGCGTCAAGAAGTCGAGCGCGCAAGTCACCCAAAACTATGACATCGGCGAACTCATCGGCCGCCGCGTCGCGGCTGTGGTGAATTTCGAACCGAAGCAGATCGGCAAGTTCATGAGCGAAGTGCTCTGCCTCGGCTTCCCGGATCGCAACGGCAACGTCGTGCTGCTCGACATCGATCGCCCCGCGCTTGAAGGCGGGCGGATGTACTGAGCTTCGAAGCAGTTGAATTGAAGAAAGGGCGCGGATCACTCCGCGCCCTTTTGCTTGCTCAGCTGGTCTTGGCTGGCGCTTCAGCTGAAAGCTCCGGCGCCTCTTCGTTCGCAACCTTCGCATCGATTGCCGGCGTAGCAACGCCAGTGTCCGGCGCATCCTCGACTTCGCGCGCGGGAGGCGTGGCCGGACCCATGCGCGCTTTGCGCCACCCGCCCCAGCGGTAATAGCAATACGCCAACGTCGCAGCGACCGCGGAGCCGACCGGGAAGCTCCACCAGATTGCGTCCGCCCCAAGCGTCGGTTCGAACAGCTTCGCAAAGCCGATGCGCACGCCGAGCAGCGAAACAAACAAAATGACGAGCGGCGGATTCACCGCACCAGTCGCACGCACAACGCCAAACAGCACAAACGTCACACCAAACAGAATGAAGCTCCACAGCGCCACATTGTTGATGTGTTCGGCAATCGCCACCGAGGCCGTTTGGCCCGGAAGGAAGAGCTCGACGATGAACGGATCCAGGATGTACAGGAGCGCGACCATACTGCCCGTCAGCAGCACATTGATCAGCACTCCGGATTGCGCGCTGCGCTCAACGCGATCCCATTTCTTTGCGCCGACATTCTGCGCCGCCATGGAGGAGACCGCTGCACCGATCGCCATCGCCGGCATCTGCACGTAGGTCCAGACCTGCACCGCCACCGCGTAGGCCGCTGCCGTCTGTGCGCCATACGCGTTGATCATCGACATCATCATGATCGCTGACGATGAGATCACCAGCATCTGCGCGCCCATCGGCAAGCCTTTGGTGATGATCGTGCGCACGATGGCGCCATCTGGCTTCAGATAATTCAGCTCGTTGCCGGTGAGCCGCAGATCGGCTTTGCGCCAGTAGAGGTAAGCCAGCATCGAGGCGAGCCCGATCGCTTGCGACAGCAGCATGGAGGTTGCCGATCCCGCGATGCCCATTTGTGGGAAGGGACCCCATCCCATAATCAGCAGCGGGTTGAGGATGATGTCGAGGATGGCTGCGAGCGCCATGAAGCGAAATGGCGTCTTTGCGTCGCCGACGCCGCGTTGCACCATCACGATGTACGCAAAGAAGCACATGAACGGCACGGCGAGGAAAACGACGCGCAGATAGTCCTCTGCAAGGCCGCGCGCCTCCGCTGGCGTTCCCATCCACTTTAGAACTTGTTCGGTGATGGCGAAGCCGATGATCGCCATCGCCACCGAAGTCAGTAGGAAGAACGCAGCACCCGTGCCGACGACCTTCTTCGCGCGCGGCAAGTCTTTCGCGCCGATCGCTTGGCCAACCAGAATGGTGCTCGCCATGCCAGTGCCGAACATCACGCCCAGCGTGATGAGCAGTATGAGCGTGGCGTTAGCCGTCGCAGTCAGCGCGTTCTCGCCGAGCAATCGCCCGACCCAAATCGCATTGATCGATGCATTGATCGACTGCAGCACGCTGGAACCCAGAACGGGCAGCGAGAACAGGAGCAGCGTGCGCGAGATCGGACCTTCAGTAAGGTCCATACGCGCGTTTGGTTTGCGCCCTGCGGATGCGCCTGGTTCTGCCATGGGATAGGTCCTGGGCGTAACGCACTGCCGCGCCAAAAGATCACGCGCTTTGTCGAGAGGGCGCGTTCTAACGGAATCGGTGCTTCAGCGTCAGTCTTGTTGTTGTGCGCCGTCGCGCCCATCTTTGTGATGAGAGGAACTGCACAGCAGTTCATATGGAAAGGGCGCGGATCACTCCGCGCCCTTTTTTGCTTTTTAGATCAGTTGGTCGGCGCGTCCGGCGGCGGCTGAGTCGGCTCTTCGGACTGCGGCGTGATTTGCGCTGGGCCGCCGGTCGTGTCCGGCGCCGTAGTTGTCGTGCCCGGCGGCAGGAGGTCCGGATCGGTTTCCGGCGCGAGCGGAACTTCTTCGGTCGCTTCCGGCGTGGCGGGAAGTGCGGCGCGTAGTTCGGCGATGCGGCCGCGGGCGCGCATTGCGTGATCGCTTTCCGGGAAGTCGTTCAAGAACGCTTCGTAGGCTTCGATCGTGTTGGAACTGGTAGCGGACTCGTAGGAGCGAGCCTCGAGCGAGGCGAGCGCGGTCTCCGCTTCGTCGCGATAGTCGCCAGGATCGCCCGAGAGGAACGCGCGGAGCGCATCTGCGTCATCGCGCGAGACCGCGTCCCACGTTGCAGACGTCGCCTGCGCGCTGTTCTGCGTCATGAACCAATAGCCGCCGCCGCCCAGTGCAGCGACCACGACGAAAACGATCGCTGCGATGACAACCATGCCGCCGCCCTTCTTGGGCTCTTCGGCGTGTTGCGGAATGTTGCGCGGTGGCGGTGACTGTTGCTGGCGCTGCGGCGCTGCCTGTTGGCGTTGCGGCTGGGGCGCACGCTGTTGTTGTTGCTGCGGACGTGCGCCTGGCGCCGGCGCCGGCTGGGCGCCGCCTGGACCGACGCGGCCAGGTTGGAAAAAGCCGGAGGCCGGTTTCGGCGCCGGCGGCGGCAGCGGCGCGACGCCGGCTTTGTCCGTCACCAGTTTCGCCAACTCACGCCATGGCGCGAATTCGTCCTCGCCGCGCCAGCCAGTCAGGTTCACCTGCTTCTCGCTGCGAAATTGGTCCGGCGCCTGGGCGCTCTGCATGATGGCATGGAAGATGGCGCTCTTGCCGCGCGCGAATTTGACTTCCTCGGCCAGCTCAGCGTTGGCGGTGGAGCGGGGCGACCAGAGCGCAATGGTGACCGGCGCGCCCTTAATAGCCGCGCGTAGCTCCTCGCCCGGGGGCTTCTCAAGAACGACCTGGACCTGGGCTTGGCGGAGCTTCTCAGCCAGGGCCCGGGCCGGCAGCGTGTCTTCCGCGGCGTGGATAATCACCACAGACGGCATGCAAATTTCCCCACTCTCACGACCAAGAGGAACCTAACGCCCCGGCGCCGCCTGCAAGGACTGCACCGGGCGCATTCTGCCCCCTTAGGGCATATCCTGCCCCGGATATGTGTCTGTTTAAAGGGCGATGGCGCAGCGCCACCGTTTACACCCGCCAGGGGAGCCCCGGCGCTTGCGCGAAGCGGCTTCTCTGTTAGGGGAGGCGCGCATGTCCCAGCTTGAAGCACGCCTCAAGGAAACCGCTGAGCGGATCAACACCGCCCTCGACGGCCTGCTCCCCCGCGAGCAGGGACCGGAGGGGCGGCTCCTAGGTGCAATCCGCTACTCAGCGTTGAGTGGCGGAAAACGGCTCCGGCCCTTTTTCACCCTCGAGGCTGGCCGCATCTTCGACGCCGACGAGGGTTCGCTGCTGCGCACCGCCTGCGCTATCGAATGTGTCCACACCTATTCGCTGATCCATGACGACCTGCCGTGCATGGATGATGACGACCTCCGCCGTGGCCGGCCTACGCTGCACCGCCAGTATGATGAAGCCACCGCGCTGCTTGCTGGCGACGCGCTGCTGACGTTCGCCTTCGAACTACTCGCCGATCCTGCAACGCACTCCGATCCGCAGATGCGCTGCAAACTGATTGCCGGTCTCGCCAAGGCAGCGGGTGCGGTCGGCATGGTGGCGGGGCAGGCTGCCGACATGGAAGGCGCCGAGATCGGCTCCGACCTGATCGCTGTCACACGCATGAACCGCCAGAAGACTGGCGCGCTGATCAGCTTCGCTGTGGAAGCTGGCGCGACGATCGGTTGTGCGTCCGAGGCCGAGAAGACCGCGCTCTCGCGCTACGCACACGATGTCGGCCTGGCCTTCCAGATGGTCGACGATCTCTTGGACGCCGAGGGCGTCATCCGCGACACCGGCAAAGCGGTCGGCAAGGACAAGGATCGCGGCAAGGTCAACTTCGTCACCGTGCTCGGCACAGAAGCGACGCGCGAGCGTGTCGGCATGTTGGCGACTCAAGCCAAGAACCACCTCGCGATTTTCGGCATGCGTGCGCGTGTGTTGCTCGACGCCGTCGATTTCATCGTCAGCCGGCGATACTAGGCGTTTACGCCTTCTTCCCACCATCGCCATTGTCGAGCCGATAGAGATTGGAGAGCAGGGCCTGTAACCCGCCCGCGCCTTCGCCCGCGTGCAGATCGATGCGCCCGACCTTCTCGACCAATCGCTCCAACGCTTCGAGCTCTTTCAGCCGCAACAGCAGCGGATTGTCTTCCATCAGTCGCGCGGTGTTCAGCAACGAGCGTGTCGCTGCCGTTTCTTCCTGACGGCGGATGAGGTTCGCTTTCGCCACGCGCTCGGCTTCGACAACCTTGTTCAGCAATTCGCGAATGTCGCCTGGAAGAATGACGTCTTTCACGCCGATCTCACCGATCTCGGCGCCCAGTGCCGCCACGCGCCCGGCAACGAACGTGCGCACTTCAGTATCGATGGAATCGCGGGCGGCCAGAATCTCATCCAACGTCCGCGTCGCCACCGCTTCGCGGATAGCGAACTGCACCAGGCGATAGATAGTGTTGCCGAGATCGGCGCTCGCGAGCACCGCCTTCTCCGGGTCAGTGACGCGATAGAACGCCGTCAGTGTCACGCGAATGGCGACGCGGTCCTTGGTCAGAATTTCCTGCGCCGTGACCTCAAGCGGCGTTGGGCGGAGATCGATCTTGGCGATGCGTACGGTGCGGCCCACCGCCCAGAACGCATGCCGGCCGGGCTTCAGACGCTCCTTCACTTCGCCATCGACAACGAGAAGCGCTGCTTCATACGATTCCACGACCGCGGCTACGATTGCCGTCGTCCGCGCAACGTCGATCTTGTCGAGGTACCGCCGATCCACCCGCAGCTGCACGCTCGTATCGATGCGCTCGACCGAGACATCCGTCACCGCTGACCAAAACGCACGCGCCGAGTTCGGCAGGATTACATGCTTCGGCTCGCCATCGAGCGAGACGATGGCGACTTCGTTCGTATCGGTCTGGACGATCTTGATTGCGTCCGCCGCTTCCGGAATGGCGCGCTGAATGAGTCGCGCGCGTTCTATCGGAAGTTCGGTGCGCACCACCTTCACGACCTCAGCCGAGTAGTGATCGCCCCAATTGAAAATCTTGAACTTGCCCGGCTGGATCAGGCGTACGAGCTTGCCATCGCGGGAGAGCAAGCCGCGTTCGTCGTCAGCGACGATCCGTACAAAATCAAACATCCCAACACACCAACGTTTTTCAGCTTAGCCTATCGGGCGATAGGTCGCCGGTCACTGGCCCACACCAAGGAGGCGGGCCGGCGCTTGAGCTGGTGCGCGTGCTCCGCTCGGCCCGGGTTGCGTCCGCCGCCCGCCGAAGCGTGCGGCGCCGGCGCCCGGCGCGCGAAGCTTGCGCACCGGCGGTATCCGCGCTGGCGCAAAGTCTTCGTGGTGCTGCCGTGTGCAAGCTTTCGCCTGCGCACAGCTGGGAAGCGACCGGCTCCCCGTCATTCGAAGTTCGTTGTTCAGACGAACATGAGGAAGGATTCGAACCTTCGACCCCAAGATTAACAGTCTTGTGCTCTACCCACTGAGCTACAGATGGAGAAGCTGAACGGATTCGAACCGCCGACCTCCCGACACACTCGGGTGCTCTACCCCTGAGCTACAGCCTCGACCCTCGAATGCGGAACACGCGGGCCCAAAGGGTGCGCGCCAGCCCGGATTCAGCGAACCGGAGCCAAAGCAATCGAAGGCGGACCGAAGCTAGAGCTTCAGCCCGCCTTGTCAAAGCGTGTTCGTGAAACTGGCGTTCAGTCCATCAGCCGCTGCGTCAGATACATATATTCAAGCGTCCGCCGCCGCGCCGCTTCGCGCAGGTTAGCGTTGGCTTGGTGGCCGCCATCGGTGTTCTCGTAATAGAGATACGGCACGCCGAGTTCGGTAAGACGCGCGCCGTATTTGCGGGCATGGCCGGGATGGACGCGATCGTCTTTCGTCGACGTGTAGATGAACACGACCGGGAAGTTCTCGCCTGGGCGCAGGTTCTGGTACGGCGTGATCTGATCGAGGAACGCGCGCTGCTCTGGGATCGACGGCGAGCCGTATTCGCCAACCCAAGACGCGCCCGCGAGCAATTGATCGTAGCGGATCATGTCCAGTAGCGGCGAGCCGATCACCGCGGCGTTGACCATCTCTGGGTGCTGATTGAGCATCACACCCATCAGCAAGCCGCCGTTTGAGCGGCCGGAAATGCCAAGGCGTCGCGGTGAGGTGATGTTGCGCGTCACCAGATCGCGTTCGACTGCATAAAAGTCGTCATAGATGCGCTGGCGATTGGTGAGCAGGCCGGCGTCGTGCCATGCGGGACCGAACTCGCCGCCGCCGCGGATGTTGGCGAGTACGTAGGTGCCGCCCCGATCGAGCCAGAGGCGGCCGATATAGGCGTTGTAGCTCGGCGTCTGCGAGAGCTGGAAACCGCCGTAGGCGTAGAGCAGCGTCGGGTTCTGTCCGTTCATCTGCATGTCGCGACGGCGCACGACGAAGTAGGGCACGCGCGCCCCGTCAGCACTCGTCGCCTCGAATTGCTCCGTCACATAGGGCGACGCGTCGAACTGCGCCGGCAGCGAACGCACCGTGCGCGTCCGCGTGCCATTGAGCGCATAGAGCGTCGACGGCGTCAGGAAATCTTCGAACGTCGCGAACGCGCGCGCGTCGCTGGTCGAAGCGCCGGCGATGTGCACGACGCCCGTCGGCGGCACCTGGATCTGCGCACCGCTCCAGCGGCCATTGGCGAACGTGAAGCGCTGCAGGCGACCGCGCACATTGTCGAAGCCCGCCACCAGCACGCTATCGCGCGTGGCTTGCACTTCTTCGATCGATTGCCGTGCGCTTGGGCTAAAGATCACTTCGATCGCGGGCGCTGCGTTCGTCGCCGACGCCACCGGGATCGCCAGCAGTGAGCCGTTTGGATACGTGCGCCCGCCGATCGTCCAAGCTTCTTCGATCGTCACGATCAGCCGGTCATGGAAGAAGTCGCGGATCGAGGATTTGCGTGGTAACGTCAGCCGCTGCGGGCCTTGCGGCGTGATCAGCGAATACACCGTTTCGAAGAACGTCTCCGCTTCGACGGCGATGGCGATGTGATCGTTGCTCTCGTACTCGAACGTGGCGACCGCGACCGACACGTCCGTGCGCTCGCCGCGCATGATTTCCGTAGCGCTCGAAAGCGGCGTGCCGCGCCGCCAAGCTTTGAGGATGAAGGGATAGCCCGACTCCGTCAGCGAGCCTTCGCCCCAGTTCGTCGCCACAAGCAACGTGTCACGGTCGAGCCAGCCGAGGTTTGACTTCGCCTCAGGCACGACGAAGCCGCCTTCGACGAATTGCCGCGTGCTCAGATCGAACTCGCGATCGGTTGACGCGTCGAGGCCGCCGTTCGAGAGCGAGAGCATGCAACGCACGCCGCTCGGATAGCAGTTCGCGCCTTGATAAACCCAGTTCGCGTTCTCAGTGCGCGCAAGCGCGTCGATGTCGAGCACGGTTTCCCAGCGCGGATTGTTTGCGGCGTACCCGGCGAGCGGCGCACGCCGCAGGATACCGCGCACGTGATCGGGGTCCTGCCAGAAATTGTAGAGATTGCCGCCGCGGATTTGGCCGAGCGGTAGGCGATCGCGGCTCTGCGCCACTTCAAGCGCCGCTTGCAGCCGCGCCGTATAGCGCGGGTCGTTTTCGAGCACGGGCAGCGAGCGGTTGTTCTGCTCATGCACCCACGCCAGCGCGCGCTCGCCTTCGACTTCCTCAAGCCAGAGATACGGATCAGCGGCGGCTTGCTGCGCCGCCGGTGCACTCGGCGCTTCGCTTGTTGCGGCTCGCGGCGAGGCGCAGCTCGCCGCGAAAGCCAATGCCGCCAGGCAAGCGCTCAGTCTGATCATGCTCAAGATCCCCATTCGTGCGCCAACACTAGCGATCCGGGCAGCGCCGCCAACCCGTCTGCGACGTAAGGAACGAATTCCCGCGACGGCATGCGTGACTGTGACCGCACGGCGCGCTACCGCATGGGGCAGGAGGCTCCCATGCGCGAACTTCACATCAGCAAGCGCGACATCCGCACCACCGAATTTGTGGACGTGTCCCAAGCGCCGCTCGCGCCCGGCGCCGCGCGTCTCAAGCTCGAACTCTTCGCGCTGACCTCCAACAACGTCACCTACGCCGCCATGGGCGAGGGTATGCTGGGCTATTGGGATTTCTTCCCGGCCCCCGAAGGCTGGGGCAAGGTTCCCGTCTGGGGCTTCGCGACGGTCGTTGAATCCAATGCACCCGATATCGCCGCCGGCGCGCGCTATTACGGCTACTATCCGCTCGCCGAAACGCTGGATGTGATCCCGCGCAAAACCGCGACAGGCTTCATCGACACCGCACCACATCGTGCCGCAAAGGCAGCGCTCTACAACGTCTACACCGACGTCACCGTCGACCCGGCCTACGACGCCACACACGAAGCCGAACAAACGCTCTTCCGCCCGCTCTATGGCACCGGCTGGTGGGCGGCGGACTTCATCAAGCAAGGCGCGGCGAAGACTGTCGTGCTCTCCAGCGCGTCGTCAAAAACGGCACTCGCCACCGCGCACCAATTACGCAAGCTCGGCGACGTCGAGCTCATCGGCCTCACGTCGCCCGGCAACGAGGCGTACGTTCGCGAGAGCGGCCTCTATCATCACGTCGTGCTCTACAACGATGCGGCGTCGCTCAAGGTCGAAGCGCCAGCGACCTACGTCGATTTCCTCGGCCGCGCCGAACTCAACGCCAGCGTCCACTCTACGCTCGGCAGAACGCTCACGCGCAGCATCATCATCGGCGTGACCGATTGGGCGAGCGAACGCGCCGGCGCGACGCTGCCCGGACCCAAACCAGAATTCTTCTTCGTCCCCACCTACGCCGCTGAACGCCTCAAAGCTGATCCGGCGCTGATGCCCGCCATGGGCCGCGATCTGCGCGCCTTTTATTCCGCTTCACACACTTTCGTAGAGGTGAAGCGCATCCAAGGCGCCGACGCCATCCAAGCTGCGTGGGCTAAACTCGCGGCTGGCGACGTTCCGCCGCGCGATGGCTTGGTGCTGTCGTTCTAGTGCGGCGCCTCAAGCTGGGCTAACGCCTCGCGGCCACTGTCATTGTTGGGATTAAGCTCAAGCGAGCGCCGATAGGCGGCGATTGCGTCATCGCGCATGCCATTCGCCGCCAATCCTTCGCCAAGACTATCCCAATAGCCCGCGTGCTCAGGATTGAGCTCTACGTTCAAGCGGAACGGCGCCAGCGCAAGCTCTTCATGGTTGTTGCGCAGCAGATCATAGCCAAGCTGGTTCAAACCACGCGGCGTGTACGTCCACGCCGCGGTGTCATTGCGCCGTTCATCAAAGAACGCTCGCGCCGCGTTCGCGCCGTCGCGCACCAGCACATGTCCATAGGTCCGCGTCAGCGAACGCGTGCGCGAAAACTCAACCGCCGCCTCACCATTCAACGCATTCGCAATCGACGCCGTCTTTTGCGCGAACTCGCCATAATCCGCGTCATCGAACGCCGCAATCATCTGTCCGCGATCGAGATTGCGATAGAACATCGTCGCAATGCCGCGATTGTATCCCACGTGCCCAACCAAGTGCCCAAATCTGGGATGCACGCACGTCTCCCAGCCCATCCCGTACGAGCAGGGCACGCCATACGCGACATAGACTTCGCTCTCGCGGTACTCCGTCCCGTCATTCAACTGTACAGGCGCATACGCCTCCGCCTGCGTCGCCAGCGAAAGCACGCGGCCCGAGCGGAGAGCGGCATCGAAGCGGCGGAGATCGTCCAAGGTCGTGAAGACGTTCTGGTCGCCCAAAGTCGAACCAAGATTGAAAGTTTCGTACCGGAGGCGGTGCATCATGCGCGGATCGTTGACGCGAATATTGCTCACGTCCTCTGGCGTCTCCGCATACATGGTCGCAAAGCTCTGGTTCAGCACCGGCGCCCGCGTCCTCGACATCGGCAGCGTGCCCAGCACGTAAGAGTGCCGCATCGCGGCTGGCCGGAAGATGTGATCGCGCACATAATATCCAAACTGCTCTCCCGAAACCCGCGACACGATCAGCGCCAGCAACTGATAGTTCGTGTTGGAGTATCGAAACTGCGCGCCCGCTTCGAATGCCAGCGGCCGGTCCCATGCGCGCAGAGCCGGCATAAGATCGTCCCCGCTCACGACGTGATCAGGATCAGCCGCGATCATTGCCTCGAACAGCTCCAGATCCGGCAAGCCGCTCGTATGGGTCAGCAGATGCCGAATCGTGATCGTCTCGAACGGAAATCCCTCCAGGTGCTGGCTCACGCGATCATCGAGGCGCAGCAACCCGCGATCGCGCAGCTGCAACACTGCCGTCGACGTGAACGGCTTCGCCATCGAAGCGACCTGAAACACGTCATCGACACGCACGCGCCGCAGTGCCGCAAAGTCCGCAAACCCCGCGGCGCCGCGATACACCACACGCCCATTAGAAACGGCCAGCACGCCGCCATTGATCACCGCTTGCTCGGTGTCAGGCGCCAGTACCGCTTCGATCCGCGCGCGCGGCGTTTGCGCCAGGGCAGGCCCGGCGCTCAGCAGAAAGGCCAAAGCAAGGAGAACGGGGCGCATGAAAGCTCCGAAGGTAGGTGGGCCCACCATCGCCTGCTCCGGACTCACGGGATTGTACGTTATTGCCGTGCGTAGCGGGCAGGCGAAACGCCGACGACCCGTTGGAACTGCCGGTTCAGATGGCTCTGATCCACGAAGCCCACTGCCGCCGCTGTCTCCGCCACCGCACAGCCCCCGCGCAGCAGCCGCCGAGCCTCCGCAAGCCGCACCTGATTGCGGTAAGCTAGCGGCGTCACACCCACCTCTTGTTTGAACGTGCGCAGCGTATGCACGCTGCTCATGCCGGCTACTTCAGCCAAAGCCGCAAGCCCAAACCCATCGGCGAAGTGCTCATCGATGAAGGCCTTTACTCGCCGCGTACGCACGCTCGGTCGCGCCGCCACCCGCGCTTCCAGCGCTGTCACGTCGATCAAACTCTGCGCCAGCGCCGCAAACGCGCTCTCCTGCTCCAGCGTATCGCTTTCACCCGACAGCGCCACGTGCGCCCGCGTCAGCGTTTCATGCATGTGCGCCGCATCCGAAACCGGCGCCGCAAACGCCGGCAACTTCCCGCCCAACGTTTCCGCCAAGCTTGCGGCCGTCAGATAGAAAACGCGGTACTGCAGCGCATCGTCACCGATCGTCGCGTTCGCGTGCGGCTCGTCCGGATGCAGAAACAAGCTCGCACCAGCGCCGACAATATAGCTGCGCCCGCCGACGCCGAGCGTCTCCGCCCCGCCAACCACAGAGCCGACGACAAATTCCGCATGCGTGTGCACCGGAAAGCGCCGCCGCCGGTAGCTCACGCTAACCAGCTCAACCCCCGGCAGGTGCGCCGGGCGCACGAAGCGGGCTTGGTCACGGTCTTGGGTGCGGGGATGGTCGACGCTCATTCGCCTAACCCATAACCCAAGCCATGCCGGTGTGCGCCCACCTGACGCACGAAAAGGGGCGGGAAAACCATGTTCCAGCCATGGTCTAGGCGTCGCTTTCCCCCCGGAACAGGGGTACGCTTTTGGTCCAAATCAACGGCTGAGGACTAGATGGCGCCGCAAACTCCGCTGCTCGACCAGATCAAGTTTCCGGCGGACCTCAGGAAGCTCGAAGGCAGCCAGCTCAAGCAGGTTTGTGATGAGCTGCGCGCCGAGACCATCAGCGCGGTATCGCAGACCGGCGGCCATCTCGGCGCAGGCCTCGGCGTCGTCGAACTTACCGTCGCGCTCCACTACGTGTTCGAAACGCCCGCCGACAAAATCATCTGGGACGTCGGCCATCAGGCGTATCCGCACAAAATCCTCACCGGCCGGCGCGACCGCATTCGCACACTCCGCCAGGGCGGAGGCCTTTCCGGTTTCACCAAGCGCGCCGAAAGCGAATACGACCCCTTCGGCGCCGCGCACGCATCGACCTCGATCAGCGCTGGCCTGGGCTTTGCCGTCGCCCGCGATAAGCGCGGCGATGCTTCTCACGTGATCGCCGTGATCGGCGACGGCTCGATGTCGGCGGGCATGGCGTACGAAGCCATGAACAACGCCGCCGAGACGACCAAGCGGCTCATCGTGATCCTCAACGATAACGACATGTCGATCGCGCCCCCGGTCGGCGGCATGTCGACCTACCTCGCGCGTCTCGCCGCCACGAAGACCTACCGCCGCATTCGCAAGACGGCGAAGGGCGTCGCCTCAGCGCTCGGCGAAACCATCCACGACATCGCCAAGAAGACCGAAGAATACGCCCGCACCATGGTGACCGGCGGCACCTTCTTCGAAGAACTCGGCTTCCACTATCTTGGCCCCTTCGACGGCCACGACATCGACGTGCTGCGCCGCGTGCTGGCCAACGCCAAGGAGATCGACGATCGGCCGGTGCTGATCCACGTCGTCACCAAGAAGGGCAAGGGCTACGCGCCGGCGGAAAACGCCGCCGACAAATATCACGGCGTCACCAAGTTCAACGTCGTCACCGGCGAGCAGAGCAAAGGCGCAAGCGCGCCGAGCTATACCAAGGTCTATGCACAAGCGCTCGTGCGCCAGGCGGAGAAGGACGAGAAGATCGTCGCCATCACCGCGGCGATGCCGTCCGGCACCGGGCTCGACACGTTCGGTTCGAAATTCCCCGAGCGCACGTTCGATGTCGGCATCGCCGAGCAGCATGCGGTGACGTTCTCGGCGGGCTTAGCCGCCGACGGCATGAAGCCCTTCTGCACCATCTACTCGACCTTCCTGCAGCGCGGTTACGACCAAGTCGTCCACGACGTCGCCATCCAGAAACTTCCCGTGCGCTTCGCCATGGATCGCGCCGGCCTCGTCGGCGCTGACGGCCCCACGCACGCGGGCAGCTTCGATGTCGGCTACATGGGCGCGCTGCCCGGCATGATCGTGATGGCCGCCGCTGACGGCAACGAGCTCAGCCGCATGGTCGCCACCGCCGCGGTGATCGACGATCGCCCCAGCTGCTTCCGCTATCCGCGCGGCGACGCTGACGGCGAGATGCAAGCTGACGCCGACACGCCGCTCGAAATCGGCAAGGGCCGCATCCTGCGCGAAGGCACGTCCGTCGCGCTGCTAAACTTCGGCGCCCGCATGTCTGAAGCCAACAAGGCCGCCGACAAGCTCGCCGCCATGGGGCTTTCCACCACGCTCGCCGACGCGCGCTTTGCCAAGCCCCTCGACGAGGACCTCATCCGCCGCCTCGCGCGCGAGCACGAAGTGCTGCTGACGATCGAAGAGGGCGCGGAGGGCGGCTTCGGCGCCTTCGTGTTGCACTTCATGTCGAAGGACGGCTTGCTCGATCGCGGCGTGAAGATCCGCACGCTGACGCTGCCCGACATCTTCCAGGATCAGGACAAGCCCGAAGCGATGTACGCCGCCGCCGGCCTCGACGCCGACGCCATCGCCAACGCAGCGTTGCTCGCCCTAGGCCGCGGCGTAAACGAACAGCGCGCGTAATTCCCTCGCCCCGCAAAGCGGGGGAGGGCTAGGGAGGGGGACATACTCTTCCCTCAGAACGGCAGCGTCGCGCCGCCCGCGATCCAGCTGGTCAAGAACACGATCGCTCCCGCCATCACCGCCACGCACGCCACCGCCTGCGTCGCCGAATAAGACCACCCGTCGCGCCGTTTGCCGAGCGCGCCGGTGATCAGCGAGAGGATGGCGAGCGTCACGAACACCGCCGTCATGAACACGGCGAGCGCGCCCAGCGGCGCGGGATAGAGCGCGAGCGCCACAGAGCTCGCAATCACGGCGACGACCGAGAAGGACTTAGCCCAATGCAGCATGGCTAAAACGAACGTAGGCATTCCCACCCCCGTTCCCAAGCAATCCGCAAGCGGAACGAGCTAGGGCAGAACCCTCTCCCCCCTCGCGGGGAGAGGGCAGGGAGAGGGGGGCGTTCAGAACGAAGCGCCATCGCCAATACGCGCACGCCGCACCTCACTTGCACCCGCGCCGAAACATGAGAGAATCCGCGCGCCAACCGACGGAGGATTCTCATGGCCAAAGGTCAGATGAAGTCGAACAAAGAGAAGCGTAAGCCCAAGAAGAACGCCGACGACAAGAAGGGCGCGAAGAAGTAGCGCACGCTCGCGCGGCAACGCGCGATGTTCAACAACAGCAAGCCCAACCCGCCCTCAATCTGGCCGCCGATCATCATCACGCTGATCGCCGCGCTCGGATTTTTCCTGGCGGGTTGGGTTTATTTGTCTCTGAAGTAGCGCGCACATTTGCGCGTTTAGAGCAGTGCGCAACTCAACGAGCTCAACGAGCGCGATCCACCCGAACTTCGGCGGCAGTCGTCGGGACATTCGCGAATTTGCGCGCTATTTCGGATAGTGCATTGACCGAGAGCCATTGGGCAGTGCGTTCAGCTCATTTATCACGCGCTCTGTGAAGCCGTCGCCGAAGCGGCGATCTAGCGCTTCCACCATTGCCGAGAAACTGCCGCGTTCTTCCTTTGTCAGGGAAACGTCAGCGTGCTTTTCCTCGCGAACATAAGCGAGCACGATAGGCACCGCTTCCTTTGCCTTTAGTCCGGCAGGCGGCGACGGTGCTTTCCGTACCAGTTTGAGAAACACTTGTTTCGCTCCCGCAAGCTCGTCAGCCAAAGCTGAGTCGTCTAAGCGGGAGTAGTGAGCTATAAAAGCTCGCAGCTCAGCAACGGATATATTGCCCGTCGCTTTCACCAATTCTTTAAGCAACCTTTTTGGTCGTTTCATTTCGATTCTGTGCCTCGTAGCGACGAAGTAATTCGTCGCACACGCTCGACAGTGCCTCCTTCATGTCGCGGCGCGCTTTGAAGAATGCGAGTTCTGCTAAGGGATCGCGTACTCGAATGCTTGGATCAGCATTCTTTACCTGCATGTAGGTTGATCCTCGAATTCGAGATGCCAAGGTCTCAACAGGATATGCATCGCAGATCGTTTGCTCTGGAGTGTCCGGGTCCTTTCCCACGGCGTTTCGTAAGACGTGAATTGGTCGAGCCTTCTGAAGCTCCATTCCCTCGTCCATCAATCTCCCGATGGCTTGGATTCCACGAAGTGCATACTTGTCCGGGGTCGTTGGCGCGACGATGTCGGTTGCGCTTCTTATCGCGCACTCAGTCACGAAGGAATTGCTAGGCGCAGCGTCGAGTATGACAACGTCGTATTGTTTTCGAGCCCACGTGACGAAGGCGGCGAAGCGTTCCTCGCAACGCGCGAGGTGCGCGAAGTTGCGAGATAGTGAGTATTTGAAGAGTTCAAATTGACCAACAATTAGATCAAATCGGCGATCCGTCATTGGATTTCGGAGATTGTATGCAAGCTGCGTAGGTTTCGGAGCGATCGCGTCCGAAGAAATGCCGAAGAGGTTGTCGGAAGGCGATGAATGTCCGTCTGCTTGGCTCTGCTCAAAGCAACTAATCACCGACCTGTCGGCGCTTACGGCTTCGACGTACTCGCTCTCATTCAGCAACAAGTTGGATAGATTGGCCTGCGCGTCGAGGTCGATCAGTAAGACGCTCTTGTTGAACGGTGGACCATGTAGTGTGCCTCCGATGTTGGCGGCGAGCGTGGTTTTACCGACACCGCCCTTCATGTTCAGAAAGAGGAATGCTGGTCCAGCCACCAACTTGGGTGGATTTATGCGCTCGCAGACGTCAAGAAGTTCGCGCTGCGGGATGCGAGTTCTGGCATCAATGAGTTTCGTCCTCGCGAGGATCAGCCGCATCTGAGCGCTGAGCGGACGCGAGTCCAATTTGACCGGGATGACTTTCTTGCCGAGTTCTTCTGCCAGGAAAATCTCGCGCTCGACGAAGGACGATCCAGCAGCGTGTCTGGACCACAGCAAGAGAACGAAGCTCGATTGTCGAAGCGCGTCCGCGATCTGCTTGAATATGTGCTCTTCGGTCCCGCCGTTTTGGTCGTACCAGGTGGTTACGCCGAACGATTGAAGTAGTTGCGCGTAGGACGACGCGCTCTCACGGTCGTTGCTCGCGTAGCTGATGAATACATCATACGGCACGGGGTGACCCTCCCGGCCGTCATCATTAACCACCTGTAATTGTGGCGCAACCGAAAGGTTCCCGAAGGGCCTAGGTGCGTAAAAAATCTATCCTACCCCTCCGACACCAGCCGTATCATGCGTGCATCTCGGCTAGGGAGGCGGTTGTCGCGACACCAAGCCAAACGCAGCCGGGACGCGGATCGAACGCGATGGGCTCGAAACTGGCGACAGCAGAGGGCTCAGCTCCGGTGAAAGCTGGAGGCTCCAGATGAAGTTAGGTGCTTCGTCTGCGCGTCGGCCGGGAACGAAAACGAGGCGCTAAGGCGCTGTCGGACACCCAGCGTCGCTGGGCCGGGACGCGGGAGCAGACCGCGCCGGCGGTTAGACCAAACCAGTCTGCATCAACGTATGGCCACCCGAAGCGCACTAGAACGCCCACCGTTTTCGCCGGCCACTAAACGCTCCGCGCGGGACGCGCTTTAGCTCTTCCCACTATTCCTTTTGCGCGCCAGCCAAAGCGCGTCCCGCTCTCCCGTTGGGGCAGTCGGAATCCGGCAGTCGGCAGTAGGTCCGTTTCGCAGCGGACAATGAGTCACGACTGCCGATCTGCCGATTGCCGATTTCATCCGTGCGGCGGGGGCGTGTGCAGGTCGTTGGTTTGCGGCGGGATGCGCTCGACTTCCTCAAGCTTCCCCTCAATTCGCATCTCGCCATTGACGATGCGATCAAGCGCCAAACCCAGAAAGGCCCGCGTCTCTGCGCTCAATTCATCATTGCGGATCGCCTTGCGAATCTCGTCGCGCAAATACTTCTCGCCACGCTGCACTTCGGCCAGCGCCGCTGTCGCGTCGCGATCGAACATCGCGCGCACATCGAGAAACGCCATGTGCGCTGCGCCGAGCATCGAGCCATCATTACCCGGCTCGCCGCGCAAGCTGACGATGAGCGAACGTATCTCAGTCAGCAGCCGGTCACGCTCAGCCATCGTGCGCTCGATGCGATCGACAACCGCTGGATCGTCATCTGCAATCCGCGCCGCGCGCGCATACAAGCGCCGCGCATCAACCAAGATCGTCGCGAGACGATTAAGGCAGGCAATGTCGGCGCGATGACGAACCACTTGAATCTCCTGAGAATCCAACCCCGCGCCACCGGGAACGTTCCGAAAAGAAAAAGCCCGGGCGAGGCCCGGGCTAAGTTCACTATCGTACAGAGGGAAGAATTAGTTGTTCGGATTGTTATCCGGATCGACGTTGTCGGACGCTTCGTCCAAGCCATTGGCGGCGTCGTTGCGAACTTCGCTGCTCGCATCTTGAACAAGATTCTCAGCGCGGTCCGCGCCTTCAGAAAGCGCGTCGCTCGTGCCTTCGGCGACCTGCACGGCCGTCTGGTCGATCTGCGCGCCGACGCGCTCAGCCGACATGTCATTGTCGACCCAAGCGTATACGAGCAGCGCGACGCCAGCGATCAGTGCAACCGTCGCCGCCGTGCGGCCCGAACCGCCATGGCTCGCCGCATGCGCGCCGCCGAACCGGCCAAACACCAGCGAAAGCACGAAGAGGGCGAGGAACACCCAGAAGAGAATGATGGCGATGCCGGTAAATGCGGACGCGATGCCGCCAAAACCAAACACGGCCGCGACCAACGCGGCGATAAAGAAGCCGATAGCCCAGCCAAGCATGGGAAATACTCCGTTCACCAGATGTGATGCCGGTGGAACGTCAGTTACGGAGCGAGGTTCCCGAGTGATGCAACAAAAAGGCGAAATGCGCCTTAGATCGGCATCCGCAGAATCTCTTGATACGCAGAGATCACTTGGTCGCGCACCGCGATCACTGTCTGCAGCTGAGTCTCAGCCGCCGCGATCGCTGTCACCACATCGACAATGTCAGCCTGGCCCGCCGCAACCGCCATGCCTTGCTGCTCGGCGACGTTGGCGCTTTCGCCGGCTTGGCGGATCGCTTGCTGCACCAACCCGCCGAAGTCGACGCTGTCGCCGCCTTGCGCCGCGCCGCCGCCATTCATCGCTTGCGCCGCTTGCTGATAGGCGCGTGCTGCCGAGACTGGATCGATGGCCATCTAGTTACCTCCGCAGCAGATCAAGCGCGCGCGTCGTCATCGTGCGCGCGGCTTCGATCATGTTCAAATTGGCTTCGTACGCGCGCGTCGCCTCGCGCATGTCCATCATCTCAACCAGCGTGTCGACATTCGGCAGCTGCACATAGCCGCGCTCGTCCGCCGCCGGGTGAGATGGGTTATACTCCTCGCGGAACTGGCTCATATCGAATACCGCGCCCTTCACGTTCACACCGCGCGCGCCGGAAGCCAGCGTGGTGCTTTCCAGCAGCGGAATGCGCCGGCGGAAGGGATCTTCGTTCGGGTTGGTGCCGCTCGAATTGGCGTTGGCGACGTTTTCCGCCGCGATCCGCATGCGCACCGTCTGCGCCCGCATGCCGGAAGCAGCCGCGGAGATGGCGGCGTTGATGTCAGTCATTCAACTATCTCCCAGGCGGCCGCGCAGCCATGCGCACGAGCTCGAGGCCCTTCTGGTAAAGCGCGATGCCCGTCTCAAACGACATGCGCGTCTCAGCCGCGCGCGCCATCTGCTCTTCGAGCACGACTGCGTTGCCATCCATCGTCGTCTCAGAGTCGTCGCGCGTGATGACCTTGGCTTGGATCGAACCGCCACCGGGCGACATGTGGCCAGGATTGGTGCGCGCAATCGTCGTCGCGCCCGAACGCGAATGCACGGCCGAGGCCATCGCGCGCTCAAAGCCAGCCGTATCCACGTCGCGCGGCCGGTAGCCGGGCGTCGAGGCGTTGGCGATGTTTTCGGAGATGAGCCGCTGGCGCTCGCTCAGCTGGTCGAGTCGCGCGCGGAGCATTCCAAAGAAAGGCGTGTTGGCGAGATCCACGGCATCCGACTCAGGGCTGCAAACTTTGCCTAGTCGAACTGAACATGGTTAAGCGCGACTTAATTTCGGACACGCAAATT
>CADEDT010000007.1:0-33584 GCA_902826145.1 uncultured Caulobacteraceae bacterium
ACAAACACGGCGAGCTGAAAGCCGAAGGCACGTCGATCACCGAAGGCATCGGCCAGGGCCGTGTCACCGCGAACCTGCAAGGCGTGGTCGTCGACGATGCGTTCCGTATCGAAGACAAGGATTGGCTCCCCGTCCTCTACAACCTCATCCAGGAAGAGGGCCTCTCGCTTGGCGGCTCCTCCGCGCTCAACGTGCTCGGCGCCATGCAGCTTGCGCGCGAACTGGGGCCAGGCAAAACCATCGTCACCGTGCTCTGCGACTATGCCAATCGCTACATGGGCAAGCTCTTCAATCCCGAGTTCCTTCGGGCGCAGGGCTTGCCAACACCGCCTTGGATGCCGCGATAAGCGACGAGCGCCCTTGAGCCGCCGCGCCCCGTCCGCCTAAGCTCCGCGCAAATCACTCGGGGACGCATTTCCATGAAACTTCGCCACCTCCTGTACGCAGGTGTGATCGCACTCGCCGCGTGCGCCACGGCCGGCCAATCGGGCTCGACGCCTGCAACCGACATTGCCGCCTTCCAGCATCCGCCGCTTTCTTCGGAGGCGCTGCTGGAGCACGTGCGTGTGCTGGCGTCGGACGAGTTCGAGGGCCGCGCGCCTGGCACAAATGGTGAGCGCCTGACCGTCGAATATCTGGAGCGTGCCTATGCTGCCGCTGGTTTGCAGCCAGGCGTTACCCTGCCAAACGGTCAGCGTTCGTGGCGTCAGGAAACAACGCTCGTCGCCGCGACGCTGACAACGCCGCCGACGCTCACGCTCTCGGGGCGCGACGGCGCGCGCAACTACACATATGCGACGCAATTCTCCGCCTGGACGCGGCGCCTCGATCCAACGGTCGATGTGCAGAATGCGCCACTCGTGTTCGTCGGCTACGGCATCAACGCGCCGGAGCTTGGCTGGAACGACTACGAAGGCGTCGACATGCGCGGCAAGATCGCCGTGATCCTGATCAACGATCCGGACTTCGAAACCGGCGACGATCGCGGCTTCGGCGGCCGCGCCATGACGTTCTACGGCCGCTGGACCTACAAGTTCGAAGAAGCCGGCCGTCAGGGCGCCGCGGGCGCCATTATCATTCACGAAACGGCGCCCGCCGCATATCCTTGGGCCGTCATCCAGTCCTCCACCGGCAGCGCGCGCTGGGACATCGTTCGCGAAGATCGCGGCGCCAGCCGTGCTGGGTTCGAGGGTTGGATCAACAACGACGTCGCCATGGAAACTTTCCGCCGCGCGCGTCTTGATTTCGCCGAACTGAAGTCACGCGCCCAGCGCCGTGGCTTCCGCGCGGTGCGCATGAACCTGACTGGCTCGATGCGCCTCGAAACGCGCGCTGAACAGCGCACGTCTTACAACGTCGTCGGCGTCCTGCCCGGCACGCAACGGCCTGACGAAACCATCATCTACTCGGCGCACTGGGATCACCTCGGTCGCTGCCCGCCGATCGATGGCGACAACATCTGCAACGGCGCGCTCGATAACGCGACCGGTACAGCGGCGTTGGTTGAACTCGCACGCCGTTTCTCGGCGCAAGGCCGCCCTCAACGCTCCGTGGCGTTTATCGCGCTGACGGCGGAAGAGCAGGGCTTGCTGGGCGCCCTCTACTACATGCAGCATCCGATCTTCCCGGCGCGCAACACTGTCGCCGCGATCAACATGGACGGCATCAACAACGCCGGGCGCACGCACGACATCGAGATCGTAGGCTACGGCAAGAGCGAGATGGACGATCTCATCACGCGCGTGGTGGAAGCGCAGGGCAGGCGCGTCGCGCCGGATTCATCGCCGGAAGCGGGCTACTTCTATCGATCTGACCACCTGCACTTCGCCCAGCTCGGCATTCCTGTGCTCTACACCTCGAACGGCGTCGACATGGTCGAAGGTGGCGTGGAGCGCGGTAATGCGATCAACGCGCGCTACGTGGCCGAGAACTATCACAAGCCATCGGACGAAGTGACGCCGGATTGGGACATGAGCGGCGGCGCGGAAGATCTCGAAGCGCTCTACACGGTCGGGCGCCAACTGGCAGACAGCCAAAGCTGGCCAGCTTGGCGCGCCAACGCGGAGTTCCGGGCGGCGCGAGAGGCGTCGCGGCGCTAAGCAAAACGCCCTCGCGTGATGAGCGCGAGGGCGTTTCTCGTTTATTGGAACTTACTCGGTCGTCGTTGTGTCGACGCTCGAATAGCTGCTCGACGTGTCGACGGTGCTGACGCTCGTATCGACGGTCGCTGTTGCATCGAACGTCGAAGACGTATCGACCGTCTGATCCGCGTAGGTGCCGCCTTGATCGGCGAGGGCGCCTGAGTCGGCGGCGATGGTCGCCTCGGTCGCCGCGCCATCCGCATACATTTCCGCCGTCTCAAGATCGCCTTCAGCGGCGTAAGCCTCGGCGGACGCGGCCTTGTCGTCGGCGATCTCCTGGTGATAGTCGGCGTTCTCCAGCTCCATCTGGTCGTACTGCGCTTCGAGGATCTCGGAATCCGCGACGTCACCGCCGTGATCCTTCACTTCCTCCATCGCGTACTCCGCGTTCTCGGCCATCTCCTCGGCCTTTTCCCAATCGCCGGCTTCGACCGCCTTGGCTTGCTCAGCCTGGTAGTACTCCGCCTCTTCGCGCGCCTCTTCGGCGGCTTGCGAATCCAGGAACATGTCGTCCGGATTGAAATCGGCGTTCAGTCCACCGCCATCGGCGGTTTGCTGCAGCTGGTTCAGCATCGTCGCCTGTTCGGCTTGCGACATGCCGGCCATGTCGGTTTGCAATTGCTGGCCGGTTTCGGTCTGCCAGAACTCTTCGAGCGTCATCGGGTCAGCCATGATCCATCACCTCAAATTATTCGCCGCCGTCGTCTTCAGCTTCGGGAGGAACGACGTCCTCCATGTCTGAACTCTCGTGCTCCGCCACCGCGATGACGATCGCTGCAGCAATCGCTGCATCGCCGAGCAGCCGCGCCTCATCCTGGCGCTCTTCGATCAATTCCTCGTCTGTTTTCCCGTGATGCGCGAACGCGGGGTCGAAGGTGGAGGCGAGCGCCGCGTCGCGTTCTCGCTTCGCTTCGTCGTCCTCCTCAGCCTCAAGCACGTCGCGCCGCGGCGCCGGCTCAACCGCCACGTCGAACTTTGCGTTCTCCGGAGGCGAAGGATTGCTCAATCGCCCACCTGATCAGGTTTGGGCGGCTTCGGCTTTTTCGGCGTGATCCTCAGCACCTTGCCGCAATCGGGATTGGGGCAGCGCACGTTCACCGCCTCCGTGCCCGCAAGCTTCACTTTCGGTACGCGCATCACCGTTTTGCACGAAATGCAGGTGAGCTTTTCCATGTCTTCTTGCGGTGGCGCCTTCGGCTTTGCCGGCGCGGCCTGCACAGTTTGTGGCGGGGCCTTCGGCGTCCAGTGCTCAATCACCCGCCGCCAACCTTGGAATTCCGCGCTGTCATGAAACTCACGCGCTAGCTTCAACCGCCGCGCGGCGTAGGGCGTGGAGGTCATCGCGAACTCTGACGCCTGCATCGCGCTATCGTCCGAGGCGTCCTCCTGCTCGCGCCACGCGTCGCGATTGATGCGGCTGGCGAGCGGGAAGGAGTGCAGTGTCCATTGCAGAGTCACGCGCCGGGCGACTTCCAGATCGCCGACGCACAGCAAGCCGGCGCGATCCGCCGTAATCGCAGAATGCCGTTGCCAAGCCATCAGCGGCGCATTGATGCCGCTCTCGATTAACTTCGTGGGCGATAAGAAGCTCAACATGCCATCTGACATGAGCGAGCGATTGCCCGGCTGGCGGCCCGCAAGCAGGTTCACGACCGTATTCCAAAGTGCATGCCCCGCCTTGGCGTGCCCCATCTCGCGGCCGAGCAAATAGAGCAGATCATCGCCGCGGAAGTTGGTGAGCACCGAACCCAACGCCACAAACGATGAGGTCTGCGAGCCCATCGTCACCGAGTCCCACATCTGCTCGCCGGAGATGTAGATTTCCGGCAGATGTTCGAGCCCAACGATGCGCGCTGCTTTCACGGCGAGATCGAAAATGTCCGGCAGCTGTTTTTCTGAGAGCCGCACGCCGTTCACCGCCGCTTCAAACCAAGGCCGGCCGACTTTTTCTGAGATGCCGTGCGCGGCTGCGTTGAGCGGGCCGATCCCCGAGAGCGTGTTCATCGCATCGGCGTCGAGCCGCCAGAGGAAGGCTTCGACCGGCATTTGATAGCCGGGTCCCAGCGGCCGCAGCCAGCGGCAGGTAACGCAGAACACTTTGTCTGCTGGCAGGCGCGAACCATCGCCACCGCACGTGTTGCAGCCAACCGCATAATAGGGCGTCGCAGGCGCGACAGCGCTCGCGCCAAACGCGTTGCCGCAATGCGTGCAAAAGCGCGCCGTGCCATCGGACGGCGCGTTGCAGCGTGTGCAGGCGAAGACGGCGACGTTCATTTCAAATCCGCTTCAGCAGTTCGGCCTTCTTGGTCTCGAACTCTTCCGGCGTCAGCACGCCGGCGTCGCGCAGACTGCCGAGTTGCTTGATCTGCTCCATGATCGCACTCGCATCGCCGCCGCCAGATGGCGCAGCGCCTGGAGCAGGAGTCGGTGCGGGCGCTGGTTGAGGGGCAGGTTGTGGCCGGGGCGTGAAGGAAGGTTGCGGCTGCGGCGTGGCCGGCGCACCGCCGAGCGTCCGGAAGAACTCCGCGAGGATCTTGTCCGGTAGCTGGCTGGACACCTGCCACGCGGCGTAGCCCACGAACACCAGCATGAAGAAGAGACCGTAGGCCGCGAACATCAAGTTGAACATGCTGAGCAGAAGCACGATCGCGATATAGGTAAGCCCAAGTGGCAGGAAGCTGCCCCACTGCAGCTTGAGCGAAACGCGCGCCGTCGTTTGCGTTGGTGAGGATTTCTGAATGTTCAGATCGCCATCGTACTTCATGGCGAAGCCGCTGGTGACCCAAGTGTCTTTCTTCGCGAGCAAGAACTTCGCGCTCGTCGGCGGTTGTTGCCACAGCACTTGCGCGCCCATCGCGTTCAACGCGTTGACGGCTTGGTTGTAGGCGTCGCCCGGCTCGCCATTGAACGTCGCTTGCTGGCTCGCGCCGCCACCACCGGTGAAGCCACGCGGCATTGACGGCATCGGCGGAGGCGCAGGCGGATAGGAAGGTGGTTGTGGTATGGGAGGCGGAGGCGGGGCGGTGCCGAGTGGCGAACCGCATGAACCACAGAATTGCGCGCCAGCCGCTACAGCAGCGTTGCAGCGCGGGCAGGCCGTCGTCGTCAAAGGATCGCCCCCGATCGCTTCGTTCGCCGCAGCGGCGAACGCTGTGAATAACTTGCCGCGCCTGCGAACGGGATGAAAGCGAAAACTAATGCGCGTGTCATGGAAAGCGCGAGTGCGCCAGATAGAAAGCGCTCACATCTGGTGTGAGGGCTATTCGCTTGTCGCCTTGTGCGTGCGCTGCGAGAAGCGCCGCCGGAGGCGGCGATGGCAACGATCAAGCTTTACGGCAGCTCAGTCAGCGGCAATTGCCTCAAGCCAAAATGGATTCTCGATCGCTTGGGCATCGCGCACGAGTGGATCGAGATTGACAGCTTCGATGGCTCGACGCGCACGCCGGAATTCCTCGCGCTCAATCCGGCCGGGCAAGTGCCAGTGCTCGTGCTCGAAGACGGACGCATCCTCGCGCAGTCGAACGCGATCATGTTGCACTTCGCCGAAGGCAGCGATCTCATTCCCCGCGACGCATACGATCGCACCAAGATGTTCGAGTGGCTCTTCTGGGAGCAGTACTCGCACGAACCGCAAATCGCTGTGCGCATCGCGCGCAAACATTATCTCGGCAAACGGGATGATGAACTTGATCCATCTTTGCTTACGAAAGGCAACGCCGCGCTCGCGCGCATGGAGTTGCAACTGAAGCAAACGCCGTTTTTGGTTGGCGATGCGCTCACGCTCGCGGATGTCGCGCTCGTCGCGTACACGCGCAAAGCGCATCTCGGCGGCTTTAATGTTGAGGATTACCCTTACGTAAGGAGATGGGTCTCGCGCGTCGAGGAGCTACTCGAAATTGAATCCGTGCTACCCGCAAATGGTTAACGCTGGAACCGCCGCTCTGTAGCCGCATTGATGCGTCAGGGCTAAGCTCGCCGTTAGGTAGCTAAGAGGGCGCATGGAAGTCAGCACGGACCTTTGGCCCGCCTTGGCGACCGTCTTCGGCTTGTTCTTAGCAGTCGGTTTCGTTGCACAATTGATCGATGGCGCAGTGGGGATGGCCTACGGCGTCATTTCTTCGAGCGTGTTGCTCGCGTTCGGCGTGCCGCCAGCGCAGGCTTCCGCCACCATTCACGCAGCAGAGTGTTTCACCACCGGCGCGTCCGGCACGTCGCACATGCTGCACAAGAACGTCGACTGGAAACTGTTTTGGCGCTTGACGCCAGCCGGTGTCGTCGGCGGCGTCGCCGGCGCGTACTTGCTGACGGGCTTCGACGCGACTTTTATCAAAGCCGTTGTCATCGCTTATCTGGGTGTGCTCGGCGTCTACATGCTCTACCGCGCGATGCGCGAGCCGAAGGAAGAGCCTCCGCATCTGAAGCACGTGATCCCTGTTGGCCTCGCCGGTGGCTTTCTCGATGCGAGCGGAGGCGGCGGTTGGGGACCGGTCGTCACTTCAACGCTGCTCGGCCGTGGGCATACGCCGCGTTATGTCATCGGCAGCGTGAACTCCGCCGAGTTCGTCGTTACGGTTGCGATCTCATTAACCTTCCTATGGACACTGATAACGGGCCGCTTCGAACTGGAAGGTGGCTTGGCGACAGGCGGCGCCGCACTCGCAGGCCTCATCGTCGGCGGCCTCGTGGCCGCGCCTCTGGCTGGTTACGTCACCAAGATTGCACCGGCGCGCGTGCTTCTCGGCGCGGCGTCTTTGCTCGTGATCGGACTCTCTATCTGGCAGGGCATTCAGCTTTGGCCGAAGCTGCTCGAATACCCCATCTTCAATGAGATGGCGCAGCACGCAGGGCTCGTTAACCCTTAGGCGCCAACTCAACGTTTACGGCTCATCAGCGAAACTGAACGCTTCGCGGAGTCGCTTTGGTCAGCCTCGCCAACATGAACGTCGCCGCCGCCTTGTTGGGCGGAACGGGCACGACGACAAGCGGCGTCAGCTCGGACTTGCTGACGTCGTGGGCGAAGGCGCGCGCCGGCATTGGGACGAACGTCGCCGCGGCCACGCAGGACCCCAACGCGCCGCTGGCGCCGGTTTGGACGCCAGGCATCTCGCCAAGCGCCGAAGCGCTCGTTCAACGCGCAATCACCAATAAGTCGTTCTTCGACACCGACGCCAAGCTCTACAGCGACCTACAAGCCAGCGGCGACTACAAGCGCCTGTTCGCCCTCTACTCCGGCCTTACCACGCTTCAAGCGCTGGCTGGCCGCGCGGAAGATACCTCGCTCTCGAAAAGTGAACTCGCACAAACACAATCCCAGTTCGCACGGGGCCTGACCGAACTCGAAGCCTTCTTCGCGCAGCAGAAGTTCGATGACATTCGCTTGGCCCAAGGCGATCGCGTCGACACCGCGCAGACGACATTGGCGATGCCGTCGAAGTCCGAGGACTACACCACCGGCATCATCCATCGCGGCGCCCTCTACGACAAAGTCAGCGGCCTCGCGAGCGATGCGAAGTTCAACATCGTAGCGACCTCAGCGGCTGGCACGGTGCGCAATGTCGCGATCGATCTCTCCGAGATGGGCTCTATCCCGCGCTCGCTCAGCAATGTGATCAGCTTCATCAATAACAAGCTGTCGGGGGCGGGCGCTGCGTCGCGACTCGAAGCAGTCGATCAAACGCCGAAGACCACAACGACGGTGATCGCCGGGCGCCCGATCACGTCGCGCTACACTGGCGCGAAGCAGTACGCGCTGAAAGTCGATGTGCGCGGCAGCGAACGCGTGGCGTTCGAACCTGTCAGCGGCAACCCTGCCTTCTACGCCGTTGGCGCGACGGCGAACGGCGCGCGGTTGATCAAACTTGAAGATGTCGGCGGCGCAGCGGGCCAGCCTGTCTTGCTCGATCGTCCTGACTCGACTGCGGACGCAATCGGCAGCCTCATTGGCGCTGGTTGGCTGGACTCCGGCGCGAGCGCCACGGAGCAGCGCACCAACGCGCTGATGTCGTCCGGAACGAACACGTTCGAGGACGCGCTGCGCGACGCTGGCGAAGCAGTGCTTAAGCTCTCGTTGCCCGACGGGCGCACGCTCTCAGTTTCAACCGCCTGGCGCAGCGACGATCTCGAAGCCTGGCGCGTCCACAGCGGCGAGACCGAAGACGAAGGCATGCTTCGCGATCTCGCCGAACGGCTGACGCAATTGCTGCACGAGCAAGGCGTCGCGGCGGGTGTCGATGTCTGGGAAGACGACGGCAAGTTCGGCCTCTCCATATTCGGCGGCGACGGGGTGCGCGCCTCGGCGCTGAGCATCAGCGGCAAATCCGCGACCATCGAGACGGTGGCGACGCTCGGCATGGTCGGCGGCCTTCGCGACGGCGTGTTCGCGCGCCGCTTTGAAGTCAGCGGCATCGCGCCGGAGGACGGCCTCTTCGTCGGCAAGCAGACCTTCGCGTTCACGACCTCTTCGCTCGGCTATTCCATCACCATAGACGGCGGCGAAGACGGCATCACCGCTGCCCAGCTGGAAACGCAGCTGAATCAGAAGTTGCGCGAAAAGGGTTTATCGGCCGCCGCTTCGCTGATTGATGACGGCGGCTCGTACACCCTTCGCGTCGATAGTTTGCATGACTTGGTCGATGTCACGGCGACGCTCAACACAGATGAATTCGAAACGGCGCTGCAAGCGCCGGGCGCGTGGGCGTCCGGCGGCTTGCCGAATGCGACGAGCGGACAGCCCTTCGGCGACTCCATCCGCCGCTACGAAGCAACAGGCGGCGCGCCGCTGGCGACCTATTCGGGCGCACTCAGCATCGACATCGTCGTCGCCACCGCGAGCGGCAACAAGTCGATCAACGTTTCCGTAAGCGCCCAAGAGCGCGCCAACGATCCCGATGTCGGCCCCGGCCAGTGGAACGCGATCTTCCAAGATCGGCTCGATGCGGCGCTCAACGCTGCCGGCGTCTATATGAGCGCCGAGGGCGGCGATCTGAGTTCGTGGGCGATTGCCGAAGGCAGCGGTCAGCGTCTGGTTTCGGTGAGCATCAACGGCGATGCGCTTTCACTTGAGGGCGAGACGCCGACGCTTGGCGTCGGCGGCGCTTTCTTCGCGCAGCGCAGCTTCACCACTTCGCAAGTGGCGACGGGCGTGAGCGACGATGTCGCCGCTTTGCTTTCAAACCAGAACGTCTCCATCACGCTCAACACGGCCTGGGGCGAACGCACCATCAATGCTACGCTGCAGCCCTCCGACCCGCGCACGCTGGAGAGCGTGGCGCTGCGGCTCAACGAAGCGCTCGCTGAGGCAGGCTACGATGCGGGCGTGGTCGCAACCGATCTCGCTAGTGGCGGCGCGGGTCTGCGCGTCATTACCGGCTCGTCGAACACCGTTCGCGGCATTGCCGCCCTAAGCATCGGCGGCGACGCGCAGACGACAACGCTCGATGCCGTCGACGCCGCGACCTATGCGAACAATCCGGTGGGTGCGCTGCGCGTGGCCGACCGAGCTTCGCGTGGCGCGGCGATATCCGAAACGCTGGCGGTCACTTCGCCCTTCAGCGCGCCGGGCGGGAATTCCTCTGCCTGGTTTCCTGGGCGCGCCTTCGATATCCAAGTCGGCGGCGGCGCCAAGGTGGCGACGGCGCGCGCAGTGGCGACTGCGGCTGACGGCTCCGTCTATGTGCTGGCCGATCTTACTGGTGACTCCAACTCGATCTCCGTCAAAGGCGCGCGCGACGTTGCGCTCCTCAAATACGATTCCGCGGGCAAGTTGGCGTTCACCGAAATGCTCGGGGCTTCGCAATCGGCCAGCGGGTTTGCGCTTGCTCTTTCGGCGGACGGCAAAGTCGCCGTCGCGGGGTCAGTGGAAGGCGGATTGTCAGGCACGACGGCCAAAGGCGGCGCGGATGCGTTCGTTAGCGTCTTCGATGCGAACGGCAAGGAACTCTGGACGGCACGGCGCGGCGCAAGCGCCAATGACGAAGCGCTGGCCGTTTCCTTCGCGCCGAGCGGCGCTGTCGTCGTGGCGGGTCGCACCGAATCCGCGCTGAGCGGCCAGGTCAGTGCAGGCGGGTCTGACGGCTACGTGCGCGGCTATACCGCGTCCGGCGTCGAGATGTTCACCCGCCAGTTCGGCACGACAGGCGCTGACGCCGCGACCGCACTGCTGGTGCGCGACAACGGCTCGGGCGGCCTGGATATCTTCACAGGCGGCGTCGAAAACAATCGCGGCGTGCTGCGGAGCTTCAGCTATTCCACGTCCACCGGTTTCAGCACCGGCGCCACGCGCGATATCGGCTACTTCTACAAGGGCGCCATCAACACCATCGTCGCTGACGGTTCGTCGCTTTATGTTGGCGGTGAAATCGGCGCGGATCGCCTCACACTCGGAACGGCGGCGCAGGGCGCGGTCGCGGGCCAGGAGGGGTTCGTCGCGCGTCTCAACACCGACCTCACCTCCACCAACCTCGATCGCTCCACCTATATCGGCTCAGCGCAGGACGACGCCGTGCGCAGTCTCGCGATTGTCGACGGCGAACTCTACGCGGCGGGCGTCACCGGCGGTGTGATGGCGAACTCTGGCGCCGCGAAGTCGCCGATGAGTTTCCTCTCCCGTCTGGGCGTCGACGGCGAGACGGACTGGATGCGCACCTTCACCTCCGCGGGCGGCGCTGTTTCGCTGACGAGCCTAGCGGTTGATACATCGGGCGCATCGCCACTCGACGTACTCGGCTTGCCGCGCGGCACGGTGGCGGTGAGTGACTCTGGGTTGCTGACCAATCGCAGCGCGCTGCGCGTTGGCGATGAGTTCAAGATTGGTGCGGAGGGCCGGCGTCTCACGACCATCAAGATCACGGAGAAGGATACGCTCTCCTCGCTCGTCACCAGCATCAATCGCGCGATCGGCTCGGTTGGCCGGACGGAGATCGTGAAGGAGGACGGCGTCGAGCGGATCAAGATCACGCCGCGCGCCGGGCAGGCCATTCGTCTCGACGCCGGCCGCGAGGATCGCGACGCGCTCCCTGCGCTCGGCTTGAACGCGGGCATCATCGCCACGGTCGACGCTGGACGTGGCGCGTTGAAGACTTACGGCCTCGGGCTCACCGGCTTGAAGCTCGACACCCCCGCGGCGATCGCCAGCGCCAAGTCGGAACTGTCGGCGGCTATCTCGATCGTGCGCATCGCCTATGACGCGCTGCTCAACCCGAACGCCAAGGCGCTGACCGAGGAAGAGCAGGCGCTGCAGACGCGCCGCCAGAACATGGGCGCGGCGCCTGAATATTATTCCGCCCAGCTCGCCAATTATCAGGCCGCCCTGGCCCGGCTAACCGGTGGATAAACCCCACTGAAGCCCGACCGCTGCCGGGCTTCCAATGGGGGCCGGTCAAGGCTAGAAGCCCCGCTTCGCAGGACTTGGCCGCGGTAGCTCAGTGGTAGAGCGCACCCTTGGTAAGGGTGAGGTCGAGAGTTCAATCCTCTCCCGTGGCACCAGCGGCGCTTACGACAACAGCGATCTTGGGAAGGGCCTGGCGAGACCGGGACCGAGCTGGCTTGGCGTTTGCGCGGATTAGAACGCCAGGCTGTCGATCTTCGATCTCGCCATCGGCATGTAGGTGGGCGGCAAGGCGCCGAACCAGCGTGACCGCCGTCACTTGTCGGAAGACAGTGCTAATCCTGCTCAACGTCGTTCGCTGGCGTGTCTTCGTTGGTCAAATCCGCGCCACCGCAAGCTTGCTGCACGATGCGCCATTCGCGGTCAGTGAGCGATGGCGCCAGCCCTTCGCGCGCACGCTGGCGCGCCGCCACCGCGCGTTCGCGTGAGGCTGGGTGTGTGGAGAGCATGGTGGGAATATCGCCCGCGCCTTCGGCCTCGGCGTAGTCCTCGAAGCGATCGAACATGCGGGCGATGCCGCCTGTGCTGATGCCGGCGGCGTCGAGATAGTCCATACCGCGCAAATCCGCGTCACTTTCGTCGCCCCGGCTGTAGCGAAGGCCGGCGAGGTTCACCGACGCGATGGCGATGGCTTGGCCCGCGCCCGCGCCGCCGAATACGACGTCGAAGAACACGCCCGCGGCGATCTGGCGGACGACGTTCTTCATGATGTGGTTGTGCTCGATATGCGCGATCTCGTGGGCGAGCACGCCGGTGAGTTCATCCGGGCTATCGGCCATGCCGATCAGTTCGTCGGTGACGATGATGGAATTGTCCGGCAGCGCGAAGGCGTTGGGAAAACTGGCGTCGGCGATGGTGATCCAGATCGCCTCACGCTCCGGCACTTGCGAGCGCTCCATGATCCGGAACGCCAAGTCGTTGAGGATCTGCGTCGCCTCGTCGGCATCATCGCAGTGCGCAGTGAAGGCGTTCACCTGCGACCAGGAAATGTCGGCGATCTGCGTGCGGTACTTCTCCGGCATCGCCCGCGCCATAGGGTCGGCCGCGTAAGGAATGCCAACCAGGAAGAGCCCGGCGAGCGACCATGCCAATGTCACCAGCGCGCCGACCGTGAACCGACCCTCCACCCCTTGCGCACGCGACTTCATCAAGCGTGGGGCGACGGCAGCGAGTTGATCATCGTACCAGTCGGCAAACGCGACACGCTCGCCGGTGTCCGGCTTGCGGCGCTTGAGGACGATTAGGCCATTCTTATCGTCCGCGCGTGCGAGGTCGGCGTAGTCCCATTCGATCACCGCGTCGCCGCGACGAATGACGAGCTTCTCCGGCGCCAGATCAATCTCGACGTCGGTGTAAATCGCGGCGCGGCCGTCGGCGTAGCGGGCCTGCATCAGATCACCCCCACGCCCATGTCGAGGTCAAACGCATCGCCCAGGCTTTCGCCGGCGTTGGAGTCGGTCAGCACAGATTGGCCGATCTCGGCGAACCTTGGTGGATCGATCAGCTCAAGCCGGTTGAGCACGTAGCGGACCTGCAAAAAGCCGGCGACCGGCGCGAGCAGGCCGAGCGAGAAGATGATGAACAACCAACCGAGCGCGGTGACGCCCAAGAGTGAAAGCGTCTTTGCCCGCAATTTAAAGCGCGCGCCGTCGATGGTGAGCATTGAAGCGATGCGGTTCATGGCGGCAGCGTTGTAGGGCGCCCAGCAGACGAGCCATCCGATCCCGTAAATCACCGCGACGCCGAGGACGAGGAAGACCGGCACATAGGTCAACAGCTCGGGATCAATTGACTCACCGTATGTCATGGAGACGTAAGCGCTGATCACGCCGGCAATGACGGGTGCGATCACTACGATGATCGCGAAACTGATCCATCCCATAGCGAACGGCAGCCACATGCCTTTCTGTGGAGACTCACCATGCTCGACGATGAACTGGAACGGCTGATCGCCGAAGCGTGTGTTCTCCCACATCAGCCGCGCACGATTGATCCGCGCCGCCGGCGTGTACCAGCCGAGCGACAGGGATTGCAGAACCCACCAGCCCCACGAGGCGGCGGCGAAACCCCACGCCGAACCGGCGAGCCCCAACCGAATGCCACGCCAGCGCGTGCGTGAAAGCTGGTAGCGCCGCATCCAGTAACGCGCTGCAGCGATCATCGGCACCGAGAACACGTAGAAGCCGAACGTGAGCCAAGCGGCCCACACACCCTCCATCGCGAGCGGCGCGATGTAGAAGATGAATATTGCCGGCAGGAAGAAGGTCGGCAGCGCGATCAGGAAGCCGCGAAAAAGTTCGCTTGCGCTGCCCGTGTATTCGAGCGGATCGCCCATCACCCACGTGCGCGACCAGAGCCGGCGGCGCATCGAGGTGCGCGCCCAGAAGCGGTACATGGTGAGGGTGATGATAGTGAGGCCGGCGTTCTTGAGCGCCAGCCCAAGCACGTTGAAGAACTTCCCGCTGTGGGCGAAGGTCTGCGTTGGCGCGGCTTCGGCCGTCATGATCTCCCCTGGCTGGCCATTCTAGCTGGGGCCGAACATAGGGTCGATGCGGGTGGCGAACGAGAAGCAGAAACCGCCGTCCAAACGCGCGCAAAAGCTGGCCGAGGCGTTGAAGCGCAACATCGCCAGGCGCAAGGCGGCGCAAAAGCCGGGCGAACCCAAGAAAAACTAGCGCGAAGCCATGCTTCACCGCATAGGCGCCGCCTTGCTTACGCCGCCGCCGCATCCCATAAACCGCCCGCCGGGGGGAGCCGGCGAAAGACCTCCATGGATCGTATTGTCATCACGGGCGGCGCCCCGCTCAACGGAACTATCCCGATTTTCGGGGCCAAGAACTCGGCGTTGAAGCTGCAGGCGGCGGCATTGCTTTCCGCCGAGCCGCTGATGCTCGAAAACATGCCGGACCTCGCCGACACGCGGTTCATGACCCAGCTGTTGAAGACGCTGGGTGTCGAGATCACTTGGATCAAGGAAACGCATACGCTGCGCATGCATGCGGCCGAAATCGTCTCGACGATCGCGCCGTACGACCAAGTGCGGAAGATGCGCGCTTCGTTCAACGTGCTCGGCCCGCTGTTGGCGCGCGCCGGACACGCGACAGTTTCTCTGCCAGGCGGTTGCGCCATCGGCGCGCGACCGGTCGACCTGCACTTGAAGGCGTTCGAGGCGATGGGCGCCGATATCGTCATCGAGCAGGGCTACGTGAAGGCCGCCGCGCTGCGTGGTCTGAAGGGCGCGGAGATCGAATTCCCGTTCCCATCGGTGGGCGCCACCGAACACACGATGCTCGCAGCCGTGCTCGCCAACGGCGACACGGTGCTGAAGAACGCCGCGCGCGAACCCGAGATTGCCGACCTCGCCGATTGCTTGAACGCGATGGGCGCGAAGGTTGAAGGCGCCGGTAACTCAGAAATTCACATCAACGGCGTGGCCAAGCTTTCCGGCACCACCCATCCCGTCGTCGCCGATCGCATCGAAGCGGGCACTTACGCGATGGCCGCTGCGGCGTCAGGTGGGAACGTTCTGTTGCAGGGCGCGCGCTTTGAACATCTCGGCGCCATGCTGAAATTCTTGCGTGCTGCAGGCGTGCGGGTTGACGCCGAAGGCCGTGGTCTACGCGTGCAACGCGCGCGCGGCGATCGTATGCAAGCGGTGGACTTCGAGACCGAGCCGTTCCCTGGCTTCCCGACCGATCTGCAAGCGCAGGCGATGGCGCTGATGTGCATGGCCGACGGCGTCTCGCGCATCAAGGAAACCATCTTCGAAAATCGGTTCATGCACGCGCCGGAGCTGTCGCGTCTCGGCGCGAAGATCGAAGTGCATGGCAACGAAGCGGTCGTGACCGGCGTGAAGAAACTTATCGGAGCGCCAGTCATGGCGACGGATCTCCGCGCTTCGGTCAGCTTGGTAGTCGCTGGCCTCGCCGCTGAAGGCGAAACCACGGTGAACCGCGTCTATCACCTCGATCGCGGTTTCGAGAAACTCGAAGCCAAGCTGCAAGCTTGCGGCGCGCAGATCGTGCGGCAGCGGGAAGAACAGGCGGCATGACGGGCAGCCTGCTCCGATTGATGGCTGAGGATGTCGCCGACCTCGATATTATCGGGGCCGCCGTGCAGGACGCGCTGGTGCGTGTTGGCGAGATCAGTTTCGACAAGAAGGCGCGGCGCTTCACGGTGATCTTGAACCGGTTTCGGTGGGAGGCCGCTGGCGAAAACGGTCCCTACGAGCGCGTCCGCGCGGCGCTTTCGTTTGATGGCGTGCTCGGCGTGAAGAGCCGCCGCGTTCGGCAGGACAGCGATGAGGCGTTGGCCTCGCTGCTCTCGGTCGGCTTTATCCCGGAGGAAGAACCTCCAGGCGGCGTAGTGCGTTTACTCCTCGCCGGCGGCGGTGAAATCGCCATCGACGTCGAGTGCCTCGACGCCGTGCTGGTCGACACTGGCGCGCCGTGGACCACGCCGCGCCGGCCTGATCACGAGCAGAGCTGAGGCGGCGCGATGAGCGAACGCAATCGCCTCAGCGAAGTCAGCCTCGACGAAGCCTCGGTGGCGCCAGCGTCGCCGAACGCCGAGCACGAACGCCGCATCGCGCTTTTCGATCTGAAAGAGTCCAACTCCTTCGCTGTCGTTGGCGAAGATCGCGGGCCCTACGTGCTGTTGCTAGGCATGTCCGAAGGACGGCTCGTGCTCGATGTCAGCGTCGAAGGCGGCGGGCGCGTGATTGCGCACCAGGCTGCACTCGGCGGCCTGCGCAAGCTGGTGAAGGACTACGCGCTCATCTGCGAAAGCTATAACGACGCCATTCGCGACGCCCCGCCGAGCCGCATTGAAGCGCTCGATATGGGCCGGCGCGGTCTGCACAACGAAGCCGCCGAAGTGCTGCAGGAAATCCTCGCGAGCCACTTCGCCATCGACAACGAAACCGCACGGCGCCTGTTCACGCTGGTGTGCGCGCTGCATGTCCGAGGCTGATGCACTACCGGCGTCGGTGCTGTTCGCGTGCACCCACAACGTCATCCGCTCGCCTATGGCGGCGGAGCTGATGCGGTTGCAGTTCGGTTCAGCTGTGCGGGTCGACAGTGCAGGGCTTCGCCCGGGCGAAGAGGTTTCCTATATGGCGGCCTTCGTGGTGGACGAGGTCGGCGGCGATATCTCAGGCTTCACGCCCAAGGGCTTCGATTTCTTCGAGACCGACTATTACGAGGACGGCCCGTTCGACCTCATCGTATCGCTCTCCCCCGAGGCGCATCACACCGCTTTGGAACTCGTGCCCAAGCTGGCCGCTGCCGCCGAGTATTGGCCGACCTTCGACCCGTCCTTGGCGGAAGGCTCCCGAGATCAGGTGCTTATGGAGTACCGGACGGTCCGGGACGGGCTTGCCCGGCGCATCGCCGCACGCTTTCCGCGCCCATCGACGGGATAGGGCCGCCCGCCTATAAGGCCCCGCCAGCGCGCCGATTCAGGAGACCTAATGGCCAAGGAAGAACTATTGGAATTCGCAGGGACGGTGGTTGAGCTTTTGCCCAACGCCACGTTCCTGGTGAAGCTTGAGAACGATCACGAGATCATCGCCCACACCGCAGGCAAGATGCGCAAGAACCGCATCCGCGTGCTGGCCGGCGACAAGGTGCTCGTCGAGATGACGCCCTATGATCTGACGAAGGGACGCATCACGTACAGGTTCAAATAATGGCGCAGGGCTCTCTCGACCGCGCGGTGGTGATCACCGGCGCCTCGACCGGCATCGGCCGGGCCGCGGTCGCGAAAGCTGTGCGCGAAGGCGCGCAGGTGTTCGGCAGCGTGCGCAAGCAAGCTGACGCCGACGGCCTCAAGGCCGAATTCGGCGAGGCGGTTACGCCGCTCATATTCGATGTGGCGGATGAGGCCGCCGTGCGCGCGGGCGCGGCGCAAGTAGCCGCTGTGCTTGGCAAGCGGCGCTTGTTCGGTCTGGTCAACAACGCTGGCATCGCCGTTGCTGGCCCGCTGCTGCACCTCGATACTGAGGAGATACGCCGCCAGTTCGAGATTAATCTATTCGGGGTGCACAACGCCACGCGCGCGTTTGCCGACCTGCTTGGCGCCGACAAGGAGCGCACCGGCAAGCCTGGCCGGATAGTCATGATTTCATCGGTGGGCGGTCAAAACGGGTCGCCATTTGTCGGGCCCTATGCCGCCTCGAAGTTTGCGCTCGAAGGCTACTCGCAATCGTTGCGGCGCGAACTCATGCTCTACGGCATCGACGTGATTGTCGTTGGACCGGGCGCGATCGCTACGCCGATCTGGGACAAGGCCGGCGAGGGCGATCTTGAGCGCTTCAACAATACCGATTACGGGCCGATGCTGAAGGGCGTCGAGAATTACATGGTGAGCCAAGGCAAATCTGGTTTGCCGGCGTCCGACGTTGGCGATCTTGTCTGGTTCTGCTTGTCCGATCCTAAGCCAAAAACGCGCTACAAGATTCTGCGTCGGCCATTCATGGACGTGACGCTTCCGCGCTGGCTAGGCCCTCGCGCCGTCGATGGCATTATCGCCAAGCGTCTGGGCTTTCCGAAGCGCCCATGACCCGTCTTGTGCTCGCCAGCGCGTCGCCGCGCCGGCTCGCGCTCTTGGCGCAGATCGGCATTACGCCGGACGAAGTCATTGCTGCCGACATCGACGAAACGCCGCTGCCGAAGGAAACGCCGCGCAATTTGGCGCTGCGGTTGGCCCGGCAGAAAGCTGAGGCCGTCAAGGCCAAGGACGTGATCATCCTGGCGGCTGACACGGTGGTGGCGGTCGGCCGCCGCGTTCTGCCGAAGGCCGAGAAAGAAGCTGAGGCGCGCGATTGCATGCGCCTGCTCTCTGGGAGGTCGCACCGGGTCTACACCGGCGTCGCCGTGAAGCTGCCTAGCGGCGAGGTGCGCGAGCGTCTCGTCGAGACGCGTGTCGCCTTCAAAGTTCTGAGCGCAGCGGAGATCGAGGCTTACATTGCCAGCGGAGAGTGGCGCGGCAAGGCAGGCGGGTACGCCGCGCAAGGGCTTGCTGGCCGCTACATCACCTCGATTATTGGCTCCTATTCGTCCGTCATCGGTCTGCCGCTCTACGAAACCGCGAACCTCATCGAGTCCGCTAGATGAGCGAGCCGCTCGAAACCTGGATCGACGCCGCCATCGGCGAAACGCGCGAAGCTCTGGTGCGCGATGGCAAGCCGATCGCGCTCCGCATCAGCCGCGCCAGCGATGAAGGCCGCCGCGCGCGCTGGGGGGAGCTGTATTGCGCGCGTGTGCGCGAGATCGATCGTCGCCGGCGCGGTGCGTTCTTGGAACTCGGACTACGTGAACAGCAGGGTTTCCTGCCCTTGGGAGACGATGGCCGCGTACGCATGCGCAAGGAGCGCGTGAATCTGCGTGAGGGTCAAGGCGTCGTCGTGGGCATTACGCGCGAAGCGGCGCGCGGGAAAAATCCGGTCGTTGACCTCAGCGAAACGGGTCATGACGGCGAGGAGCCGCATCGCATCGCGCGTCACGATGTCGATGAAGAATTGGTGCTCGCGAAGCCCGCGCCCGATCCGCAGCTTCGCGCCAAGCTGGACGGGGCCATCGAAGATGCGCTCGCCCGCACCACCCCAATTCCCGGCGGCGGCATGCTGACGATCGACGCCGTCACCGCGCTGACCGCAATTGATGTCGACGCCGGCGCCCGTCAAGGCAGCGGTGATCCAGAACGCTTCGCGCTCGATCTCAACATCGCCGCCGCACAGGAAGCTGCGCGCCAGATCCGGCTGCGCAATCTGGGCGGCATCATCGCGATTGATTTCGTCTCGCTCCGCGCCAAGTCACATCTCAAAGCTCTGGAGGATGCGGTGCGTGCAGCGTTCGCAGATGACCCTTGGAGCGTCCAATTCGGCGGGTTGTCGAGGTTCGGCGTCTACGAGCTGGCACGCGCGCAGTTGCGGACGCCGCTTCATGAGCAGCTTCGTGATCCCGACGGCCGCCTGAGTGCGGAGACGGTCGCTCTGATGGCGCTGCGAGCCATCGAGCGCGAAGGCCGGGCGCATACGGGCCGTCAGATTGCTTGCACCATATCGCCGGAAGTGAAAGCTTGGCTTGATGCAGCCGAGATCGATTGGCGCGCTGAGCTTTCGAACCGTATCGGGATGCGCTGGACAATCGATTCAGCCCCTGGCCCGCGCGACAAGATCGATGTGAGGGCGCCATGAGTAAGTGCGCCATTTGCGGCAAGCCGCAGGACCCAAAATTTCGGCCGTTCTGCTCAAAGCGCTGCGCCGATGTCGATCTCAATCGCTGGCTGAGCGGCGGATACGCCATCCCAGCCGTGGAAGAAGATGATCCGGATGCGGAAAGCTCTTCGCCGCCGCCGGAGCGCAAGGACTGAGGCGCTATTTCGCGGGCGCGATGAAGATCGTAAAGGGCGTAAAATCCTCGTCGCCCTGCATGCGCAGCGAACCGATGGCGACGACTGTCTTCTGATCCTTGTTCTTCACCACGCCATTGAGCTCGTATTCAACGTGCCCGCGCGAGAACACTTCGCGTTCGGCATGCTCGAAGAACGCCGCGACGATATCGTCGGCAGGGCGTTTCATAAGGTCGTCGCGATGGTCGAAGCGGTATGCGCCTTCCGCGCCAGTCACCGAATCCAACATGCGCGCGACGTACTTGGTCATGGCCTCGCTCCGAACAGCGTGAACGGCGACGCTATTCGTGTTGTGCGACAGCTTAGTGACGCGGCTTATGTAAACGTGGCGACGATCGGCACGTGGTCAGACGCCTTCTCGAGCCCGCGCGCCTTCTTGAAAATCTCGACGCCGTCCAACCGATCCGCCGCCTGTGGCGAGAGCAGAAGGTGATCGATGCGGATGCCGTGATCCTTTTGCCAGGCGCCGGCTTGATAGTCCCAGAACGTGTATCGATGCGCAGCGCCATCAGCCTGCATGTACGCATCGCGAAGGCCCAGGTTCAGCAGCGTGCGATAGGCGGCGCGCGTTTCTGGCTGAAACAGGGCATCGCCCGTCCACACCGCCGGGTTATGGCAATCTACTTCGCGGGAAATGACGTTGTAGTCGCCCGCGATGATGAAGCGCTCCTCAAGCGCCAGTAGCCCCTGCAAGTGCTCGCGCAGCTTGTCCATGAAGGCGAGCTTGAACTGAAATTTCTCCGTACCGATCGGATTGCCGTTCGGCGCGTAGATCGACGCCACGCGCACCGGCCCATCGGGCGCCGCGATGACACTTTCAATGTAGCGCGCTTGTTCGTGGTCAAGTCCTGGAATGCCGCGCGTGGTTTCTTCGATGCGATGCTTCGAAAGCAGGGCGACGCCGTTATAGCTCTTCTGCCCGAACGTCTCGATGTTGAAGCCCATCGCTTCGAACTCGAGCCTGGGAAAGCGCGGGTCCTCACATTTGATTTCCTGCAGACACCAGATGTCCGCGTTCACTTCCTCGAACACTTTCAGCGCCGTGGGCAGGCGTGCGAGGATGGAATTGACGTTCCAGGCTGCGATCTTGAGGGCCATGCCCACGGGCTTAGCCGTGGGCTGGCCCCCGTTCAACTAAGGGGCTTCAACCGAACCAGCCCATCGCGACGGCGGCAAAGCCAATGACGACGAGCAGCACACCGAACCCGAGCACATAGCGCATGCCGACACCGGTTTGGCCCGCACGGGCTTCTTCTTCTTCCACTTCAACGTGGTCGCCGACCTTTTTGGCGGTCATGGACGCTTCTCCTTCGCCCCCGCACTGACATTTCCTGTCCAAGCCCGAGGGAAAGCCAAAATCAGAGCGCCGTGATAGAAGGGCGCCATGATTGTAATCCTGTGGGCCTTCACTCTGTTCCATCTGGCGGTGGGGCTGGCCAGTTTGGGCTTAGCGTTGCGGCTGCTAACGCCGGTGGAGCGATCACACTGGCGTTCGCGCAGCGCGCTTTTGGTCGCTGAATTTCTCTGCTGGATCTACCCCATTGCGGCGTTCGTTGCGGTGAAGTCGGCTTGGGCCGCGCACGCCGCCGGGCAACATTACGCAATCCCGATGCTGATCTCGCCGATACTCTGGCTCGTGCTGATGGGCTTGCTGTTCGCGATCGTCGACTTCGCGGAAGACGGGGTGCTGGGGAATGCGCGGAAGGCCGCGCCTTAGAATCCTCTGAACTCCGCAATCTCGTCCACCGGCGCGCGATCACTGCGCAGTGAATTCACCGCCTTCGACGTATCCGCATAGCCCAACGCCATGCCGCAATAGATCATCTCGTGATCGCCTAGGCCGAAGTGCGCGGCGAGCGGCGCGCGCATGCGCGCCCACGCTTCCTGCATGCAGCTCTGCACACCACGTTCAAGCGCGGCCAGCGCGACGCTCTGCATGAACATGCCGAGATGCGCCCATTGGCCGTGGCCCATGGCTTTGTCGATGACGAAGAAGAGCCCAACGGGCGCGCCGAAGAATTCGAAGTTCTGCGCCAGGTGCATGAAGCGCGCTGGCTTGTTGTCGCGGCCAATGCCGAGGAGCGCGTACATGTCCTCGCCCACCTTGTAGCGGCGCGTGCGATAGGGCTCCCAAAGGTTGGCCGGATAGACGAGCCGCTCGCCTTCATCGCCCGGCAAATTCGCCTTCGCTAGCGCCACCACGGCGTCGCGTTCCACGCCCGCGACAGCGATCACCTTCCACGGCTGCAGATTGCCGCCCGACGGCGCGTAGCGGGCGACGTCCATGATCTCACGCACGACCGCTTCCGGAATCGGATCGGGCTTGAATGCGCGGATGGAGATGCGTTGTTTGATGGCGTCGATCACGTTCATGCGTCCGGTATGAACCGCTGACGGCTTGCCGACCAGACTGCCGTTGCGTCGGCGTAGAAGTCTATTTCCGCCCCTGTGTCCGATCCCGGATTTCGCGCGCGTACTCGCGGCCGATTTTCTGCGCCTGTTCGATTTCCTTGGCGCTCATTTCCTTGGCCAGCGCCGCGGCGCGTTTGCGCGCTGGATCATCAGCCGCGAGCGTCACGGCGGCGTAGAGCCAGGAGAGCGCTTCGATTGGATCACGCTGCATCAGCATATCGGAGAGGTGCGTCATCGCCGGCGCGTAACCCAATTCGGACGCGCGCATCAGCCAGCGGCGCGCCTCATCCGGCTCGCTCATGGTCGCGAGCTGCACCATCGCTTCGCGATCGCCCGCACCGGCGGCGGAGCGGAATTGCGTGCGGGCTTCCTCGTTGTTTTTCAGCGTGCCGACGCCGGAGCGGAGCGCGATGCCGTAAGCCGTTTGCGCGCCGGGATGGCCAAACTCCGAACCGCGCTGGAAGCATTCAACCGCTGCGGCTTTATCAACCGCGCCGCCGAGACCGCGCCAGTAGAGGATGCCCAGGTGGTAGAAGCCTGTTGGCCGCGGCTCGTCCTGCAGCGCGTCTTCGAAGAGCTTGCGCGACCGCTTCCATTCGCCTTTCTCGAAGGCGTCGATGCCCTTATCGAGTTTGGAGCGGCCGCCGAACATCAGACCGAGAAGCTGACGCCGCAGCCGCAGCTCGACGTCGCATTCGGGTTTTTCACTTTGAAGGATGCGCCGATCAATTCGTCGACCCAATCCACTTCGGAGCCGAGCAGGAACGGCAGCGATACCGGATCGACGAACAGGCGCGCGCCGTCGCGCTCGACAACGATGTCGTCAGCGTTCGGCGCCTGGGCCACGCCGATCTCGTACTGGAAGCCGGAGCAGCCCCCGCCCTCGACGGCAACGCGCAGACCAGCGCCGGACGGTTCATCGGCAACCACGGTCTTGATCCGCGCGGCGGCGGTTGCAGAGAGAGCGATGTCAGCCATTCGTTAACATTGACCTTTGGGCGCTTTCTCAAGCGTGTGCCCCCCATATATGATCTAACCGATCAGGTGAGGAGAAGCCGGTTCGTGGCTGACGGGCAGAAAGCAGTGAAAAAGGCGCGGGCGGCGAAGGCCGAGCCGCCTTTTGTTCGCCCGGCACGTGCGCCGTACGCCACCGATCCGGCCCGTTCCCGCGGCCGCCTTCATGACGAACCGGACAGCAAGACGCGCACGCCATTCGAGCGCGACCGCGACCGTATCGTCCATTCCAGCGCCTTTCGGCGGCTACGCGGCAAGACGCAGGTGTTCGTTGCGCACGAGGGCGATCACTACCGCACGCGGCTGACGCATTCGCTCGAAGTGGCGCAGATCGCGCGCAGCGTCGCGCGGGTCATGGGCCTTGATGATGATCTCGCCGAATGCCTTGGCATCGCCCACGATCTCGGTCACCCGCCGTTCGGGCACACGGGCGAAGACGTGCTCGACGCGTGCATGGATGGCTTTCAGGGCTTCGATCACAACGCGCAGACGCTGCGCGTGCTGACGAAGCTTGAGCGCAAGTATCCCGCGTTCGACGGGCTCAATCTCACTTGGGAAACGCTTGAAGGCGTGGTGAAGCACAACGGCCCGCTGATCCGGTATGGGCAGAAGTTCGAGGATCTGCCGGTGGCAATCCAAGAATACGTCGCCACACACGATCTTGAGCTGGACTCATGGCCGAGCCTCGAAGCGCAAGTGGCCGCGCACGCTGACGACGTCGCCTACAACAATCATGATATTGATGATGGTCTTCGCGCCGGACTTTTCTCGCTGCAGGAACTGCGCGAGGAAGTGCCGATGGTCGAGCGCGTGCTGCTCACCGTTGAACGCGATCATCCAGGCGTCGACGAATTCCGCACGTCGGCAGAGACCATCCGCCGTCTGATCGGCGTCTGGATCGACGATCTGGTTTGGGAATCGGGAAACCGCATCGCCAAGGCCAAACCTGAGAGCGTCGAGGACGTCCGCGCGGCCGGCACGCCGCTGATCGGCTTTTCCGATGTGATGAACGAGCACCAGGCAATTCTGCGCCGCTTCCTGATGGCGCGCATGTACCGCCACTGGAAGGTCAACCGCTCGCGCAGTCACGCCAAGCGCATCCTGAAGCAGCTGTTCGACCTGTTCATCGCGGAACCGGAATTGTTGCCGCCTAGCTGGCAGCAGGGCGGCGATGGCCCACGCGGCCAGCGCACGGCGCGGCGCGTCTGCGACTACATCGCCGGCATGACCGACGATTTCGCCATCGATGAACACCGCCGGCTTTTCAATCTAGAGCGCTAGGCGTCAACGACTCCGTTACGGTTCCGGAACTATGGATTCCGCATGGCTGCTCTTCGCTGCGTTAAGCAGGGGTGAAGCAGCCGCGTGGTAAACAGCCCTTTGATTCCGGGAGCGCGTCGGTGAGCCGAAGCTACGATCCACGCATGCATGCGTACGACGACAAGGCGCGCCACGCGGGCGTGCTCTACGTGCTCATGATCGTCATCGCCGTCGCGTTCGGCGGTTTCCTCTGGCAGCTTTATAGCGTGCCGGAAATTCCGCGCATTCCGGCACAGCCCGGCCCCTACAAGGTCGAGCCCCCGCCCGAGCCGCCGCAAACGACGCAAGCAGTTGTCGAAGCGGCGCCCGCGCCGGCCGATCCTTCATTGGCGGAACAGGAAGTGCCCTTCGTCGAACTTAACCCGCAGCCGGACCCCGTTGCCGCGTCGCCGCGCTTTGTCGCCAATGGGCCGTACGTGGCGCAGCTCGCGGCGCTCCAATCGGAAGCGGCCGTGAGCACGGCATGGCGGCGTCTCGTCTCACGCGCACCAGATCTGTTCGCTGACGCACACATGGATGTGCAGCGCGCCGATCTCGGCTCACGCGGAGTCTACCACCGTGTCCGGGCGGGTTATTTCGCCGATCGCGAAAACGCCACGCGCTTCTGTGATCGCGTACGGCAGATGGGCCAGGACTGTATTGTCGCAGCCCGCTAAAAGCTCCCGGATGTCACGAAACCGTAGCAGCAGGCAGCCATGAGCAAGGACGACTTTCAAAACAAGAGTCGGCCAATGCTTTCCTGCGCGCTCGGCCTGCGCCAACCGAAGCTCGACGATGACATGCGCGCGTTCTTCCGCGACGCGCGGCCTTGGGCTTTTATCCTATTTCGCGAAGCGTGTGTAAGCCGTGAGCAAGTGCGCGCGCTTTGCGCCGACCTGCGTAATACCGTTGGTCGTGACGCGATCGTTTGGATCGATCAGGAAGGCGGCCGCGTCGCGCGGTTGAAGCCGCCGGAATGGCCGGTGTGGCCTGCGGCAGCTGCGTACGGAAAAATCTACGCGCAATCGCCGGCGTTCGCGCACGAGGCCGCGTGGCTCGGCCATCGGCTCATTGCGCATGAGTTGAAGTCGATGGGCGTCGATGGCGACTTCACGCCGGTGCTCGATGTGCCTGTGGATGGCTCGGACAAGATCGTTGGCGATCGCGCGTTTTCGGCCGATCCGAAAATCGTCTCGGCGCTGGCGCGTGCTGCGCTCGAGGGTCTGCACGATGGCGGCGTCGCAGGATGCATCAAGCACATGCCGGGTCACGGCCGCGCGACGGCGGACAGCCATCTCGCGTTGCCGAAGGTTGCCGCAAAAGAGCTAGACCTCGCCAATGATGTCTTCCCCTTCGCGCAGCTTGCTGACGCGGAAGCGGCGATGACGGCGCATATCGTGTTCGAGGATTGGGACCCCGATCGCCCAGCGACGTGCTCGCCGTTCGTGATCGAGGAGATCATCCGCAAGCGCATTGGCTTCCAAGGCATGCTGATGAGCGACGATCTCGACATGCACGCGCTTCAATACGCATTGAACGGCGGGCTAACGGAGCGCGCGGAAGCTGCGCTCGGCGCCGGCTGCGATGTCGTGCTGCAGTGTTCGGGCGTGCTGAAGGAAATGCAGCTCGCTGCTAACGGCTGTCGCGAACTCGACGGCCTGCCGCTCGTGCGTGCGCACGCCGTCGAAGCCTTCGCCAAGCGCCCGCCGCGCGAGTTTGATGCGAAGGCCGGCTGGGCGCGCTTCCAGGACTTGTTGGCGTCCTAGCTATTGCGGCGTTGTCTCCAGCGCCGGCGCTGGCGTCGTAAAACCCTCAGCCAGCACGCCTTCCGAAATTAGTCCGCGCAGATAGGCATCGTCGTGCGCCGGCAGGAGGACAAGCTCGGGGTTCTGCGCGCGCATATCGTGCAGCTCTCGCAGCTGGCGCAGCACGGACACGCGATCGGGATCGACGCCGGAAATCATCCAAGTGATGAAGCGCGGGCGGCCGCGCAGGTGATCGACGCTGCCCATCACCCAGGCGATGTCGCCAATGAACAGATACTCTCGCGCCGCAGTCTTGGCGTAGATCACGATGGTGCCCGGCGAATGGCCGGGCGCAGCGTGCGCTACAACGCCAGGTGCGATGCGCGTGGGCGTCGTGTAGTCGGCTGGGGAAGCGGCGGCGATCTCCGGCGCGAGTTGGCCGTTCGGCGCATGCTCAGGCAGGCCGTCGAGTTGCGCACGAGTGAGATCGAGGTTCGCCGCAATGCTCGCTGGCTCTGGATGGCGCGCGATCGCCATAACGTGATCGAGATGTTCGTGTGTGATCATCACGTTCGGCGCGCGCGTCATGGCGGCGAGAACATCGTTGTACGCCGTTTCGTCGAACGAGCCTTTGCCTTCCGACATTTCAGTGAGCGTGGCGCGATCGACAGCGCCATCGATGATCGTGTCACCGCCCGGCGCTACGATCTGGAACGAGTTGTAAGACATGGTGCGTTCGCGATCGAACGCTCCTGCCTCGGTTGCGAAACTCGGCGCCGTGCTCTTGCCGACAAACTCGACATGCACTGAAGTCGGCAGCGTTTCGGGCGCATCGTTCGCCACCAGCGAGCGATACGCCGCCAAATCGAACTCACCCTCCGACTGCGCAGGCGCGCTTCCGTCGAGCACCGCGTACCAGAAGAGCGCGGCCAATGCCGCCAATACGATCGCAATCCCCGCCAGCCATTTCATGCCGCTTCTCCCCCAATATCTTCCCGTGGCCCTGATAGCACGACCTTCATCCGATCAGCCGGAAATGGTCTCGCGAGCGCTAGTGCGTCTTCGGTGGAGCCTTCGAGCCACACATCGATTTCGTCGCCGGTGAGCATCACGGGCATCGCTTCAGCGTGAATCGGCCGCGTGAGTGCGTTCGGCTCTGTGGTGAGGATGGCGTAGAGCAGGTGCGTGCCTTCTTCCTTACCGCGTATGCCGGACCAGGGCCGCCAGATGCCGGCGAAGCAAAAGAGCGGGCGATCGTCGCCCAGGGCGAACCAGTGCGAGACCTTCGGCGATGAGTCCGTGTATTCCACGAAGCTGGTCGCTGGCACGACGCAGCGGAAGCGCGGGTTTTCAAGCCAGCCGCTCCAATAGCTAGATTTCAGATTGCGCACGTTGGTCACGGGTCGCTTGCCGCCGCCGGCTGGAGGAAAGCCCCAGCGCATCATCACCATTTCACGCAGACCTTCCTTCGAACGTGCGCCTACAGGCGCCATCTGGTCCGGGAAGACCGCGGGGAGCGGTGGTTGGTTTGAGGTCCGGTCACGCATGGCGCGAATGTACGCAGTGGCCGCCTCGCGTGATTTCGTCATGGAGTAGAGATTGCACATGGCGCCCGCTTCACCTCGGCATGGCGAGTATACGCTCTAACTCCGCGCCACTGGTTGCATCTGGCAATGAGCGGAAATCGGCTTGTGTGTCCAGCGCGACGCCAAGGAGTGCTTGGAATATTCTCCGCGGCAGCGTCTGTGCGCCGAACTGCTCCAAGTGCGGTGTTATAAATTGCGCATCTAACAGCTTGAAGCCGCCGCCGCGTAACCGTGCGGCCAAGTGAACAAGCGCCGCCTTGCTCGCGTCTGTCGCCCACGAGAACATGCTCTCGCCAAAAAACGCGCCGCCGATCGCGACACCGTAGAGTCCGCCGGCAAGCTGCTTATCGATCCGTGCCTCAACGCTGTGGGCGATTCCACGCTTGTGCAGCTCCAGATAGAGCGCGCGAATGTCCGGATTGATCCAAGTGTCCTCGCGGTCCTTGCCAGGCGCCGCGCAGCCATCGATCACCGCTTCGAAGTCTCGGTCGATCGTGAAGGTAAAGCGGTCTTGCCGTAGCGTTCGCGCAAGCCGCTTCGGGACATGAAACGTGTCGAGCGGGAAGATGCAGCGCCATTCCGGGTCGACGATAAAGAAACCGTCATCATCACGGCTCTCCGCCATCGGAAAGACGCCGCGCTTGTAGCAGGCCAAGAGGTCGTCGGGCGTGAACGGCTTCACGTGGTGAGTGTGCCAAAGTTCGCGCCGTCCGTCACGGCGGGCAACGCATACCAACGGATAGGCTCGCCGCCCCGCCAAGAAGCCGCTACGCTGGCCCGATGGAAGCGCCGGCCCTCACGCCCACACGCGAACAGCTCATCCACGCGCTCTACGAAGCCGCCGAGCTCGAGCACAATCTCATGTGCACGTACCTCTACGCGGCGTTTTCGCTGAAGGACGAAACCGAGGTCGATACGCCGGAAGAGGCGGACGCGGTGAAGCGCTGGCGCCGGCAGATTCTCGATGTCGCCGTCGAAGAGATGGGGCACCTCGTAGCCGTCTGGAACATCACCTCCGCCGTCGGCGGCGCGCCGCGCTTTGGGCGCGTCAACTTTCCCATTGATCCAGGCTATCTGCCCGCCGGCATTGTCGTGAAGCTCGCGCCGTTCAACGCCGACGTGCTGCAGCACTTCATCCACCTAGAACGCCCAATCGGGTCGCAAGAGCCGGACGGCAAGGATTTTCACTACGAGCGCAACTACAAGCGTAGCCCTCCAAAGGCGCGGCTGACACCTATGGGCTTCGACTACGAGACGGTCGGCGAATTCTACCAAATGATGCAGATCGCGCTCGACGTGATGTCGGATCGTCTCGGCGAGAAAGAACTATTCAGCGGCGATCCCGCGCTTCAGCTTTCCGAAGCAGAAGTTGTCCTGGGGGGCGCCAAGCCCGTGCTCTGCACCAAGACGGCCAAGCACGCCTGCAACGCCATCGTCACGCAAGGCGAGGGCGCTTCGGAGGAAAATCCGGATTCGCACTTTTGCCGCTTCCGCCATATCCGCGATGAACTGGCTGAACTCGAACGCCAGAACCCTGGCTTTTCAGCTTCGCATCCGGCGGCCGTGAACCCAGTTCTACGCCGTCCGCCCAATCCGGAAGACCGCGTTTGGATCGAGGATGAAGCGGCAGCGGCAATCGTCGATATCGCAAACGCGTCGTACCAAACCATGCTGCGGCTCTTGGCGTACTCGTACAACGTGCCCGGTCCGAGCGCGGAGAAGTCTCTCGCCGTCGATCTCTCTGTCGATCTGATGAAAGCGATGACATTGCTCGGCGAAAGCGCCGCGCGCCGCCCATCGGGCAGCAGAAGCGGCTGCAACGCCGGCGTCTCCTTCACCGCGCTGCGCGACTCTGGCCAGCTCCCGCACGCCGCAAGCTCTCGCCGCTTCTTTGTCGAGCGCATGGCCGAACTCGCCAAGGGCGCAGGCAAGCTCGATCAGAACGATCAGCGCGTTGCCCGGGCCACTGGCCTACTGAAAGCACTCGCCGTTCGTGCACGCCGCTTTGCGGAAATGCCGGACGCGCCTGTCGCCGTGCCATCAAAAGCGGCGCCAGCGCCAAAGCCACCGGCGCCGGCCGACCTGGGCGATGGCGTCGAACTCATCGACGGCGAGACGGTGCAGATCGTCTACAAAGGCAAGCTCTGCATTCATTCGCGCTTCTGCGTCACGGGCGCGCCGGAAGTCTTCCTCGCCAACGTTGAGGGCCCCTGGATCCATCCCGACCAGATGAACGCCGAAGAACTCATGGCCGTCTCACGCGAATGCCCGTCCGGCGCCATCAAGTATCGCCGCAAGGACGGTGGGCCAGAAGAACACGCGCCCCCGGTCAATCTCATCCGCGTCTGGGAAGGCGGTCCCTACGGCTTCAAAGGCGATCTCAGCATCGATGGTGAATCCATCGGCTATCGCGCCACGCTCTGCCGTTGCGGTGCCTCGAAGAACAAACCCTTCTGCGACGGCTCGCACCACGACATCCATTTCGACGCCAGCGGCGAGCCGCCAACGGGCGACAAGACCGCGATGCTCGAAGTGCGCGATGGCCCCGTTGAGATCACGCCGACGCTCAATGGCCCGCTGATGGTGCGCGGCAATCTGGAGATAATCTCGGGCACCGGGCGCGTGGTGGCGCGTCAGCAAGCGGCGCGCTTCTGCCGCTGCGGCCATTCCAACACCAAGCCGTTCTGCGACGGCACGCACGCCAAGATCGGCTTCAAGTCCGTCTAAGCGACGTGCTCAGTCGTCCGAGGGCAGGCGCGAGCGCAGGGCGTCGCCCTCGATCGCGGCGCCGTGGAACTCGGGCGTCGTCGAAGCGCGCTGTTCTGAACTGGCGCAGCCGTGCAGCGCCATGACGGCGAAAACCAACGCCACAAGCACGGCGAGGCTGGCGAAAGATTGTTGAGCCATGGAACGTTAGCCCTGTTTCGAGTGCAGGGCCGACATTGCAATTGACGGGCCGTTAACTCAGTTCGACGGCAAACCCAGAATATCTGGCGGCACGCCGTGTTCGCCGGCCCACTCGATCCACGCCACATCCGTCGGCCCGATCGCGTATTCAAGCACCGTCCAAGTGCCGTTGTCGTTCTTCAGCAGCGCATAGGTCGTCCCGTCGCCATCGAGCACGCCATCAGCCGCGCGCTGCGCCAGCGATGTCGTTGACCAATCGATCGCTGAGCCATCCGGCTTCTTCGGCTGCGCCTGCACGAACGCCCATTCGTCGCGGACGGTAACGTTAGTCGTCTGCAGGCTGACCTCCTGGCCAACCTCCTGCGAGATCACTGGAGTCAGCGCCGTGAGCAACACCTGCGTCTGTGCATCAGGTGCGGCCGCCACAGGTGTCTCCGGCGTTTCAGTGGTCGTGGCCGCTGGCGGCGTACACGCGGCGGCCGTCGCCACAGCTGCTGCAATTAGCAAGGCCCGCATGTTCACTCTCCTGCGTCAGCTTTCGCCTTCAAGCTCTTTTCGAGCCAGTGGATCGAGTAGTCACCGTTGATCACGTCCGGCTCGTTCATCAGATCGCGGAAGAGCGGCAGCGTCGTCTCGACGCCCGTGATCACCATCTCGTTCAGTGCGCGCCGCAACCGCATCAGGCACTCAGAGCGATCGCGTCCGTGCACGATCAGCTTGCCGATGAGAGAGTCATAATTGGGCGGAATTGCGTAGCCCGCGTAGATGGCGCTGTCCAAGCGCACGCCCAAGCCGCCCGGCGGGTGATAGCCGGTGATCTTGCCAGGCGATGGCCGGAAGGTCGCCGGGTTCTCGGCGTTCACGCGGCACTCGATGGCATGGCCGTTGAACTTCACTTCGTCCTGCGTCACCGAAAGCTTCGCGCCGTCGGCGATGCGGATCTGTTCGCGCACCAGATCGATCCCGGTGATCATCTCTGTCACCGGATGCTCGACCTGCAGGCGCGTGTTCATCTCGATGAAATAGAACTCGCCATCCTCGAACAGGTACTCGACCGTCCCGACGCCTAGATACCCCAGCTTCTGAATCGCTTCCGCCGTGATCCGCCCAATGCGCTCGCGGTCTACCGCGTTCAGCGCCGGCGACGGCGCCTCTTCGAGCACTTTCTGGTGACGCCGCTGCAGCGAGCAATCGCGCTCGCCCAAGTGAATGACGTTGCCGTGTGAGTCCGCGACGACCTGTATCTCGATGTGACGCGGATGCGTCAGATACTTTTCCATATAGACGTCGTCATTGCCAAACGCCGCCTTCGCTTCGGCCCGCGCCGTCGAGAAGGCTTCGCTCAACTCGTCTGCAGTGCGCGCGACCTTCATGCCGCGCCCGCCGCCGCCAGCGGCGGCTTTGATCAGCACTGGGTAGCCGATCTCTTTGCCCCAGCGCTTGGCTTCTTCCTCGTTGGCGACACCGCCTTCCGAGCCTGGCACGACCGGCATGCCCGTATCGATCGCTGCTTGTTTGGCAGCAATCTTGTCGCCCATAAGCCGGATGTGTTCAGCGGTCGGGCCAATGAACGTCATGCCGTGCTGCGTCACGATCTCCGCGAACTTCGCGTTCTCGGACAAGAACCCGTAGCCTGGATGGATCGCCTGCGCGCCGGTGATCTCGGCCGCCGCGATGATCGAAGGAATGTGCAGATAGCTCTTCTGCGCCGGCGGCGGGCCGATGCAGACGCTCTCGTCCGCCAGGCGCACGTGCATCGCTTCGGAGTCCGCGGTGGAGTGCACGGCGACGGTGGAGATGCCCATCTCCTTGCACGCGCGGTGAATCCGCAGCGCAATTTCTCCGCGATTGGCGATGAGGACTTTGTCGAACATCGATTACTCGAGGATGACCAGGGGCTCGCCGAATTCGACGGGCTGCGCATCGCTCACCAGGATCGCCGTGATCTTGCCCGCGCGCGGCGCCGGGATCGGGTTGAACGTCTTCATAGCTTCGACAACCATCAGCGTCTGGCCCGCGCTCACGGTGTCGCCCACCTTGATGAACATCGGTGCGCCAGGTTCCGGCGAAAGATAAGCGGTGCCGACCATGGGTGAAGGCACGGCGCCCGGATGCGAGGCGGCGTCAGCGGCTGGCGCAGGCGCAGCGGGCGGCGGCGCGGCGGGCGCAGGCAAGGCTGCGGGAGCAGGCGCGGGTGCGGAGTGCACGACGTGCGTGTGAGCCGGCGGCTGCTGCGCCATCACCAAAGTCCGCGCCAAGCGCAGCCGCAGTTCGCCGTACTCGACCTCGATCTCCGTCAGCCCGGTATCGTCCAGCACCTTGGCCAGCTCGCGCACGAGATCCGCATCGACGCCGCTCTTCGGCTTCTTGGCCTTCGGCGCACGCACTTGTGGCACGCGCACCGGTTTTCTCTTTGCCACGGCTCGGCTCGGTTTCTTGCTCACGCGCTCTGACCTTCATTCGCCAGCAAGGCTGCCGCCTCGATGGCCAGTAAATACGATGTCGCCCCAAAGCCGGCGATGACGCCCTTTGCGGCTTGGCCCACTAACGAAACGTGACGGAATTCCTCACGCGCAGCGGGGTTGGAGAGGTGGGTCTCGATCACCGGAACGCCGATCGCCTTGATGGCGTCGTGCAGTGCGACCGAGGTGTGGGTATAGGCGCCGGCGTTTAGAACAACAGC
>CADEDT010000007.1:33684-43785 GCA_902826145.1 uncultured Caulobacteraceae bacterium
CTCACCGATCACATCGATCCGAAGAAGACGACCTTCCTGCCCAACACCGCCGGCTGCTTCACCGCCGACGAAGCGCTGCGCACGCTCCGCCTCGCGCGCGAAGCGGGCGATTGGAAGCTGGTGAAGCTCGAAGTCCTCGCCGACCAGAAGACGCTCTATCCCGACATGGAAGAGACGCTCCGCGCCGCCAAAATCCTCGTCGCCGAAGGCTTCGAAGTGATGGTCTATTGCAGCGACGATCCCGTCTACGCCAAGAAACTCGAAGACGCCGGCTGCGTCGCCATCATGCCGCTGGGCTCGCTCATCGGCTCCGGCCTCGGCATCCAAAACCCGGTGAACATCCGCCTGATCGTCGAACAAACCCGCGTGCCCGTCATCGTCGACGCCGGCGTCGGCACCGCCAGCGACGCCGCCATCGCCATGGAGCTAGGCGTAGACGGCGTCCTCATGAACACGGCAATCGCCGAAGCCAAAGACCCAATCCGCATGGCGAACGCGATGAAGCACGCCGTGATCGCGGGCCGAGAATCCTACCTCGCCGGCCGCATGCCAAAAAAGAAATACGCCGACCCGAGCTCACCGCTTGGTGGGCTGATATAGCAGAACCCTCTCCCCGAGAGGGGAGAGGGGAGAGGGCAGGGTGAGGGATGGCGCCGTCGTCACCAACCAAAGGCATGCTTCGCGACCGCGCCCGCGGCATGCGCAAACAACCAAGCCAAGCCGAACGCGCCGTATGGGAAATCGTCCGCGACAATCGCTTAGGATTCAAATTCCGTCGCCAACGCCCAATCAGCCGCTACATCGCCGACTTTGCGTGCATGGAAGCGAAGCTCATCATCGAAATCGACGGCTCATCTCACGATCTCGCCGATCAAATCGAACGCGATGCCGAACGCACAGCGCTGCTCCAAGCGCTCGGCTGGCGTGTGCTGCGCATTCGCGACGAACTTGTACTTTCCGATCCAAGCGCCGCTACAGCGCTCATCGTCGAAGCCCTGCGCCAACCCTCACCCTAACCCTCTCCCCTCTCGGGGAGAGGGGACGACGGCGCTCAGTTTGCGCGCGGCCGGTTCGGACTCGCAACCAGCCACTCCGGCTTCGCGTCCGCGTTCGCCACCGCCTCGACCAGCGCAAAGTAGAACCGGTGAAAATCCGCTTGCGCCTGAAAATCTATCGGCGTCGACATATCGTCTTGCGGCGCGTGGTAGCGGTTCTCGTACCAGTCGCGATAGGCGGCAGCCGCCGTCGTATCGCTTGCGTCGAACCCAAACAGAAAACTCACCGCCGGCACGCCGCGTTGCATGAACGGCCAATGATCCGTGCGACGCAACAGATTGCGCTCCGGCTCCTGATCGCCGCGCACCGCGATGCCCATCGGCCCCGCCACATCGCGCACCGTCTGCCCAAGCGTTGAATCATCCAGCGCTAAAGTCGTCAAAATTCGCAACGGATAAAGTGGCCGCAGCTGATCCATGTTGAGCACGGCAACCGGCGTCGGCGCGGCCGCAGTCGGATGCGCCGCCAGCCAGCGCGAGCCCCACAAGCCTTTCTCCTCCGCCGTCACCGCCGCGAAGATCACCGGCCGCCGAAACCGGCGGCCATGCCGCTCGTCCGCGAACCTGATCAACGTCGCGACGTAAGCCGCATCATCAAGTGCGCCATTGTAGAGATTGTCGCCATCGACCGGCGTGCCGTAACCGTATCCATCGAGGTGCGCGATCAGCAGCACCGGCTCGTTCGCCAATGCCGGGTCCGTTCCCGGCAACACGGCAAGCACGTTGGCTGAAGAGTAGCTCCGCTCCCGCGTCGCAAAGCGCGCTTCGAACCGGGCAGGGAAGTCGAACGGCGCCATCGCGTCGCCCTGCGCGCCGCGCGCAAGGATATCCGCACCGTCTTGCCCGCTCGCATTGGCAATCTCCGAGAACGCCGCCGCATTGAGCCTGAGCGATGGAATGGATCGCGGCTTCGTCGAACCATCCGCCAACACGACGCTCCGCGCATACGCCAGCGGCCAACGCGGCGGCTCAATCGTGAAACCCATATCGTCGACGCGTATCACAGCAACAGCACCCGCCGCCGTTGCCGCCTCAAGCTGCGCCGCCGCGAGCGTCTGCCCCGCCCGCCGCGTGCCGAAGCAAACCACAACCGCGCCACGCACATTCGTCATGTCCGCCGGCGCGCAATAGCCGCGATAGACGAACGGCGCCTCAATGCGTGCAGGCATCCCCCAAGTCGGCGTCACCGAGATGTCGTGCAGAAAGCGCAGCGCCCGCGTGCTGCCGTTGGCGAAGTTCACCGAGAACGACGTGCCTTCGCCGACCACTTCGATGTCATCGAAATTGATGCGCTGAAAGTATGTCCCGGCATCGCCTGCCGGCCGCAGCCCGGCGCTCGCAAAGCGATGAGCCACATAAGCCGCCGCGCGATCGTAACCAGCCGAGCCGGTGTCGCGTCCTTCCATGTCGTCGCCGGAAAGCGCCGCTGTGGTTCGCCACCACGCTGCAGTCACTGCATCCGGCGCGTCGCTGGCCGCACACGCGCTCAGCGCCAACGCCGCCGCAGCGACCGCAAATCCCCGTCCGATCGCCATGCGCCCGCTCCCAATCGCCCGAAACAGCGCCGCCGGGCCGGACGTGTCAACGTTCCGGCCCCAAACCGCTCAGATTGCCCCTTGTAACCACGCCGAGGCGGGCCATGTGCGCTGGGCGTGCCGCACCGGCCTCTCGAAAGTTCCCCCAAATGATTGACGACCCGAACGTGCCGCCGCCGGCGATCGAAGACGATGCCGCCGCGCAACCCTCCGCGTCGGACCCCGTCAAGACCGGCCGCCTCAACGCCAATCCCGAAGACGACGAGCGCGATGCGTTGACACCGGCCGACTACGCGGTTGCAGGCGTCGAAGCGCCGGATTGGGCCAACGACCCGATCCCGTCGATCGAAACGTGGCGCAAGTGGCGCGCCGCCGAAGACGCAGCTCTCGCGCACAAACGCGCGCGCTCGCAAGCCTAACGCACGCGCGTCAGCGCGCGTTCGCCAACCTTGAGAACCGCAGCGACTAGTGCTGTGATCAGAACGATCAACACGGGCAAGAAGTTGTTGATCGCGGAGGAAATCAGGCCGCTTACGAAGAGCGCCGGGACTCCGATGATGAAGATGAGAAGGCCCTCAATGCGCACTCGGCTGCCACTTCGCTAGATCACCAAGCGCGCGCTCCGCCAACGCGAGCTTCTTCGCGCGCCCGCGCTCTTCGCCCTTCAGCTTCTTCCCATCCGGCCCATGCGTGGGCGCGGCGATCTCCGGGAAGAGGCCGAAGTTTACGTTCATCGGCTGAAACGAGCTCTTGCCGTCGCCGATGTGGCCGCCCGTTACGTGCGCGATCAGCGCGCCCAACGCAGTGGTCGCAGGCGGTGGTTCAACCGCGCGCCCCAAACGCTCCGCCGCGGCAAAGCGCCCCGCCATCATCCCCATCGCGGCGCTCTCGACGTAGCCTTCAACGCCCGTCACTTGCCCGGCGAACCGCACACGCGGCTCCGCGCGCAAGCGAAGCGTGCCGTCCAACAGCTTCGGCGAATTCAGAAACGTATTGCGATGTATGCCGCCGAGCCGCGCAAACCGCGCATTCTCTAGGCCCGGTATCATCCGGAAAATCTCTTCCTGTGCGCCGTATTTCAGCTTGGTCTGAAAGCCGACGATGTTGAACAGCGTGCCAAGCTTGTTGTCCTGCCGAAGCTGCACCACCGCATGCGGCCGCTTGCCAATGCGCGGATCCATGAGCCCCACCGGCTTCATCGGCCCAAACCGCAACGTCTCCGGCCCACGCTCCGCCATCACCTCGATCGGCAAACAGCCCTCGAAGTAAGGCGTGTTCTTTTCCCACTCCTTGAACTCAGTCTTCGCGCCCGCATTCAGCGCGTTGATGAACGCCACATACTGCGCCTCATCCATCGGGCAGTTTACATACGCCGCCTTGTCGCCGCCCGGACCTTCCTTGTCATAGCGCGACTGCTTCCAAGCGATGTCGAAATCGATCGAGTCCGCATGCACGATCGGCGCAATGGCATCGAAGAAGGCGAGCGAGTCCTCGCCCGTGAGATTGCGGATGGAGTCGGCAAGGGCAGGCGACGTAAGCGGACCAGTGGAAAAGATCACCTTCTCGTCTTCGCTCGTCAGCAACGCATCGAGCGATTTTACCTCTCCGCGCTCAATGCTCACCAAAGGATGTGCCATCAGCGCCGCCGTCACGGCATCGCTAAACACATCCCGATCCACCGCCAGCGCCGAACCCGCCGGCACTTGCGCCGGTTCAGCGCTTGCCATCACCAGCGAACCCACCCGCCGCATCTCTTCGTGCAACAACCCAACTGCGTTCCCGCGCCAATCATCGCTGCGAAACGAATTGGAGCAGACAAGTTCCGCGAACTTCTCCGTCTGGTGCGCGTCGGTTTTTACCACCGGCCGCATTTCATGCAGCACCACGGGCACGCCGGCATTCGCCAACGCCCAGGCCGCCTCCGAGCCAGCCAAGCCGCCGCCCACAACATGTACGGGTAGTGTTGATCGTGTCATGAGCGCCTTATAGGCTCGCGACGCAAGGAAGCGGAGGGGGCAGATGTCGCGGTTTTTTAGCTTGGTTGCATGCGCGGTTCTGCTGATCTCGCTACCCGCAGCCGCGCAGACGCCAAACCCAATCATCGAGCAGTACCGCGCCTATACGGCGGCGCTTCAGCGTGGCGATTTGGCTGCCGCGGAGACCGCAGCCGCGCAGGCCTATCAGCTTTCTGTCGCGCGAGATGGCGATGGCGGCCGTACCGCCGTGCTCGCGCTCAATCTTGCCACCACGCGTCTGCTGCGCGGCAATGCTAACGGCGCGCGCGAACCCGCCGCGCTCGCGGAGCGTCTATCGACGACGCCCGATGCTGGCGTGGATCCGCTCGCCGCGAAACTCGTCCTCGGCCGCGCAGAATTGGGATCGCGCGAGACATCAGCTTCACTGGGCGCAACCGGCGCACGCCGCTTGCGCGAAGCGCTCGCCGCCGCTGACACGCGCACTGATCTCAGCGGCGAAATTTATCCAGCGGCCACGGCGCTCGCCGCCTGGTATTTCGCCGAAGGCGATTTCGGTGACTCCAAGGACGCATGGCGTATCGCGGAGCGAACGGCGGATTCTTCCAACAGCGATCCGGAGCTCGCCCGCGCCTACACCGGCATCGGCATTGCCGCTGCGATTGTAATGGATACAGCAGGCCGGCGCATGCGCGGCGCTGAGGTCACCGAGGCTAGCCTTGCGATCAACGCGGCGCTCCGAGGTTATGAGCGCCGCGTGAGTGTTGGCTCTCCGAATGCGCCGCTGAACCCATTGCAAAGCGCTTATGCGCAGGCGCTCGCATGGCGCGCCGCGCTGATCGCGAGGCTGCGGTCCGAAGACATCGAGATACCAGACGCCATTTCAAACAACCGTACCTACGAGATTGGCGCATCTCCTGACGGCCGTCAGTCTTGTCAGATGGACTTCGCCCAACAGCCTTCGATCCGCTTTCCGGATCGGATGGCCCATCGCGCGGGCGTCGGTTCCGTGATCATCCATGTCCGCACGGACGAGTCCGGTGCTGTGGTCCACCGTCAGGTTGTCGCAGCCGTGGGGCAGGGGTTCGTGGACTCTATCGATCAGATCAACAGTGATTGGCGGATGGTTCGGCGCTCTGGATCGCCCGACAACTGCCGCCTCTCGCGCTCGTGGTTCGCAAGCGTCGTCTTCATGATTGGCAGCTGACGCTTCTCCCTCGCCGCCGCCAAGAATCTTCTGCATAAGGACGGCGAGGAGCAACGAAGCATGGCGGAAGGCGCAGTTCCCATTCGTGAAAGCGTCGGCGCGGCGTTGCGTTTTGTGCGCGAAAATCTGCGGTTCGTAGTGCTGACGGCTGCGCTGTTCGCGGTCATCACCGTTGTTATCACAGCGCTCAGCATCTTCGTGCCCCAGGCAAGCTTGGCGACCATCATCGCCTCCGGCATCGCGCAAGCGTTTTGCTACGCCATCTTCATAGGCGCCGCCTTGTTCGGCGCAGGCGCGGTGCAGGCGCGGTGGCGCACAGACGGCTGGCGCGTCTGGGCGTCGATGGTGGCCGTTGGCTTCTTCCTGCTTATCGTGATGTTCGTCGTAACGTTCGTGGTAAGCATGGTGCTCGCTGCGGGTCCGCTCGCGCCGTATGTCGATGACTTGCAGGCCGCCGGCGCTGATCAGGCGGCCGGTATGAGAATCATGGCGCGCTTTGTTCAGGAAAATTTACCATCGGTTCTGCTTGCTTTGTTCTTCTGCACAGCCATCTGGTTTTTGCTGACCTCGCGCCTGTATCTCGCTGCGCCGGCAAGCGTAGATGCCAAGCGCATCTTGTCGTTCGAGACCTGGAAGTGGACGAAGGGGTCGATGCTGCGCATCACTGGCGCTCGTCTGCTGCTGCTGGCCCCCGCCTATATGTTTCAATTCGCGATCAGCCAGCTGGTCTACGGCCTTGTTGGGTTCAACCCGTTTGATCCGGCCACCGTTGACGCGGCCGTTTCGGCCAACCCGATCGGCGTGTTGATTGCAGGTTTCGTAAACTCGTTCGTTGCGTTCGCGCTTTATGCCTCACTGGAAGCAGGGCTTTCGACGTATCTTTATCGTGGCCTGAAACCCGCAGACGCGCCGCAAACGCCCGCTTGAGCCTCGACCGACTCGCGTCCCTCGGCTAAACGCGGCGTCCCCATGGCCGCTACACGATCCTTCGTCGCGCCTTTATTGCGCATCGCCGGGCCTGTCGCGCTTGCGCGCCTGGGGATCATCGGCATGGCGCTCGTGGATGTCATCGTCGTCGGCCAGCTCGCGCCGGATGAACTCCCGCACCAAGCGCTCGGTTGGGCGCCCACAGCCGTCTTCCTCGTTGCCGCCATCGGTTTGCTGCAAGGCGTGCAAGTGCTTGCCGCGCGCTCAATCGGCGAGGGGAACAAGCAGGGCGCGGGCGTCGTGTTGCGGCGCGGGCTTATCCTTGCGGTGATCGCGGGTGTGCTCTCCGCCGCACTGATGTGGCTAGGTGGCGAGCGGCTTTTTACGTTCTTCGGCATAGAAGAGGACCTGGCCGGGCCATCGACGCCGGTGATGTTCATCCTCGCCTACTCGATCCCGCTGCATCTTCTCTACATCGCGGGCACCTACTTCCTCGAGGCGATCAAGAAACCCGGCATCTCGACAGTTGTGATGTGGCTCGCGAACGCCGTGAACCTCGCGCTCAATCTGTTGTGGGTGCCCGATCTCGACGCCGCGAACACGGTGGCGTGGGCCGGCCCGCTCTACGACTTGCTGCGTGAAACGCCCGTTCTCAGCGCATTGCATGACCTCGCGCCCGCGCATGGCGCAGAAGGCTCGGCGTGGGCCACCGTAGGCGCGCGCGTCTTCCTCGCCGCCGTTGTGCTGCTCTGCATCTACTTCCTGCGCGATGGCGTCACATTCGGCGTACGCAAAAGCAAAGGCGCGCAAGGCCACGGCTATGGCGCGCTGCTGTCTGTCGGCGCGGCAGCAGCCGTCAGCCAAGCGGTGGAAGCGGGCGCATTCTCGGCTATGACCGTGATTGCAGGCCGCATCAGCGCAGAAGTCGTCGCCGCCTATCAAATTCTGCTCAATCTCATGGCGTTCGTGTTCATGATCGCGCTCGGTCTTGCCGCCGCAACGGCCGTGCTCGTCTCGGAATCTATCGGTCGCAAAGCGCCGCAAGCCGCAGGTCGCGCGGGCTGGACAGGTATTTGGCTAAACGCCATCGGCATGGTGATCGCCGCGATCGTGATTTACGTCTTCGCTCTCCAAATTGGCCGCGCCTACACCGCCGACGCGGAGCTCGCGGCGTTAATCGCTTCGCTCATGTGGGTGTGTGCGCTTGTGCTGCTGCCCGACGGTACGCAGGTCGTTGCGGCCTCCGCGCTTCGCGCGCGAAGCGACAACTGGTTCCCCACTTTCAGCCACGTCCTCGCCTACGCGGCAGTCATGCCCGTTCTCGGTTATTGGTGGGCTGAGCATGAACGCATGGGCGTGAAGGGCTTGCTGTTGGCAATCTTTGCGTCGAGCGTGCTGAGCGCCGCTGTTTTGTTGCTGCGCTGGTGGGCGCTCGCGAACCGGGCGGCCCCCGCGTATCTCGACGATGCGCCAATCGCTGGCATTGCTGAAAGCGAAGTACGCGACCGCTAGGTGCTCGCGCCCAAAATCCAACCTTCTTCGCGCTCGACAACGTCGCGTCGTTTGTCGTCCTTGCTCGGGCCGAACACAGCGCCGAGCTGAAACTTCTCATCCAGCGCATTGAAGCGCTCGCAAGCGCCGCGCACCTGCGCCTGATCCTTGATCTCGCCGGCGTTCGGCTTCGCTGCGTAGAGCGAAGGGTAAATCTCCGCGAACACCGCTTCCGTGTCCGCGAAGTCTGCCGGCGCCAGCGCCTTCCAGCCCGTCTCAAACGGCCACAGCTTCACCGCCCGCGCATCGCGCAAGCGCTTCACCACAGGAAGGCCAGTCAGTGCCTGTCCGCCAACCGACCCTTGATAGTAAAGCTTCCAGATTGAAGACGCACCTTTGGCCGCTTCATCGGCGTATCGCAGTTCGGGCAAATCGTCCGGCCCATGCTCGCGCGGACGCTTCGCCGAGAGCATCGTCTGCTCATCGCGCGCTGGCGCGCCCCAGAACGGAAACGCTTCGCCTGTCATCAGCCGGTTCATCTTCGCGCCGACTTGAAAGCGGTTGTTGGTGTTGTCGGGCTTGTCCTTCACTTCCTTCGCCGCGAAATCCATCAGCGCCCGCCACGGATCGCCGGCAAGCTTCAACGCCGCCGCCGTGCCGCGTGGAAAACCCAACGGGAAATCGAATCCAACCAGCGCGCGTTCGCCCTTGCGCTTCAGATCATCGAGCACCGTGTTGAGAAGCTTCTCCGCCTCAACCCGGGTCGACGGATTGTGCGCCTCGAACGCCATCTGGAAACGCACATTGCGCTTCAGCACGCCGACCCAGATCGAATCCGGGCCGGTCGTCGGCTTGGAGGCGGCGCTCCAGTCGACCATCACATACGCTTGAAACAGACGTTGGTTCATAGTCAGCCGAGTTTAACGAGCATCTTTCCCGTGTTTCCTCCGCTGAAGAGGTTGAGAAACGCTTTCGGCGCGTTCTCGACGCCGTTCTCTACGGTTTCTTCCCACTTAATCTTACCGTCGCGCACCCAGCCGCCCATCTCGGCGTAGAACTGGTCGCGCATGTCGGCGAAGTCGGAGACGATGAAGCCCTGCATCTTGATGCGCTTGCCGACGATGTAGCTCATGTTACGCGGGCCGGGGGCGGGCTCTTTGTCGTTATAGATCGAGATCATGCCGCACTCGATAAAGCGCGCGAACGGCCGCGCCACTTCAAGCGCAACTTCCAAGTGATCGCCGCCAACATTGTCGAAATAGATGTCGATGCCCTTCGGCGCAGCGGCTTTCACATTCTCAAGCAGGTTGCCTTTCTTGTAGTTCACCGTCGCATCAACGCCGACGCTCTTCAGCCATGCGAGCTTCTCGTCGGTGCCAGCCGAAGCAACAACCGTACAGCCGCGCAGCTTGGCGATTTGGCACACCGCCGAGCCGACAGCGCCAGCCGCACCCGAGACGAACACGACATCGCCAGCCTTCGGCTCACCGATGCGATGGAAGCTCGTGTACGCCGTCATCCCAGGCATACCGAGCACGCCGAGATACGCCTGCGGCGGCACGCCAGCCGGCAGCTTGTTCAGGCCCGAACCCGGCGAAACATAAGCCTCACGCCAGCCGTTGAAGCTCTCAACCAAATCGCCCACCGCAAACTTCGGATCGTTCGACTTCACCACCGTGCCAACGGCGCCACCTTGCAGCGGCTGACCAATCTGAAACGGCGGCACATAGCTCGGGCGATCATACATGCGCCCGCGCATGTACGGGTCGACCGACATCCACTGATTGCGGACCAAAACTTCGCCATCGCCTGGATCGGCAATGTCGACTTCCGCCACCTCAAAGTTCGACGCTTCCGGCAGGCCGACAGGGCGGCTCTTCAAACGAACTTCGCGCGACTTGGTCGCCATGGCG
>CADEDT010000008.1 GCA_902826145.1 uncultured Caulobacteraceae bacterium
TGCGCGCGACGCCACCGCCGCCGCAGCGCGAACAATTTCCGCCGGCGCGTTTGCTCGAAGGCTTGCACACGGAAGATCAAAGCCGCGAGCGCGCGCCGTGGTGGCTAGTGCTGTTTCGTATGCTGGCGGCGGCGCTGCTGATCCTGGCGTTCGCGCGTCCGAGCTTGGCGCCACAGGCGGCGGCGAGTGCAAATAGTGGGCGCACGCTGATCGTCATTGACGATGGCTGGACGTCGGCGCCGTTCTGGAGCGATGTGCGCAATGCGGCGACAGCGGCGATAGCCGAAGCCGAGCGCGCGCAAGCACCGGTGTTCATGCTGCACACTGCGCCGATCGCGCGGCCGCGTGATCCAGGCGAAGCGCTGACGGCGGCGGATGCGAAAGCGCGCGTGCAACGGCTCGAGCCGCAACCATGGCGACCAGATCGCGCGGATGCGGCGGCGCGGCTCGCGCGCACACAAGGCAATTTCGATCGCATTGTCTGGATTACGGATGGGCTAAACGATGCGGGTGCGGAAACGCTGGCCGTGGAGCTGCAAAGCCGTGGCAATGTTACGGCGCGATTGCCACCGCTCACAGCGCGCGGGATCAATTCGGGCTCGGTGACGCCACAAGGCGTTGTCGTTGAAGTGCGGCGCGCGATGAATGGGTCAAGCGCCGGCGCGGTGACGGCGGAGACGGCTGAGGGTCGCTCGCTTGGCTCGGCTGAGTTGCGCTTTCAGGGCGATGCGCTGACGGCGTCGGCGCGGATTGAGTTGCCGCCGGAAATCGCGGCGCGCGCGGCGCGGGTGCGGATTGTCGGCGAACAGAGCGCGGGTGCTGTGCGGTTGCTGCCGGCGGGCGCTGGGAGGCCGTTCGTTGGCTTGGTCGATCCAGGCGGCGCGGGACAGCCGCTGCTTTCGGAGCTCTTCTATGTCGATCGCGCGCTGCAGCCGTATGCGAGCATGCAGCGCGGGAGCATTTCGCAACTAATCGACGCGCGCGCGCAGGCTTTGATCCTGCCGGATGCCGGACGCATCGCGCCGACAGATAGTGCGGCGCTGGATAGTTGGCTGAAGAATGGCGGCTTGCTGGTGCGGTTCGCTGGGCCGCGTCTGGCGAACGATGCAGATGAGTTTGTGCCGGTGCGGTTGCGGCCGGGGTCGCGCACGCTTGGCAGCGCGCTCGCATGGGAGACGCCGCTGGCGATTGGCGCGTTTCCAGCGGACTCGCCGTACGCAGGCGTTGCGCCGCCGGCGGATGTGCAAGTGCGGCGGCAAGTTTTGGCTGAACCTGCGTCACTCGAAGAGGCGCGGGTGTGGGCGACGCTTTCGGACAACTCGCCGTTGGTGACGGCACAAGCGCGCGGGCGCGGGTTGATCGTGCTCTTTCATGTCAGCGCGACGCCGGAATGGTCGGACGTGCCGCTGTCGGGGCTGTTCGTGGAAATGTTGCGGAGGACGTTGGCGTTCGCGGCGCGAAGTGATGGCGCGGGTGAACGTGAGATCTCCGGCGGGCCGTTCGTGGCGCAGCGTTTGCTCGACGGCTATGGCTCGCTCGCGCCTGCTTCGGCGGACATGCAGCCGGTTGCGCCTGAAGCGTTCGCGATCGCGCAGCCCTCTCCGGCGACGCCGCCTGGTCTGTATGAGCGCGCCGGTGTTTCGGCGGCGATCGACGCGGTGCGACCGGATGAATCGTTGCAGCCATTACAATTGCCGAGCGGCATTTCACGCGCAGGATTGGGCGCGGTGATCGAGCGACCGTTGGCGGGATGGTTGTTTGGCGCGGCGGGCTTGCTATTGGCGATCGATTTGCTGATTGCGCTCTTCCTGATCGGAAAGTTGCCGCGTCTTGCGCGCGCAGGCGCGGCTGCGGTGTTGGCGCTTGTTGTATTTGCGCCGCTGGAAGCACGCGCGCAGGAGTCCAATGATCCGACGCAGAATTTGCGGCTCGCTTACGTGCGCACGGGAGACTCGCGGATCGATCGCGCGTCCGAACAAGGCTTGCGCGCGCTTTCGGCGATGCTGACGCAGCGAACATCTGTTGAGCCCGGGCCGCCGGTCGCGATCGATCTCGCGCGCGACGATCTTTCCGCCTACCCGTTCATCTACTGGCCGGCGCCGCCCTCGCCGCGTCGTTTACCGGATGCTGCGTTGCAGAACGTTGATCGCTATTTGGCGATTGGTGGATTGCTGTTGGTGGACACCCGGGATTCCGACGCGCAGCAACGCGGACAACCGGCGCGGGCGATGTTGTCTGGCATAGATGTGCCGCCGCTTGAACTGGTGACGACGGAGCACGTGTTGGCGCGTGCGTTTTACTTGATGCGGAGTTTTCCGGGGCGCTCGCAATCGGCGCAGCTTTGGGCGGAGAGTTCGTCAGCCGCATCCTCGCGCGACGGCGTGGCTTCGATCTTTGTGGGCGACGGTGACTGGGCGGCGGCTTGGTCTGGGCAAGCGGGTGTGAGCGACCGGCAGCGTGAATTGTCGCTGCGGTTTGGCGTCAATGTCGTGATGGTGGCGCTGACAGGGAATTATAAAGCGGACCAGGTGCACGTGCCGGCGCTGCTTGAGCGCATGGGCGAAGGACGGCGATGATCGCCGGCTCACGCATAGGCTTCGACCCGGCGTTGCCCGCGAGCGTGATGATAGCGCTTGGCGTGATCGCGGCGATTGCTCTGGGCGTTTACATATGGCGCGGTGGCGGCGCCCCGATCTCGCGTGGGCTCGGGCTCGCGTTTCTGTTTCTCGGGCTGATGCAGCCGCAATGGGTGCGCGAGACGCGCGAGCCTGCAGAAGATGTTGCGCTGATCGTTGTTGATCAAAGTGAGAGCTTGGCTCTCGCAGGGCGGCGCGATGCTGCGCGCGCCGCAGGCGATGCGATGGCGCAGCGGCTCTCGGAGGAGCAAGGGCTCGACGTTCGCGTGCGCGAGGCGCGAGGCGGGCCGGATGGGACATTCATCACCAGTGTCATCGAAGATGCGCTGAGCGACGTGGCGCGCGATCGCATTGGCGGCGTTGTGGTCATCACGGATGGCCAAGCAGTCGATCCGCCGGAGGAGCCGTCGCGGCTGCGTGAGCTTGGGCCGGCGCATGTGCTGATTGTTGGCGATCCGGATCGGGGTGATCGGCGGCTTGAGCTGATCTCGGCGCCGACGTTCGGCATTGTCGGCGAACCGATGCGTATCACTGGGCGGGTGATCGATGAAAGCGGCGATGCGCCGGTAGCAGTTGCCGTCAGCATCGACGGCCAACGCGCCGTGAACACGACAGTGCGCGCGAACCGCGAGTTCTCGATCGATATCCGCCTGCCCCATCGCGGGCGGAATATGGTGATCGTCGAGGCGGCAGAAGGGCCGCAGGAAATCACCATGGCGAACAACCGCGCCGCGTTCGCCGCGAACGGCGTGCGCGACCGGTTGCGCGTGTTGCTGATCACGGGCGAACCTCATGCGGGCGCGCGGGTGTGGCGCAATCTGCTGAAGTCCGATCCGGCAGTCGATCTCGTGCACTTCTCGATCCTGCGGCCGCCGGACAAGCAGGACTTCACGCCACTGCATGAGCTGGCGCTCATCCCGTTTCCGACGGAGGAGCTGTTCGAGCGGCGGCTCGATGAGTTCGACCTCATCATCTTCGACCGCGCGCCGCAGCGCGGGATTTTGCAGGCGTACTATTTCTCTTCGATCGCGCGGCGGATTGAGGAAGGCGGCGCGTTGCTCATCACCGCAGGCGATCAGGAAGCCGGGCTTGATGGGCTCTATCGCACGGCGCTGGCGGGCATCCTGCCATCACAACCAACAGGGCAGATCATCTCGCGGCCTTATCGACCCACGCCGACGGCGCTTGGGCGGCGCCATCCTGTTGTGCGAGGTTTGCCGGCGCCGGAGCGTTGGGGCCGCTGGACGCGCGAGATCGATGCGCGGGCGACGAGCGGACAGACTGTGCTCGCCGGCGCCGATGGGCGGCCGTTGCTGGTGCTCGATCGCGCGGGGCGCGGACGGGTTGCACAATTGTGGTCGGATCAGCCGTGGCTATGGGCGCGCGGCTGGGATGGCGGCGGCCCGCACGGCGAGTTGCTGCGGCGCTTGGCGCACTGGCTGATGCAAGAGCCGGAGTTGGAAGACGACAGCCTGACGCTCGATCCCGGTCAGCGCGGGTTGGAGATCGAGCGCTCGACGCTGGGCGCAGCGCCCGGGCCAGTCGAGATCATCTCGCCATCAGGCCAGCGTTCGACGGCTACGCTCGGCGAAACGGCGCCTGGTCTCTATCGCGGCGAAGCGCCGGCTACGGAGCAAGGTTTGTACGAAGCGCGAAGCGGCAATCTGCGCGCATTCGCGGCGGTTGGGCCGCTCAATCCGCGCGAAGCGGGCGCGCTGGCTGCAAACGCCGATGTTCTGCGGCCATTCGCGAACGCGACGGGCGGGAGCGTCTTCATGACCGGTGAAGACGGGCGGCGCTTGCCGGAAATCCGGCGCATCGATCGCGGCGCGCGCGCCAGCGGCGGCGACTGGATCGGCATCGAACGCAATGGGGCCTATGTTGTACGAGCCGCCGTCGCCTCCCCGCTTGGACCAGGCTGGCTCTGGGCGCCGATTGGGCTTGCGTTGCTCTTGCTTGGCTGGCGGCGCGAAAGCGTCTGACGCAATTTCGTGACTTGCATTTGAATTGTTGCGCTTCGCGGTTAGGCTGGCTGCGGGAGTGGCTGACGACGTGCGGAGTACGAAGACAACGGAAGGACCGCCTGAGCGTTGCGTGGTTACCGTATTGGCCGTCGACGTTGTCGGCTCGACGCGCCACATCGCGGCATGTGATCCCGACGACGCGCAGGATTTCTTCGATCGCTGCTTTGAGCACGTGCGCAGCGCTGTCGAGCGCGCGGGCGGGCTGGTTGTCGACTATGAAGGCGACGGCGGGATCGCTCTCTTCGGTTGGCCGAATTCGCTGGAAGACCACGCGGACCGCGCATGCGCGGCGGGTTGGGACCTTCAGAATGCATCTGAGCCATTCGACGGACCGTCGGGCCAGCCGACAAAGTTTCGCGTCGGCTTGCACTCGGGCCTCGTTTCGCTGCGTCGCGTAAATCGCGATGGCACGCCACGCCTCAACATGACGGGCGCCACAGTTCACATTGCGGCGGCGCTGCAAAAGAGCGCGCCACCCGCTGGTGTATTGCTGAGTGGCGAGACGCTCGATCTTTGTCGGTCACAAATTAGCGCCAGCGCACAGGAGCGACCTACTGCTTTCGCGGATCTCGGCATCGACATGTTCAGCCTGGACGCCAATCCCGCGCTCACATCGCGTGCGACCTTGGCACAACGCTATAAGGCGCCGATCGTCGGGCGGACGAGCGAACTCGCCGCCATTCGCGCCGGATTGGAAGCGACAAGTACCGGCAATTTTGCGCTCGTCATAGTCGGCGAACCTGGCGTCGGTAAGAGCAGGGTCGCGGCCGCGGCGATTCAGGATGCGGCGGCGGACTATGCGCAGTCATTCACATTCTTTGGCGATGCCCAGAAGCGAACGACGCCATTCGCCGCGGCGCGCGCGCTCATCAGCGACGCCATCGAGGCCTCACACGCCACTGACGTGAATGCTCTGCTCACCGAAGCAGGTCTTCCTCAAGAAGAGATCGACACGCTTGAGTCACTTACAAAACTAGAGACCCGACCCGCCAAGGGATTACGCAACCTTACGCAGACGCAAGTCGCGCGCGCGCTTTGCGATGCCTTTTGCGCCATTGCGGTCACCGCGCCAACGAGCTTGCTGATCGAAGACCTGCACCTTCTGGACGCTGAGAGCAGGCACTTTCTTCGATTGCTCGCACGCGCAAAGACCGAACATCCATTGTTTATCCTGCTGACTGGACGCCCGGAGGCACTGGGTGACGCGCAATCGACCGTGAAGACAGTACTTCAGCTCGACCCGCTATCGCCCGCTGACATGAGCCAATTGGCCCACCAGTTGTGGGACGCCGGCGAGTTGCCAGCGCCGGTGCTGCGCCGCGTATTGGAGCGCGCAGATGGCATTCCGTTCGTGCTTGAGGAACTGATTGGCGCCCTCGACCCTAGCGACGTGGAATCGTTCAACCCGCTCCCGCAGAGCGTTGCTTCGGTAATTCACGCGCGAATGAACAGATTGTCGGCCGAGGCAAAAGCCACTGCACAAGCGCTTAGCTTGCTTGGCGAGGAAGTGGAAACGGAGTTCGCAAGGGTAGCGCTGAATAGCAGCGCAGAACGCCTTGCTCGAGATCTGGCGGAGCTCGAGCGTTTCACCTTCATCCATCCCCCACTTGGGCGCTCAGTACGTTTCCGCCACCAGATTGTGGCGCAAGCGTGCGCCGACACAGTTCCGCGCAAGCGGCGAGAACGGCTGCACGCCGATGCGATAAAGGCGCTAACGTCGCTCAGCACAGACCTCAGCGGCCAATTCGAGCGCCTAGCGTTCCACGCCGAAGGCGCAAGAGATGATCAGTTAGCGCTCAGCTACCTTTGGGAGAGCGCGATCGAGGCGCGCAATGCTTCGGCCCACGCCTCACTTTTGCTGACACTGGATCACGCGCTTGAAGTCACCGAGCGCATCGGCGCACCGGCCGAAGAGAAGTTCGTAGACTTCGTGCTTATGGCGTTCGCGTCGATGCTGCAGCTTGGCGAATTCTCCAAGATGAATGCTGTGCTGCCTCGAACGATGGAGCTGGCGCGGATCCAGGACCGGCCCGACAAAGTTTGCGGAACGATGTCGCAAATGGCCATGGTGTGCTGGTTCGAAGGCCGCTACGCGGAAGGCTTGGCCGTGGCAGAGGCCGCCTTAAAGATCGCACGCTCGCTCAACTCGCTGCCGCTCATGTTCTCGAACCAGCTTATGGTCGCCAACACGCTGCATAGCATGGGTGAAATGGAACGCGCGATCGCCACGGTTCAGGAGCTGTGCAATCTGCTTGTCGGAGAGCTGGAAACAGCCAGGCTCGGGGCCGCGGCCATCCCTAGCGCGATGGCGCACGCCTTTATGAGTTGGTTTTTGCTCGACACCGGAGAGTACGAACAAGCGGTGGCGCACGGCGAACGCGCACTCGAGATCGCAGTGCGCGAACAGGATGCGTATTCCGAAGTGCTGGCGCGCCATTCGCTTGGGCGATCGCTGCTGTTCGCAGGTCGCGCGGAGGACGCCGTGCGCTGCCTCACAATCGCGCTCGAACTTACCGAAACCAACGGGTACGACGCGATCAAACCGCATGCCACCGGAAGCCTGTGTCTTGCGCTGTCGCGCAATGGCCGTGCAGCGGAAGGCATCGAGTTCGCCAAGGCGTGCTTCGAAGCCGGTCTTCACCTGCGCACCGGCCGGCTTGAGATGTATCACCTCTATGCGGGTTACGCTGAAGCGCTATTCGAAACAGGCGACCATGAAGGCGCGCTTTCGGCGATCGGCTATGCCATTGACCTTGCGCGCGAGGTTGGCAATCCGTGCCTTCTGTCCGACGGACTTGGTATCCGCGCGAGCATGCGGGCACGGGTGGATTCGCGCGAAGACGCCGCCGGCGACATCACGGAGCAACAGGATCTCTGCGCTCGGCACGGACTTGTCGCGTGGAGCGGACGAGCCGTCGCCTAGGCCCCCAAGCCTTGCGCGTTCGACGCCATCGGCGCCTTCGGCGATGAGACGTCGACAAAACGCGCCTGCAAGCCGATGGCGACGTTCAACAGACGACGAACCTCCCCTCGCTCGCCCGCAACACGGCGTAGACCGTGCAAGCGCCCGGCGCCCTTCAGGCACTCTTCCAAGATGATAACCGCGATCTTGTCGCGACCCCAACAGTCACGATTGCTGCCAACTGCGCCGAACAGCAGGTAGTCGTCGAGCCTACGTTCTTTGCCCGGCAGATATGGGAAGAGCGAAAATCCTTCCGGCTCCTCGAAGCGCGTGAGCATTGCCGCTTTCATAATGCAAGCGATCCAATCGCCGGCCTTCACCGGCGCGCCGCTTGGCAACACGACGTCCGCTTCGCACTTGCGCATGCGGATGGCCATGTTCGGATTGAACCGTTCAGCCTCATAGATGAGGCGACGAAGACCGTTGCCGGGATCAGCCGCGCCGAAGGCTGGCGGTGAAATCAGTATCTGCACCAGCCTGGCCAGATCGAGCCGCAATCCGAAAATCGTCGTCATGACCGACGCGAATGTGAGCGGCACAACGGTAAGCGCTGTCCCCGCCAACTCGGCAAGCAACAACGCGGCGTCACGGTAGTGTTGGGCTGCTTTTTTTGGATCCGCTGGCGCTGTCGCGACAAAGCCATCCACCAAGGTTTGCGGGGTTGGCGGCGGATTCGCACGTGCGCGCGCAATCAGATTGTCGACATGGGCAAGTTTCTCGAGCGCAGCTTTGCGCGAGAGCTCCTTCAGCTCACGCATATTGTAGATGTTGCCAATGAGATCGGCCAATACGAGCGTTGACCAAATCTGCATTGTCAGGAAGGGCGGATTGTCGGGCTTATCACCACGACGCGCAGCCAGCCATTCTTCATGCAAGCCGCCGACGTTGGCGCGCGAAAACGGTAAGGCAAGCGCCAGCTCGGTGATCCAGTTCGGCCCCGGTGTGCCAAAGAGTTTGCTGAGAACCGCGTAAGTCGCCTCAGCCGCGAAGTCACGGACGAGATCCACACGCCGCGTTGATGCACAGCGGCGGAGGCTCGCCTCCACACAGCTACGTGCGATCTCACGTACGCGTTGCTCAAGTTCACTAGCGTTGCCCAACGCCAGCCACGCCTCTTTCAACCGGCCCAGCATGCGGGAGCGAAGAGCGGCAGTGGGGCCGGTCTGGTCGGTGCCAACAAGAAAATTGTTGCCTCGAGTCATCTGGTCCATCGCGGTGCGATAGTGCTCGACCGAGAAATCAACGGGCGATGATCCATCGCGTCCCATCAGCACACGGCGAACGTCGTCGTACCTTCCAACGAACACCACGGCTTCGCGGGCGGCGGCGTTCGACGGGCCGTCGTGAGCAACAAGGGGTTCGGGCAGCTCCACTTTCACAGCGTTGTAGCCGCCGGGCGTCATAATCAAACGCGCGTACTTCTGGACACGCGATGCGTCGAACAGGCCCGGCGTAACCGGATCGTTCATCGTGTATCCACCGAACGGCGTCTTATCTTCGACAGGTCCGAACTTTTGCTCGCGCGCCAGTTGGCGTAACGTCTCGACACCCGGCGCAAAGAAGTAATCGCCGCCGCGCGTATGCACAAACGCGGGTAACCCGTTCAGAGGAGCCACGGCGCCCGCTTCTAAGAAGGTGTCGCCTTTTTTTCCGGAATGAGCGCCCGTAAGGGGGCAGCGACCGAGGCCAGCCTGCCCCATGAACTCGCCGCCGTTGATCCATTCGGCCTGAATGGTCTCAAACTGTATGTCTATGCGCGAGTTCGCCGCGATGAAAAGAATGCCGCGGCTCTCACCATCTCCGATGGAGTCTTCATTCAGAAGAGGTCCACCGTAGCTCATGCCGCGACGCAGGATACGATGGCGCCTCACGTCATTGCGGCCGCCCGTGTCGCGTGGGTTGGTGCGTCGAATATGAGCGCTCAATGGACACTTGCGTCCACGCGGATCATCGGAGGCATAGAGGAAGTCGTTTATCGCCGCTTCTTCCTTGCGCGCACGAGCGCGCTGGATTGCCGGATCATTCGAGCGGGGACCCGCCTCGTCATAGTTGCGGGGACTATCGGGCGAAAGAACGAGCGGCGTGCCGTTCTTCCATCGGCCAACGAACTGCGCTGCGAGCGCATCCTGCGCCTTGGCGCTACCGGGCCGCTGCTTTGCCAGAAAACTGCGGAACCCGACGACATCCTGCTCAAGCTTGCGAAAGACAAGGTAGGTGCCGTCGCGACGAAGATCTGGATTGACCGGTAACAGGTGTTGGAGGCCATCCTCGTCGCGGCGATCAAGATAGATCTCGCCAGCGGCCACGGGGGCCCAGGTGCGATTGCGCGCGGGCGTCCCGCCGCCGGCGCCGGAGTCTTCGAGCCCAATATCAGCGAACGGCTGACTGATGCCGTCGCGGAATCCAAAATGCTCGTAGCGATATGGAAGACGATGGGCCTTGCCCTTCTCGTCGACCTCATAGGGATCCTGGCCGAGTTCGATGTGCAGTATCTCGATGCCAAGCAGTCGCGCCATCGCGCCAATTATTGTGCGCAGTTTGCGGCCCACTTCACACGCGGGATCATTGAAAGCGCGCACCTCGCTGCGCAGTTTGCGCCAAAGGACTTCGTCGACACCGGCCGGGTCATCAATTAGGAAGCCGCCACTAAAGAAGCCGTGCACCGACTTTTGTCCAAGCTCTCCTTCCCAGTTTTCCGGAGCGCTTTGACCGACATCGCCGAGGCGCTCGGCGCGCGCCGCCATGCCCTGTCTGAATTCGTCGGGAAATGATGCGAGCGTGGCTGGGTGAAGCTGCAGCGCCGTTAGCCCCGAGTGCGTGAACGCGATGTTGATCGGCGCGCGATCGATTGGCGCGCTGCCGATATCGGCGCCAAGTTCGAATTCGCTGCGAACGATGCCGGCTCCCTTATCGCCGTCTCCGGAGAACGCGGGAGCGCCTTGACGCAACAATTCGTATCCCAGCACGCCGGCCAACCCGCCGGTCAGCGCTTTCAGGCCAGACGAGGCAGGATCTTCTCCAATGACTTTCAGAAGCGCCGCGTAATTGGCTGGGTTGGCCAGCCAACCGATCGCTGTCCCCGCTAACATCTCGAAGTTCTTCGCCGTCGGCGTACCGTCGAACGCCTGTATGAGGCCTTCGAATATCGCCTTGATTTCATCCACCTTCACAGTGGGGAGCGATGCGCCTTCCGGAAACGGACCTCCGAACAGCAGTTCATGAGCGGTAGCCAGAAGTCGATCCTTCTTCCCCTCAGCCACGACCGAGAGCCAGGCGAAGAACGCGGCCGCTGGCCACGACGGCGGACGGCTCGCAGGCGCCCCGCCGTTTCCTTCAAGAGACATCAGCGGATCAAAAGTCCTTGGCGCCCACGACGGTTTCTCAAAGTCCAACAGGAGTTCCGAAGCCGCGCGCACCGCAGAAGCAACTTCACCCGGTGAGGTGATGTTCTTCATCCGAAGAGCGGTCGCATCCAACTCGCCCTGCCGCATCACGCGGAAGAAACAGAAGATCGACCAGTTCTTCGGTTTGTTGTCGGAATACTTGGTCGCTCGCACGAGGTGAGCTTGCACCGAAGGACGTATCTCGCCGTGTGAACCATCCATGATCTCGCCCTTCAGTCGTCGTCACCAACACCCGGCGCATAGACGCCGCCAGGCGTGGGGAAGTTTACGTGGTGCTGATGCGTGTCGCGGAGAAACTGATCGAAAAGCTCGTCCATCGAGCGCACCGGCGCGCCGGACGCAGGCCGGACTTTTGCAACGAACGCATCAAAGCGGCGCTTGAAGTCCTCAAGCTCCTTTATTCGCGTCACGGTGAGGTTCGGGTACCGCGCGTAGAGCAGGTCGGTCGGAATTTGGTAACGGCGCAGCCACAACCAGAACCGTTCGAAATCAGTCGTACCGGGAAAGTCCTCGCAGTTCGCGAAAACCGAGTCGAATGCTTCGCCAAGAAACACTGCGATGTCGCGCATGTAAGTGCGCAAGTCACCGTCGAATTCCACCAGCGTGAAAAGCCAGGATCGAAGTACGGGCGCGCCGGCATTGTTCACCGGCATATTCACCCGGGCGAAACCCGAATGGTCGTCCGACGTGTCGCCATCCGCTCTCACGCCAGTCGATGCATAGTCATCGATCTGATCCGGAATCTTCACATCGTCAGGCTCGCCGGTGCTTGAGTTGGGCGGCGGGCAATAGTTCAAATCGTCCAGGCCCCGCGAATACGTGAGATACTGCTCCGGGCGGACAATGAACAAACGGCCGAAATGGATCGTCGGCACGCGATCCAGTTCATTCGGGATGCCTTCCTCGGCACGACCTGCAAGGTCGGCAATTACGCGACGCAACCGCTCCTCGTAGGTACGCCGTTCACCCGGCACGCGACCAAGTCTAATGGGCGCCATCACCGAGATCTCGGATACGCGGCCGACCGTTCTCGATGTGGCCCACTTCAGCCGATCGCGCTCAACCAGAGCCGCCTTCACAACGCCATGCGGATCATCGGCCATCGGCTGCTCCCCTAACCACCCGCCTCAGAGCGTGGCGCCGATCATCCGATCGCGCCAGACGTCAGTTCAATCGCTGCAAGAGGCTCGCGCCTTTCGCCTGTGTGCACGTGCGGCCCGAATGGAACGGCGCGGCTTAACCGCACTGCCGCTTCAGCCTGGCTGGAGACATGCAACCGCTCGAACATGCGCTTGATCTGCGTGCGCACGGTCTCCACGGAGACGCCGCGCTGCTGGGCGATATCATTGATCTTGCGGCCGCACACGAGGCCCTCGGCGATGATCAGCTCGCACTCAGTTAGATCAAACATGGCGCGCCAAATCTCACTGCCCATGCGCGGCGCCTCGTCGGGATCCACGATCATCAAGACGCAGGAGGTCTTCCGTCCAGAGCGCGAGGTGATCGCACGGATCACGTAAGGCTTGTCCCCGCCGGAGCGCGCCACGCGGACAACGGCGCCGCCGGCTACTCCCAACAAGGTATCGTTCACGACGCGCGCTAGTGAGGCCTGGTCGTGCGCCCCACGGCAAGCCAAGCGGTCTTGGTGAAGACTTAGCCCATCAGCGCGTCGGAGGATTGAGCGACACGCTTCGTTCATTTCCTCCACGCGCATCTGTGCGTCGACGATGGCGACTCCGCAAGGCAACTGATCGAGGGCCGCCGCCTTCAGTGCCGAGGCGGCCCGGAGAACTTCAACGCGACCCCGTGCAGCGACAGCGCTCTGAGCTATCGACGCAACCGCGGCGAACTCCGCGTGATCGAACGGGCCATCGCCAACAAGCGCGAACAACGCCACGTAGCGTTGCCCGTGCCGGCAATCGCGGTGCGACAAGATCCAGATGATCTTGGTATGGGCGTCGACGCGCTTCTCGCCTGCCAGTTCTGAGTTTGGGTCGAGCGCTATCTGCTTGCATGCCGCCGAGAATTCGCGCGAAGCAGTTTGGTCATCACAAAACGCAACCGATCCAGCGGGGCTGTCGCGCCAAGCTAGGCACATCGCCTTGGCGCCCAATGTGGCCGCACTCGCCGAAAGTGCCGTCTCCCAATCGCAAGGCTGGATAGCTGCATCCATCCAATGCCCAAGTCCAACGTGCTTTGCGAGCATGGCCAAGCCTCCCGCCTACTCTCAAGCAAACGGCGAAACCGCACGCCACGTGATATTTCGCACAGAGCTCTTCACGCGCTTCGCGATCGGCGGCAAAGTCGGCTTATGGCGATGGACGGACACGGCGGCGATAAGAAATCAGATAGCGCACGCTTACGTTGCGTGGAAATACTCGCGAGCCTTTCGGAAGAAGAACTCAGCGCCCTCGCCCAAGCTGTTACGTGGATTGAAGTGGCGCCGGAGCAGGAGGTCGTCTCGCATCTCAACGAAGGGGCGCAGGTCTATTTCGTAGTGGAGGGTGAATTCCGCACGATGATGACGACGCCTTACGGACGGGCCGTCGCCATCGGGCAGCTTGGCCCAGGCAGCCATTTTGGCGAGATCGCTGCGCTAACAGGCGCGCCGCGCACTCTGAATGTTGTCGCGAGCACGGCGGGCGTCGTCGCCGAATGCCCGGCAGAGGCGTTTCAAAGGACTATGCGAGGGAATTCGCGATTTGCTGAGGCGATCGCGGCAGCGTTGGCGCGGCGCGTTGTGGTGTTGACCGACCGATTGTTCGAGCTGGCGGCGCTGGAAATGCGGTTTCGCGTCTATTCGGAGCTTCTGCGCTTGGCGCGCGGCGGCGAAGAGATTGCCGAGGGCGTGCTGATCCGCAACGCGCCGACGCACGATATGATCGCTGCGGCGATCGGCGCGCAGCGCGAAGCGGTGAATCGCGAGCTGCGATATCTGGTTAGTGAAGGCGTTATCAAGCAGTCGCGTCGCGAGATCGTGGTGCTGAACGTCGAGCGGTTGCGCGAGATGGTGCAGAAGCGTGCGGGGCTTACGGCGACGCAAGTCGTCGATTGGCGATTTTAGCGTAGACTCACCCAAATGCGTGAAGCGCCGCCGTTCACGCTCGCGCATCCTGAGACATGGGGCTGCGGGAAAGTGCGGCGGCGTTCCCACGTTGTCTGCGCCGCCGCACTGTTTCCGCCAGCGCGTCCTTCCCTTGGCGCATTCAGCCCGCAGCTCCACCCCCTCGCCTCTCGTGAGAAAAAGCACAGCTGTTGATAACCCAATCGGGTAATACGCAGCGGCGCGTCGGACGACATCCTCTTCGGCACTGCAATGAAGCCGAACAGGAGAAGGAAAATGGCGCGCCGTTCTCAGCTTTGCCGCTCACGCCTTTCGCAATTGCTGCTGGGCGTCGCGCCCGCGCTGTTGCTTGCCGTCACCGCCACGCCGGCTGCGAGCGCGCGGCCCGTTAGCTGGTCGTACAGCATCTGCAGGGAAGAAGATCAGCGCCAAATTCAACGGGCGATCGCTGCGTGCGACGCTGTAATCGAACACCGCCGCGCGACAGTTCGGCAAGTTCAGAACGCGCTTATCTCACGCGCTAGCATGCGCGTGTCCCGTAACGATTTGACCGGCGCCTCCGCGGACCTTGAGCAAGCGCAGCGTATGGGCGCGGACGATCCGGACACCATGGTGGCGCTGGGCCAGGTGCGTGCTCGGCTGAATGATCCTGACGCGGCGCTCGAGGCGTTCAACGCAGCCACGGACGGCGGCCCACCGGCGTCATTCGAAGCTTGGATCGAAACGGGCGCAATTCAACTTGAGCGCCGGCAATGGAGCCAGGCGGTTGCCTCCTACACCAACGCGCTCCGCGCGACGTCCGATGCGGCGAAGCAGTCGCGTGCCTTGATCGGGCGCGGGCATGCGCGCTTAGGCGGCGGCAGTATCAATGACGCCATCGACGACTACCAAGATGCAGTCCGCTACGACGAGAACTCGATCAACGCCCTGCTCGCTTTGGCCGACGCACATCGGGTTTTGGCCAATCGTGGCGATGCCGAGGATTTCGGCGAGGCTGCGTTCACATATGTGCGCGCGCTCGACAAGATTGGACCGGATTCCACAGGGACCGAACAGCGCGGGCAACTCGCCCGCACCTACGCCGGCCGCGGCGATCTCTACATCCAGCGCTACCTGCGCGGCCGCGATGCCGATGACCTCCGTCAAGCTTCGCGCGACTTCGAAAGCGCGGTCGAGGCAGATCTGCAGAACGTCGATGGCTTAGTCGGCCGCGCTAAAGTCTACGCGCAACGACCGGCGACTTACCAGCGAGCGGTGGCCGATCTCGATCGCGCCGTGCGCATCCGCCCCGACGACGGCGAACTCTATCGCGCGCGCGGCGATGTCTTCACGCTGATCGGCGACGACGAGCGCGCCATGCGCGACTACGACGACGCGCTGCAGCGTGGCGGCAACCAATCCTACCGCACCTACTTCCAACGCGGCGTCATCTATCTCAATGCAGGCGACTATACCCGCGCTGATCAGAGCTTTGCGCAAGCGGTGGCGTTGGCCCGCCATGGCCCGCTGCCGCCGGACCTGGATACCAACACCGCAATGGCCGAGGCGCTTTGGATGCGGAGCCGCGCGGCTTGGAATCTGATCGATGCGCCTGGCGTCGTGGCGCGTGACGTTGCGCTCCACGCCCGCAACTACGCTGATGAGGCGGCGCAATGGGGTCCGAACCAGTCGCGCTATCAGGCTGGACGCTGCCTCACACGCTCCGTCGCCGGCGGCGAATGGAGCACCGCCGAGCAAGCCTGCCGCGACGCGATCCGGCTGGCGCGCGAAACCAACGATGCTTCGCAGCTCAGCGAAGCCTTCGGCACGATGGGAATGCTCCAACTCCGCTGGGCGCTTGCTGGCGCGCCGAACGGTGCGAGTGAGGCCACGCATTTGCAGCACGCAGCCAATTATTTTGGCGACGCCGTGAACGCCGATAGCGCACGCACCAACGCAACGCGCGCAGCGCTCTATCAGTATGCGCAGGGCGTCGCGCTGGAATGTCTTGGCCGGCAGATCGAGGCCAATCGTCTGATGCGTCAGGCGCTCGAAACGGATCGCTCTGTTGAATCGCGTTTCCTGACGCATCGCATCCGCCACTGCCAAGCGTGAGCGGGAGGACATCATGAGACATCATCAAGCCGACCCTGCGATGCAGAAGAATTGGGTGTTCGAGGCGACCGAACCCGTCCTCGACGTAGAGATCTCACTGCTCTCGGCGCCAGGGGCGCATATCGAGCTAGTGCGCGGCGGCAAACGCGACGAAGCCATTCGCATCATCGTCGATCGTTGCGCGACTTTGTTCGGGCAGGAGTTCAACGGACGTGTTGAGCACGTTCGCCACAGCAACTTCAATCACCACGGCATGACCGTTCACATAGTCATCGCCGCACGTGAGTCCGACGAACTCGATCAGGTCGTCGATCGCGAGCTCGGTGCGCTCGAACAATCCCTCGAAGCCAGCATTCAATCTCATTTTGGATGGGAGAAAGCAGCCGTGTCAGTCCAAATCGATCCCAATCCCGCTTACGAAGCACGTCGCGGCCGGCGCACGCACCCGCGTCCCGGCAATCCGGACGACATCAATGTCTGGCAACCGGCGCCAGGCAACAACGCGATTGCGCCGGTGATCGTGACAATGCCGAACACAGGCACGGTCGTTGGCGGCGCTCCGCCTCCACCGCCGCCAGGGCCGCAAAAACAGAACTCCGCCGCAGTCGCCGGCCTTCTCGGCGCGCTGCTTGCAATCGGTTTCGCCGTTATGGTGGCGCTGGCAATCGGCCCGCTCACCGATGAGATCGGCGGGCTTTATCAAGACCGCGAAATCACATCGCGCGAACACGCGAATGAGATCCGCTTGCGCAATCAGCAGATCGCGTCGCTGCGGCGTGAGAACGGCCGCATGAACGAGACGATCAATCGCCTCGCCTCGCGGCGCGGTCAACCCGCCATGCGCTCGGACCAACCGACGCGCACGCTGCCAGATACGGATTCAGTCGGCCCCCTCGCATCGGCGTCCCCAGCCGCTGGTCCGGCGACGTCCGCTTCTGGCGCGCCATAGCCCGCGACCTCCGCTAGGTCTGGGCTCAATGCGCGGCGACGCCTCCCAGCGTCGCCGCGCAGACGTTGGATGCTCGTCCTCCACAAGTCTCGCTTCGTTCTTGGCGACGCGGTTTGGCATGCGTGCTAGCCTCGGACCGAGGGACCAAACGGAGGGGACGCAATGCGCCGGGCCTTGGTCTTACTGCTCGCTTTGCTCGCGACATCGTTGGTCGGCGTTCGCCAATCGGCGGCGCAGTTCGGCGAATGCACCGACGCCTACATCGATGGCTTCCGCGTACCCGCCAATCATGGCGAACCGGAATGGACGCCGGGTCAGATTAGATGCCGCGAGCTATTCTTCGTTGATATCGAGACGCCGCGCGGGACCATTGCCGTGCGCGGCATCGGCGATGTCGATGTGGAGGCGACACTGCCGCCTGACGGGATAGAGGCAATCCGGCGAGGAGTCGAGCGCTCGGGGCGCGCACTACAACAGATCGAAGACTTCGACCTCTATGACACGACAATTCTGATCTCGCGGCCGCGAGTGCGTGTCACCGATCCACAAGTGCGTGGCGGTTACTCGGATGCGTGGACGCAACTCGGGCGCACCTCGGAGGGCAACACTGAGTGTCACATCACGCTATTCGCCAGAACGGACTCTACGGCGGAGGAAGCGCAGTACGCCGTCGCGCACGAGCTATTTCATTGCGTTCAAAACGCCGAAGGTACCGGCGTTCAGGCACAGATGGCGACGGCGCAGGCGCTTGGCGCTTGGTGGGCCGAAGGGGCGCCCGAGTGGTTCGCCGCGTTCGCCATTGGGCCGCAGCCACGGTGGCGGCGCGGACCTCAATTTGACGAGGCAGTCGCCGATCGGCGTCCGCTTTACACAATGACCTATCAAGCGGCGGTGTTCTTCTACTGGCTGCATCAAACGCAAGGTGGACCGGACGCAATCATCCCCTTCATGCGCCGCATGGCGATCAATGAAGGCGCGCCTGCACAACAAGAAGCGATGCAGGCCGTGCTTAGCCAGGATCGTTGGCTGGACTTCGCCAAGGCCTACGACGATCGCACCATCAACTACCCTGGCGGCGGGCCAGTGAATTTCGGCCAACAGCCTGACGGCGACAGGTGGGAGATCGAAGAGACGTCGCAGTTCGAGCGTGAACTCAAGCCATTCGTTATTTCAGTGGGTTGGGCGCACTATGCCTGCGGCCTGTGGCGCAACGTCGTGAACGAAGCGAACGTGCAGGTTCATCCGCAACACCAGAACCGCTGGTCGTCATGGCCGGGTGAACTCGACGTTCGCGAGCCGACGGCCACGCGTCACTATCGCATGATTGCGATGCATGCCTTTGCCGGAGATGGCGGCCATCAACGCCTGAGTGCGGAGCGACGAGAGTCGTGCAACGAGTGCATGACACGCGCGGTGATTGATCAATGTGTGGTGGGTACCTGGGAGATGACGGGCGGCGGCCCGATGGACTTCCTGCGCAGCCAGGGCATCCCTCAAGTTACGCGCGATGCGATGGGGCGGCTTGTGATGACGATGCGCGAGGACGGCACTTACACGACGCGTCCGGTCCCTCTCGACTATCAGATCACCATTCCCGACGACGAAGATCCCATGGTGTCCGATGCCGAAGGCCAGATCGGCGCCACAAGCGGGCGATGGTCTGCCGAGGAAGGCGTGATGACGGTGTGTCTCGACGAGGACGCCGGCGCCACGGCACAGACAACGACGCAATTTCGCGGCGGCACTATGAACCAAAACCACCGCTCGTTCGGCATGGCTGGCACCAGTGGCACACCAAGCTACACGTGCAGCGACACGACGCTGACAACGTCAACACCGATGGGAAGCGGAACCAATATGACCTACACGTTCCAGCGGCTTACACGCCCGCCGCGACGGCGTTAGCGCTTCGGCGGCCGCAGCTCGCCTTGGACTTTATCGAGGCCGCCTGGGCGCAGTTCGAGCCAGAGCAAACGTGCGGGATCGACTGGGCCGGGCAACGTGATGCGTCCTGCGGGGACGACGCTGAAGCCAAGCGGATGGAAGAAGCGCTCGGCGCCGACCGCGACGATGCCGCTGCCGCCGTTGGCGCGGCAGCCCGCGACGGCTTCGCGCACAAGTGCGAGGCCAAGACCCGCCGATTGCTCGGATGGATCAACCGCGAGGGGACCAAGAAAATAGATTTGCTGCGGGCCGGCTTCGACGCGCCAGATGCGGCAGACGCCGATCACCGTGCCTTTATCGTTGATCGCGACGCGCGTGAGCATCGGTTCGAAGATCGCGCCCTGCTCGCGCACGCGTTCGCTCGTCTTAGCGTAGCGGCCGGGGCCGAAGGCGCGGCCGAGCACACGCTCGATCGCGTCGCGATGTTCGGGTTTCTCGGCGGCGAAGGTCTGGGCCATTGAGGCGCCGCGCTTAAGGCGGTGCGCCCGCAGCGTCAATCGCGGCTTGTCATATTGCGCAGCGCGGGCGAGCACGCCATGGTCCGCGCCGCTTGGCGTCGCTGCGTATCCCCTCCCTCGACATTTTCCGTCACCGCCTGTTCGCCCAGTTCTGGGCGGCGCGCTGGTGTTCGACGCTCGCAATCCAGATGCAGACGACCGCCATGTTCTGGCAGGTCTACGATTCAGCACGCGAGCACGGACAATCGATCACCGAAGCGTCGTTCATGCTCGGGCTCGTGGGGCTGGCGCAGTTTCTGCCGCTGCTGGTGCTCTCGCTGTTCGGCGGTCAGGCGGCAGACCGCTACAACCGGCGCCTGATCCTGTTCGCGTGCATTTCGTTCAAGTCGCTGCTGGCGCTTTCCTTGGCGTTTGCATCGCAGCTTGGGCCGGATGTGATCATACCCGCGATCTTCAGTGTCGCGGTTGCGGCGGGCGCGACGAACGCGTTTCTGCCGCCGGCGGCGAGCGCGTTGCTGCCGATGCTGCTGCCGCGCGAGGAATTACCTCAGGGCATCGCATGGTCGTCGTTGGCGTTTCAGTCGGCCTTGATCGTCGGACCCGCCGTCGGCGGCGTGCTCTACGGGTTCGGCGCGCCCGTTCCATATCTCAGTGCGTTCGCCCTGTTGCTCGTGTCGGCGGGTTTGATGTTCGCCTTGAAGAGCCCGGCGCAAGAGCCGGTGAAAGATGCGCGCACGGTTAGCATGATCATGGACGGGCTTCGCTATGTTTGGAGCAATAAGATCGTGCTGGGCGCGATCTCGCTGGATCTCGTTGTCGTGCTGCTGGCCGGCGCGGTTGCGCTGCTGCCAGTGTTTGCGCGCGACATTCTGCATGCGGGGCCAAGTGAATTGGGCATTCTGCGCTCGGCGATGGGTGTGGGCGCGGCGACGGTTGCATTGTTGTTGGCGGTCAGCCCGCTGCGCCGGCGCGTGGGACTTTGGATGTTCGGTTCCACCGTCATCTTCGGACTGGCGACCATCGTGTTTGCGCAGTCGACATCCCTTTGGCTGACCGCCGCAGCGCTCGCGATTGCTGGCGGCGTCGACATGATCTCCGTGTACGTGCGTTCAAGCCTCATTCAGCTTGCCACCCCAGATGCGATGCGCGGGCGCGTGGCGGCGGTGAGCTTTGTGTTCATCTCCGCATCAAACGAGTTGGGCGATTTTGAAGCTGGCGTGATGGCGCGCATCTTTGGCCCCGTGATGGCCGTGACCATTGGCGGCGTTGGCGCAGTTGCGGCGTCACTCGGCTGGATGAAGTTGTTCCCGGCGCTCGCGAAGGCGGACGGGTTTGAGCCGCAGTCGCTTCCACCGGAAGCGCAAAACGCGGTAAAGCTGAACCAGGAAGTGGAGAAGACGTGATGGGTGTGCTGAGCGGCAAAGTCGTCGTCGTCACCGGCGCCGGGAACGGCATCGGCAAGGAGTGCGCGCTGCTGGCTGGGCGCGAAGGCGCTTCGGTGCTGGTCAACGATCTGGGCGGCGGGCTGAAGGGTGAGGACTCAGGTTCTGCGGGACCGGCCGAAGAAGTGGCGAAGGAGATTCGCGCGGCCGGCGGCAAGGCAATCTCCAATTCCGACAGCGTCAGCGACTACGACGCGGTCGCGGCGATGTTCGAGCAGGCGAAGAAGGAATTCGGCGGGCTCCACGCTGTGATCAATCCGGCCGGCATTCTGCGCGATGGCATGTTTCACAAGATGCCGATTGAGGACTGGAAAGCGGTGATCGACGTGCACTTGCACGGCGCCTTCAACGTCACGCGTGCTTCGATCGAGCACTTCCGCGAGCAGCAAGACGGATCGTATGTGCTGTTCACGTCGACGTCCGGCCTCATCGGCAATATCGGACAGGCGAATTATGCGGCCGCGAAATTGGGCGTGATGGGTCTTTCGCGTATTGTTGCGATGGAGGGGCTTTCGAAAAACGTGCGGTCGAACATCATCGCGCCGTTTGCTTGGACGCGGATGATTGCGTCTATTCCGGTAAAGGATGAGGCGAGCGCGGCGCGGGTTGAGCGGATGAAGAACGGCATGCGCGCCGATCAGGTGGCGCAGCTTGCGGTGGCGCTGTGCGCGGATGGCGCGAAGGATACGACCGGGCAGATCTTTGCCGTGCGCGGCAATGAAGTGTTCCTGTTCAACCAGCCACGGCCAGTCCGTACGCTTGGACGCACGAACGGCTGGACGCCGCAGACGCTCATCGAGCAAGCACTGCCGGCATTGAAGGCAAGCTATACTGACGCCGGCGCAAGCGCCTCGGTGTTTCCTTACGATCCGGTTTGATGGAGGCGCCGATGCGCTCTGCTTTTCTCGTCCTCGCCTTACTCGCCGCTTGCACGACCGAGCCGACGCCGAGCGCGCAAGGTCCCGGCGCTGCAACGAGTTATCTCGCGGGGACGAAGTGGCGTCGCGTCGATGACATGAACGCCAACCCGCATGGCGCTACGATGGATTTCAGCACTACCGGCGCCGCTGGGTACACGGGCTGCAATCGCTGGACAGCCAACGTCGAACATAGTGGCGAGCGGCTCCGTTTCCATTCGAATTCAGTCACCGAGATGTCGTGCGGCGCCGGTGTGCAGACCGCGACGGAGCAGAGCTTCCTCGCCGTAATCGAGGCGACGCGTTACGCACACTACGACCGTGACGCACTGGTGTTGCTGGATGCGAACCAGCGAGTGATCGCGCGATTTGATAGCGAGCTGCCTGGGGTGGAGGATCAACAATGAGACGTGCGTTTATGGCCACCACCCTGCTTCTCCTCAGCGCTTGCGCGAGCAGCGGCGGGGCGACCACGCCTAAGCTTGGCGATCTCGCTGGTAGCGAGTGGATAATGCTGAACGAGACGCGCTCGGCCACACCACCGACTATCGCCTTCGGCGATGATCGCGCTTCGGGCTATGCGGGCTGCAATCGCTGGTTCGCATCGGCAGGCAGCACGGACCAAGCGCTCGAGTTCGGCGATGTCGGCACAACACGCATGATGTGCTCGCCGCCCTCAATGGAAGCTGAGCGCGCCTTTGTGGGCGCGCTCAACGACACGATGGGCTTCCGCATCGAGAACGGCGAGCTCGTGCTTTATGATATCGGCGGCGCGGACGTCGCCCGTTTCCGCCGCACCAACTAGGGCGTCGGGGTCGGCGCGATCTCGACCGTTGGGACTTGACGCGGGCAGCGATCGGACTCGCGCGGGCCCAGGCAGTGCTCAACACTCACGCCCTCAGCGTTGGGTGCGAAGACGACGAGCCACTTTTCGTTGAAGTCCATGCGCGTTGCGCTGATCGCGGGACCACACTGAACGGTGAACACCGCTGATTGCGCGTGCGGTGCGTAGATGCTGTCCGGCGCGACGTTCCCCGGAACGTTGATGCGCTCGGTGCCTCGCACCGATGTGCATGGCGGCGTCACAACATCAGGGTGCGCCTGCTGGTAGGCTATGAGCTGCGTGTAGGCGAAGACGGGCTGTTCCGCGGCCGACATCGCGTTGACCTGATCGTAGAGACTTTGCGCCGTAGCGGCGGGCGTCTCCTCCGTGGTGGCGGCCGGTGGGTTGCAGGCGGCAAGCAGAAACACGGCGCCGGCGGCGAGATAAGTGCGGATCATAATGTCCTCCCCTTTGGCGCACTTGCACTCCGCCGACGGGCTTTCGTCAAGCTCCGGCAGGTGTCAGGTTTGTGCCTTGAGACGAATGGAGGGGGCGCCACATTGGTTGGCGAAGAGGTTTTCCCATGATTGAGAAGCGCCCATTCGATAGCTTGGGTCGCCACGACGCCGACTGGCTGGCCGCGCGCTACCATTTCAGTTTTTCCGGCTACCACGATCCTTCGCGCGTGCATTGGGGCGCGCTGCGCGTCTGGAATGACGATACAATCAAAGCCAAGACTGGCTTTCCGCCACATCCCCACTCGGACATGGAGATCATAACCTATGTTCGCACTGGCGCGATCACGCACCAGGACTCGCTGGGCAACAAGGGCCGGACTGAAGCTGGCGACGTACAGGTGATGAGCGCAGGCTCTGGCGTGACGCACGCCGAGTACAACCTCGAAGACGAAGCGACGACGCTCTATCAAATCTGGATCGTGCCGAAGGAGCGCGGCGGCAAACCGTACTGGGGCGCGGCCAAGTTTCCGAAAGATGAGCGCGCAGGTGCGCTTGTGACGCTGGCTTCAGGCTACGAAGATGATCAGAGCGCAGGGGCTCTGCCGATCCGTCAGGATGCGCGCATACTCGCGGCCACGCTGGAGCCAGGGCAAAAGGTGTCCTACCCGCTCAGTTCCGATCGTTTCGTCTATGTGGCGCTGGCTAAGGGATCGGCGCGGGTGAACGGCATCGAGTTGGGTCCGCGTGACGGGGCCGCACTGCACGAAGAAACTGAATTGAAGATCGAGGCAAAAGAACACGCTGAAATTGTAGTCGTCGACGCGCCGTAAACTTGAACGAGGCGTCAGCTTTCGGCGCGGTCGCGCACGAAAGCTTGGCGCGCGGCGGCAAATTACTGCCGCTTCGATGATCTCTAACCTCGAATTCTTCTAAATTTACCACCTGTTTGCACTTTCGCGCGCTTCTACTAGTGCGGTTCATGCGGGGCGGATCAGTGGCGTCGCTAGGCGACATTCACGTGCTTGTTGTCGACGACAACAGACAGATGCGATTTCTGGTGCGCTGCCTGCTGCGTGCCGGCGGCATCAGCAAGGTCACCGAGGCAGAGACCGGCGCGCAAGCGTTCGATGTCATGCGCGCCGGCACGGTCGACCTCATCATCGTCGATTGGAAAATGGCGCCGGTGGATGGCCTTGCATTCACCCACATGGTCCGCCGCAATCACGATAGTCCAAACCCCTACGTGCCGATCCTGATGCTTACCGCACACACTGAAACATCGCGCGTGACGGCCGCGCGCGACGCAGGCGTGAGCGGCTTCATCAAGAAGCCGATCAGTGCGCGGTTACTGTTTGATCGCATCTCAAACGTACTCACGGACACGCGTATGTTCGTGCGCAGCGCCGGCTTTCTTGGACCGGATCGGCGACGTGCCCAGGACCCCCACTATGCCGGTCCCTTCCGCCGCGAATCTGACAAGCCGGAAATGCTCGACGTCGACGATCTGCGCTGGAGCGCCTGAACTGCGGCACATACTTGCAAGGTAGGCGGCGTACGCGCAGCTTTACGTGTGATCGGTGGGGAATGAAATGATCCGCACACTCGCAGCCCTGCTGCTTACGTTTCCGCTTGCCTCGTGCTTAGCCGGCGCGGCGCTTAACGCGACCGGCCGGGTAATCGGCACGACAGTAGGCGTCACTGCCAATGTTGTTGAAGCGGGCGTGAAGGTCACCGGCGCAGTCGTCGACGCGGCCATACCCGATGACGATGACGACGATGAAAAAGACGGCGACGATCGGTAGTTCGTCGCATTTTTGAGTGACCCGGTGATGTGACGTGAACGTGACTGGCGATTGCGCGAGCCACCGGCATACTCACGAGCGTCAACATTGGGAGTCGCCAATGCGTATTCGTTTCCTCCTCGCCAGCGCCGCTGTGCTCGCGTTCGCCGCACCGGCCTGGGCGCAATCGACGCCAGTGTCGTTCTCACCGGAATTTCAGAACGCACTCGAAGAAGATTTTGGCGTGCGTGAAGGCGAATATCTTAGCGAGAACGTCGTTGAGGCGATCAACGCGGAACTGGCGCGACGCGGCGTTTCGAACGCCGACAATATCGTCGTGACGATCGTTGACGCGGAGCCAAACCGGCCCACGATGCAACAATTGTTAGACCGCCCATCACTCGATGCGGGCAGCATTTCGATTGGCGGAGCCGAGCTGCAGGCAACGTTGCCGAGCGGCGAAGTCGTGACGCACCGCCGTTACAATCATTCGCTCGCTGACATCGCTGGCCCGGCCCTCACTTGGACCGAAGCGCGCCGCGCGATCCGTCAGTTCGCCGTGAAAGTTGCCGACGCCTATATCGCCTCGCCGCGATAGTCGGCCGCGCTAGGGCGGGCCTCGGCCCCTTTCCCCGTTCGCCCGCCCGCCCTGGCGCACCCTCGTCTCTAACGAATGCCCAGAAACTTGTGCGTCTGCAGGCTCAACCGCCATTGCGGATGCGCGAGACAGTACGCGATCGCCGCTTGCGTGTTGGCGTCGCGCTCGGGGCTGTCCATTGGCGAGAGGAAGAAGTGGTCGAAGGGCAGACCTTCGTATTGGGCCGGATCGGCGCCGGCTTGCGGGTAGACCAGCTTCAGTTCGTTGCCCGAGCGCTGAATGAACTCGGCATTCGCTTTAGGACTAATGCAAATCCAATCGATGCCGGGCGGCGCCGGCAACGTGCCATTGCTTTCAATCGCGATTTCGAAGCCGCGTTCATGAAGCGCATCTATCAGCGGGGCGTCGAGTTGGAGCAGTGGTTCACCGCCGGTGCAGACAATGTAAGGCGCGCCGCCGCCGGGCCACTTAGCGATTGCCGCATCCCCAAGGGCATCCGCCGTTTCAAATTTGCCGCCGCCGTCGCCGTTCGTGCCGACGAAATCAGTGTCGCAGAACTGACAGATGGCTTCGGCGCGATCCTGCTCGCGGCCGCTCCAGAGATTGCAGCCAGCGAAGCGCAGAAACACAGCTGCGCGCCCGGCGCGCTCGCCCTCGCCTTGCAGCGTGTAAAAGAGTTCTTTGACCGAGTAGGTCACGCGGCGTTGCTCCGCGACCATTCGAGCCAGCCCTTCGCTCGAAGCTCGCACGCTGGGCACGCGCCGCAGCCGTAGCCCCAAGCGTGGCGATGCGTGCGATCTCCTTCGTAGCAAGTATGGCTGTGCTCGAGGATGGTTTGCACAAGCGGCTCGCCACCGAGTTCGTGAGCGAGCGCCCAGGTCTCGGCTTTGGTGAGATTCATGAGCGGCGTCTCGATGCCCATCGGCGCGGCAAGCCCGAGCGTGAGCGCGCTTTGCATCGCATCGAGCGTCTCGCGCCGGCAGTCCGGGTAGCCGGAGAAGTCCGTCTCGCACATGCCGCCGACCAGGACTTCGGCGCCGCGCCGATAGGCATGCGCCGCGGCGACGGAGAGGAAGACCAGGTTGCGGCCGGGGACGAAGGTGGTCGGAAGGCCATTGTCGGCCATCTCGATGGCGCGGCTGGTGGTTAAGGCGCTTTCAGCGAGCGCGCCGTAACCGGCGAGATCGACTTCTATGTCGGGGCCTAGTCGTTCGCGCCACTTTGGGTTTAGTTCCGCAATCGCAGATCGCAGCGGGTCGCGCTGATTGAGCTCCACGGCATGTCGTTGGCCGTAGAAAAAACCAATGGTTTCCACCTGTTCGAACCGGGTGAGAGCCCAGGCGAGGCACGTCGCGGAATCCTGTCCGGCGGAAAAAAGAACGAGCGCTGTTGCCATCGTTTGGCGGGTTTATCTCAAGTCCTCGAAGGGCGGCGAATGGCAAATCGCGCCGGCGGGCTTCGGCTACCTCTACGGTTGCGGCGCACCACCTTGGCGTGAACTTGTGCACGCGCCGCAGTCAGCATCCTTTCCGCAACGTTATCAAACCAATGGCCTACCCCGGCGGGAGTGTGACCCCGCCGCCTCAGGGACTCAGCGCCATGACGCTCGCGTCAAGTTATACCGTTCGGAACCGTTGACATGCCCCGGTTTCGACCCTGCTATGGCGAAACTTGGACAGGTAGGGCGCGGGGGGAGCACCCGCTCGCACACCCACTACGCCATTGGTCTGCCGCGGACGCCCACAGAAGGCGCTTCCGGGCACTGGGAGGACGGCGATGAGCAAGAAGTCAAATTGGGGTCGGATTCTGCTTTCGGGCGCGTCGCTCGCAGCAATGGGCGCGTTCGCGTCGCCTGCCCTGGCGCAAGACGAAGAAGCAACGGACGAAATCGTCGTCACGGCCACGGGTCGTGCGGCGGCGATCCAAGACGTTCCGCTGGCCGTCACGGCCGTGAGCGGCGAGCAACTTGAAAATTCAGGCGTGCAAGATCTTCGCGATGTGACGCAAGTTGCGCCGTCGCTGCAGATGGGCACAGGCCAATCCAATTCATCCGGCACGATCGCGCGTATTCGCGGCATCGGCACCGGCTCAGACAACCCAGGCTTCGAAGGCGCCGTCGGTATCTTCATCGACGGCGTTTATCGTTCGCGCGCGGGCGCTGCTCTTGCTGACCTTCCCGAGCTTGAGCGCGTCGAAGTTCTACGCGGCCCACAAGGCACGCTGTTCGGCCGCAACACGTCGGCCGGCGCCATCAGCGTCGTGTCGGCTGGCCCGCGCTTTGAGCCGGGCATGTACGCGGAAGTCGATTACGGCTTCGACGACCTCGAAGAGATGGGCATGGAAGCCGGCGTCAACATGCCGATTTCCGACTCGTTCGCGCTTCGCGTTGACGGCGTCCTCCGCGATCGCGGCGGCTACATCACCGATCTCGCGGGCGGCGAAGACGTCAACAGCTCGACCCGTTGGTCGGGGCGCGCACAAGCGCTCATCGACATCACACCGGATGCATCGCTTCGCCTCATCCTTGATGGCGCCGAAAGCGACTCAGTGTGCTGCGGCGCGGTGACGGTCAGCTACGGCACCACGTCGGCGCTGATCTCGATCCTCACCGGCGGTCTCGGCGCGACGCCAGGCGGCGGTGTGACGTCGCTCAACGCGGAAGACCGTACGATGACGGTCACGCCTGGCCGCAGCTTCGCGGAATCGACCGAAGAAATCGGCTTCTCCGGTCAGCTCGACTGGGATCTTGGCGGCGTCCAGCTGACGTCGATCACCGCCGTGCGCGATTGGGAAGCGGAGCGCGATCAAGACATCGACTTTACGTCAGCTGACATCGCCTATCGCGATGGCCTCGAAGTCGGCTTCGAGACCTTCACGCAGGAATTCCGCCTGCAAGGTGAAGTGGGTATCCTGAACTGGCTCGTCGGTGCGTTCTACGCGAACGAAGACCTCGACACGCGCGATGCGATCCGCACGGGCTCGCAGGCGGCGTTGTTCAGCAACCACGCGGTATCGTCGGGCCTCGGCGGTCCGTGCACGGGCTCGGCGGAGTTGTTCAACTTCTGCGGCCCCGGCTTGCCATCGATCTTCCAAGCCGTGCTGAACAATCCGGCGGGTCCGTTTGTTGGCGTCGGCCCCGGCTACATGACGCCGCTCCAACTTGGAACCGCGAACCTCGCGATCCTCAGCGTCAATCCTGGTCCGGGCGGTCAATCAGGCAGCTTGGCCCCAACGGTTGCTGGCCAAGGTCAGCAGTCGGACCAGTGGAGCGTCGAAACCCAAAGTCTCGCGCTCTTCACGCACAACGAATTCAGCTTCACGGACCGCTTGGTCCTGACGGTAGGCTTGCGCTACAGCGACGAAACCAAGGATCTTTGGGCCAACCTCAATGCGGTGAACCCGGCCTGCGCCACACTCCAGCAAATGGAAGCTGCGACGGCAGGCCTGCTCACGTCCAACGTCGCCGCACCGGGCTTCCCGTTTGGCATCGTTCGGTTCATCGAAAGCACATCGTCAGGCGCGACGGCCATGGCGCTGGCGTGCAACCCAGCCGTCAACCCTATCGCCAACGGCACCTTTACGGATAGCCGTGACGAGGAAGAGTTCAGCGGCACCGCTTCGCTCGCCTATCACATCAGCGACGACATCATGATCTACGGCGGCTACTCGCGCGGCTACAAAGCGGGTGGTTTCAACGTCGACCGTTCGGGCTTCAACATCCGGCCGTCAACGACATCGGCAGGCAGCTGCGCTGTGGCTAGCCCGACCGGCCGCGTTTGCACGGACGACCTGGAGTTTAGCCCGGAGTTCACGGACGCCTATGAAATCGGTCTGAAGACGTCGATCGGCAATAATACGACGTTCAACATCACCGGCTTCTATCAGCAGATCACGGACTACCAGCTGAACGCCTTCAACGGCTTCAACTTCATCACGCGCAACGTTCCTGACGTGATCAGCCAAGGTGTTGAGCTGGAATTGGCAACCCAGCCAATCGAAGGTCTGAATCTGAACGCCGGCGTTGTTTACAACGATGCGTATTATGACAGCACGGTCGTGTTCAACACGCTCGATCCAGTGCCGAACACGATCAACTCGGGCGACACTCTGACGTTCGCGCCAGAATGGGTTGTGACCGGCGCTATCGCCTATCGCGTGCCGCTCGGCCCGAACTTCGGCGCGCTCTTCTATCTCGATGGCCGCTGGAACAGCGAATACACGACCCAGTCGCTGAACCGCCAAGCCGTCACGGACAACGAGTCGTTCGCGATCTTCAACGGCCGCATCGGCATCGGTCCGCAAAACGAGCGTTGGTCGATCGAACTGTTTGGCGCGAACCTGACGGACGAGTTCTACTACGTGGGCAGCTTCGCTCCGCCGCTGCAGAACTCGCGCGTTATCTTCCCGAACGAGCCGCGCACCTACGGCGTGTCGCTGCGCTTGCAGTACTAATCAGTTCAACCGAACTGGACTTTGCGGCCGGAGCTTTCGCTCCGGCCGTTTTGTTTTGGGGCGACGCAGTTTAGGTCGGAGCCATGACGCTCGCCGATCTCGACGTGCTCGTCGTGGATGACCACGAGGCCATGCGGACGCTGATCCTGCGCGTCCTCGTACGCGCAGGCGTGGAGCATGTGAGGCAAGCGGCAGATGGCGCGGAAGCGCTGGCGGCGCTGCGTGAGCGCCCGGCGACGCTGGTGTTGGCCGATCAGAACATGCCTGGGATGGATGGGCTGGCGTTCATCACCGCGGTGCGCGCGGACACTACGCTAGGTGCGCCACGCATCGTCATGATCAGCGGACTAACGAGCGCAGAGCACGCCGACGCCGCGCGTGCCGCCGGCGCACACGCCGTGCTGAGAAAGCCCGTATCGCCCCGCGATCTGCTGCAGGCGATAAACGACCTATTCTCGGTTTAGCGGCAGCGTGCCACGCAGCATCTGCAGAATGATCGAGAAGTCCTTCTGGCCGTGCCCGCCGCGGACGAGTTCGCTGTAGAGCGCCTCAGCCGCGCCGCCGAGCGGCGTCGGCGCGCCTGAGCTTTCGGCGGCGTCCTGCGCCAGCTTTAGATCCTTCAGCATCATGGCGGCGGCGAAGCCGCCCGCGTAGTCGCGGTTCGAGGGCGCGGCCGGCACCGGGCCAGGCCACGGGCAATAGGACGTCATTGACCAGCATTGGCCGGAGGCCTTCGATGATATGTCGAAGAACTTTTGCGCGTCGAGCCCGAGCGACTCCGCCAGCGCGAACGCTTCGCTGGTGGCGATCATCGAAATGCCGAGCAGCATGTTGTTGCAGATTTTCGCTGCCTGCCCCGCGCCACTGTCACCGGCGTGGATGATGGCTTTTGCCATCGGCTTCAGCGCCTCTTCGAACTCAGGGAAGTCTTGCTCGCGACAGCCCACCATGAAAGTGAGCGTGCCGCCCGTCGCGGCCGCCGTGCCGCCGGAAACGGGCGCGTCGGCGGAGCGGAAGCCTTGCATCGAGGCATCGCGTGAGACGGTGCGGGCGCTGTCGACGTCGATGGTGGAGCAATCGATTAGCAGCGCGTCCTTGCGGGCGTTCGGCAGGATCGCTTCGAGGTAGACGTCACGCACGTGCTGCCCAGCGGGCAGCATGGTGATGACGATGTCGCTATCCTTCACCGCTTCGCCGGCGCTGGCGGCAGGCTTCATGCCCTGCTCTTTGGCGCGCGCCAGAGCATCCGCGGAGAGATCGAAGGCGACGACTTCGCGCCCGGCTTTGACTTGGTTGGCCGCCATGCCGGAGCCCATATTGCCAAGGCCAATGAATGCGACGCGGGTCATGACGGGCGCTCCTCGTATTTTGCGCCTGTCATACGAGCGCGCGCGGCCCGCGCAAGGGCGTTGGACGCCTCAGCCCGGAACTTGGAGCAAACGCCCGCTGATCTCGCCGTCTTGGAACGTGTCGGTATGGATGTTGAGGTAGACGAAATCACTGCCGAGCGTGGTGACGAAGGTGTCGAAGCTCATGTCCGACTGCAGCAGCGCCGCGCCTTCGGCGTAGGAGTAGTTTTCGACGTTGAGTGTGAAGCCATCAGGCGTTGCGGTGTAGCTTGCGCCGTATGGAAACGGGACGAGCAAGGAGATGTCGCCGTTGGCGGCGTAGAGGTGCAGGTGCACCGGTCCCATGCCGTTGTGGATCACGTGATCCCAGAGTTGGTCGGCGGCGATGCCATGGATATGCATGTGAATGCTGACGGTACGCGCTTCAGTGTCGACGTTCACCGTGGCCGTGCCGGTGGCTACTGATCCCGTGTTCGTGGGTGCAGTGACGCCATCGAGCGCGGCAGTATAGCTGAGCTGCGCGGCGTTGGCCGGTGCGAGCGCAAGCAACGCCGTCGCCGCAAACGCGGCTGTCAAAACACGAAACATGCGATCCCCTCTTCCCGCCAGCGCGCCATTCTCGACGGCGGCGTGGGCGGCGCGCCAATCACGTGGTGGTGAGGCGGCTCATTCTGCGACGAGCGGCGTCCATTCTTCGCCGGGCGACATGGGCGCGAAGATTTCGTCGAGCAACGCGTCGCTGACGGCATCGAGTGTCGCAGGATTCCAGGCGGGCTTGTTGTCCTTGTCGATGACGACGGCGCGGACACCCTCCTGAAAATCGTGGCGCGAACTCACGCGGGCAGCGAGGCGATACTCCTGGCGCATCTCGTCGGCGAAGCTCTCCATGCGCGCGCCTTCGCGAAGCTGGCGGAAGGTGACCTTCAGGGTCTGTGGAGACTTGGTGCGGAGCGTGGTGAGTTGCGCTTTCGCCCATTCGCTTGAATCGGACTCGAGTGCGTCGAAGATCGATTCGACGCTGTCGAACGCGAAGATGCGGTTGATGCGTTCGATGTTTTCGGACGTCAGCTCTTTGGGTTTACCCGCGGATTCGCTGAGCGCTTCGAGGCCGCTTTCGAGAGCGCGCGCGGCGTCGTGGGTTTGCGCAGCGCCGGCGATTTGCGCGCGGGCGGCGGCGAGGATTTCCGTCGGCATGTAGTGTGTGGCGATGCCGGCGATGAGGCAGTCAGCGGCTTTGAGGCGCGCGCCGGTGAGCGCGAGCCACATGCCGATCTGGCCGGGCTTGCGCGGCAGATACCAGCCGCCGCCGACATCGGGGAAAAGGCCAATGCCGGTTTCGGGCATGGCGTAGGTCGTGTTCTCGGTGGCAATGCGGAAGCGCGCAGGCATCGAGATGCCGACGCCGCCGCCCATGGTGACGCCATCGATCAGCGCGACGATTGGCTTCGGGTAGTGGAAGAGCAGATGGTTGAGGCGATATTCGGTGAAGAAGAACGCGCGCGCCTCCTTGCCGTCGCCCGCTCCACTCTCGGCGATCATGCGAATGTCGCCGCCGGCGCAGAAGCCGCGTGTGCCGGGCGCGTGATCAAGCAGAACGGCGTTGATCTCGGGATCATCGCGCCACGCCAGCAGCGCCTGAGTCATGTTCGCGCACATGTGCGTGTTGAGCGCGTGCAGCGCCTGCGGTCGGTTCAGCGTTATGTGCGCGAGGCCGTTGGCGGCGGTGGTTAGGATTTCAGACATTTGTCTTCGGCGCTCGCGGACGATCAGGCAAGCGATGCACTAAGATTGCGGCGAGCGCCGCATAAAACAGTGCGATCGGGCCTACCAACAGCCAAATCATTGCGAGTCCCGGTGTTTCAGAGTCCTGCGCCAACATCATAGCGATAGGCACCCCCAGCACAAAACAAGGACCGAGGGCTGCCAACGCCAGTGCCAAGAACGGTCGGTTACGCAACAGAGCAATTGTGCCGCTGAGCGCGGCGAGCAGACACGACCCAATAATATACGCGTTGGAGTCCATCACCGCATCGTTGGAATGACGAAGCTCGAATCCTCCGTCATGCCTTCGGGCCAGCGGGCGGTGACGGTCTTCACCTTGGTGAAGAACTTCACGCCTTCCATGCCGTGCTGGTTGGTGTCGCCGAAGGCGCTGCGCTTCCAGCCGCCGAAGGTGTGATAGGCGACCGGCACCGGGATCGGCACGTTAATTCCCACCATGCCGACATTGACGCGCGCCGCGAACTCGCGCGCGGCGCGGCCGTTGCGCGTGAAGATAGCGACGCCGTTGCCGTATTGGTGGTTGCTGGGCAGCGCGAGCGCTTCCTCGAACGTTTCGGCGCGCACGATCTGCAGCACGGGGCCGAAGATCTCTTCTTGGTAGGTGCGCATCTCGGTCTTGACGTTGTCGAACAGCGTCGGGCCGATGAAGAAGCCTTCCTCGTAGCCTTGCAGCGTGAAGCCGCGGCCATCACGCACGAGCTCGGCGCCCTCTTTCGCGCCCAGGCCAATATAGTCTTCGACCTTGTTCTTGTGCGCGGAGCTGACGACGGGGCCGTATTGCGCATCGGCGTCGGTAGAGATGCCGACCTTCAGCTTCTCGATTTCCGGGATAAGGCGCGCGCGAAGTTCGTCCGCCGTGCCTTTGCCAACCGGCACGACCACCGGCAGCGCCATGCAACGTTCGCCAGCCGAGCCGTAGGCCGCGCCGACGAGATCCTTCACGGCCTGGTCCATGTCGGCGTCGGGCATGATGATGCCGTGGTTCTTGGCGCCGCCCATGGCCTGCACGCGCTTATTGTTCGCGGTGCCGTGGCTGTAGATGTAATGCGCGATGTCGGACGAGCCGACGAAGCTGATCGCTTTGATATCCGGATGGGCGATGATGGCGTCGACGGCTTCCTTGTCGCCGTGGACGACGTTGAGCACGCCCGCCGGAGCGCCGGCTTCCATCATCAGTTCGGCGAGGCGAACCGGAACGGACGGGTCCTTCTCGGACGGCTTCAGCACGAACGTGTTGCCGACGGCGATGGCGACGCCGAACATCCACATCGGGATCATAGCCGGGAAGTTGAACGGCGTGATGCCGGAGACGACACCGAGCGGCTGGCGCATCGAATAGACGTCGATGCCCGGGCCGGCGCCTTCCGTGTATTCGCCCTTCAAAGCGTGCGGGATGCCACAGGCGAACTCGATGACTTCGAGCCCGCGTTGGATGTCACCCTTGGAGTCGGCGATGACCTTGCCGTGCTCTGACGAGAGCAGGTGTGCAAGCTCGTCCATGTTCTTTTCGACGAGCTGCTTGAAGGCGAAGAGTACGCGCGCGCGGCGCTGCGGGTTGGTGCTGCTCCATTCCGGGAGCGCCTTGAGCGCGGCTTGAACGGCGGCGTCGACATCGCGGGCGGCGGAGAACGCGACTTCCGCTTGCTGGGCGCCAGTGTTGGGGTTGAAAACGCGACCGGCGCGCCCGCCGGAAGCGGACGCGCTCGCGCCATTGATGAAGTTACGGATCGCGCGCATCGGCGGAGCCTCCTGAGGTCGGAATTTGCGGCCCTTATGGCCTCAAACTGGAACCCAGTAAATGCCGCGCCGTCTGTAGCGACCGCGACCCGTTAGCCCCTTCGTGCCAGGCCCATGATCAGGGAGACGACGAAGAGAACGAGGAAGAGGAAGAACAGGATTTGCGCGATGCCAGCCGAGGCTGACGCGATGCCGCCGAAGCCAAAAACGGCCGCGATGATCGCCACGACGAAGAAGATAAGAGCCCAACTGAGCATGTAAGCGTCCTCCAGTATCAGAACTGGATTGAAAACGCCGGGTATGCGCGCGAGTTCCGTTTCAAACCGGGAATGTCCAGGTGCCGCTGCCCGAACGCGCCGCTTGAAATTGCGCTTCGGCAAAACGCCAATTGGCGAGTTTAGACAAGAAAGCGTCCAGAAACTTGGGTCGCTCGTTCTTATAGTCGAGATAATAGGCGTGCTCCCACAGATCGCAAACTAAAAGCGGCGTGAGTGAACTATTCGTGATCGGCGTGTCTGCGTCATGCAGATCGGTGATTTGCAGTTCGCCTTTAGAGTCCGCGACGAGCCAGAGCCAGCCGGACGCGAAGTGGTTTTCGCCTTTCGACTTCGCTTCGTCCTTGAACGCGTCGAGCGAACCGAAGGCTTTCTCGATCGCGCTCTTCAATTCGCCTTGCGGATTGCTTTGCGCTTCCGGCGTAAGCGATTGCCAGAAGAAGCCGTGATTCCAAGCTTGGGCTGCGTTGTTGAAAAGCTTCTTGTTGCCTTCGTCTTTCGCGAGGCGAACGACGGCTTCGAGGCGGTTCGGTGCGTCCGGCCGCTCCGCGAGAATGGCGTTCATCTTCTTGATGTAAGTGGCGTGGTGCTTGCCGTGATGGGTTTCCATCGTGGTTCGGGAGATGTGAGGCTCCAAAGCGCCGGCGTCGTATGGAAGATCTGGCAGCTTGAACATCACTTCTCTCCTTTACGCGGGCTCGTATTTCTCCCGCGCCTTGTCTGGTGAGACAGGCCAAAGCTCACCCTTGACGCCCTGCATGATCCAGTCGCCAGGTCGCGCGGCCTGCGCTCCCTCCAAAGTTTGAACGACGACGCGATGCTTCAAGGTGAAGTAGCGCAAAATAACGTCGGTGCGCTTGCGAAAGAGGCCGCCGCCGAGCGGTTCGTAGGTCGCCTCGAAGATGTCGCGGCGCACGACGTTGTGATCGCCGGGGCCGTGGGCCAACACGTAATCCTTGCCGCCGCGGGCGAGCAAAACACCATGCTCCGTGTGGACATGACAATCGGCATCCGCGAGCCAAGCACGCTTTGCCGGCGCTTCTTTCGCACGAACCTTGCGCCAGCGCACGCCTTCCGGCGGCCTTGTTAGCGGCGCGCGTTTCGCTGACGCGGGCTCACCGAATAGAGCGTGCATCATGTTCATGTCACAGCACCGATCTGCCCTGAAACGCACGAGCGATGAAGCTCACGACGAGTAGAACCAGAAAAATCAGAAAGAGAATTTTGGCGATACCCGCCGCCATTCCGGCGAGCCCGAAGAACCCGAAATAGCCCGCGATAATCGCAAGCAGGAAAAAGATGAGCGCCCAGCCAAGCACAACGAAAACTCCTCGGGTGTTGTGCTCGCAACGCGATTTCCTACTGCGATGTTCCACCGCAAACGGGAACTCGCGCGCGCACTTCGTGTTCTCCTTGCTGCGGTAGCGAAGCCGCCGATTTTCAATGCGTTAATGGAGACGACGATGGCTCAAGCAATGGATACCGCAGTGCGCGGCAAGAAGAACGGCCATGCGCGCGGCGCGCTCAAAGCACGCGCGACGGATGTGCTCGATGACTTCAGCGAGCTGCGGAAAGATATGAACCGCTTGGCCGAAGCGGCGAACAAGGCGGCGCGTGCCGAAGTGAAGCACGCCGGACAACGCCTTGAAGGACTCGGTAAGGAACTACGCACGCGCGCCAGTGATGGCCGTGAGTACGCAGTTGAGAAGGTGCGCGAACATCCGGGCGCAGCGCTCGGCATCACGCTCGGCGCGGGCCTGTTGCTCGGCCTTCTATTGTCGCGCCGCTAGTCCCCGCTTTTCACTTCGGGCGGAACTGTCGCCCAAAGCATGTACGGCCTCTCGGCGTCACGGCCCACCGTGGCGCCGAGTTGCCTTGCAAAGGCGTCAACTAGGCGCGATCCCGGCCCTGATGGATGCACGCGCGCATCGTCGATGCTGGAGTCGATGGCAAAGCGCGTTTCGCCGCCCTCTTCTTGCGCCAACATCAATTTTAAGTCGACGGGCCCAAGCTCCGAGAGCGAGTCGAGCGCCGCCGATATGCTTTCGCCGATCAAGAAAGCAAGCGGTACGGCGCGGTCCACACCTGCACGAGCGGGCGCAACATCGAGAACCAGATTGAGGTCTTTCACGGCCGCGCCGCGGGATTGCAGCAACTGGCGCGCGATTTCCGCAGCCAAGTCATCCACGCGCAGCTCACGTAGTTCGCCGGATGAATAGATCCTCTGATGAACGAGAGCGAGAAGTTGAACGCGATCATGCGCTCGCGCGAGGCCCCAAGCTTCGCTTTCGTCCGAGGCGGCGCGCGCCTGAATGTTCAGCAGGCTCGCAACCATCTGGAGATTGTTCTTCACGCGATGGTGCACTTCGCGAAGTAATGCGCGTTCTTCCGCAAGCGCCTCAACGAGCCGCAGTTCGCGACCCCTAAGCGTCTTCGCCATCGCTGCTAGCGTGCGCCGCAGAGACCGTATCTCGGCGGGAGCGCTGAGCAGCGCTGGGGGATCGGCGATGTCCTCGCCGCGCGCGAAACCGCGCGCAGCGGCTTCGAGACTCGAGAGCGGGCGGGCGACGAACACCTCAACCGCTACCCAGCCCGCGCCGATCGCAAGCAACCAAATCAGCAGAGGCGCCGCAATGGAGAACACAACACCGCCGGCGCGACGCCATGCGGGTTGCTCGGGCGCCCAGGACATTACGGCATAAAGGTCGGGCGCGTAGATCGGCACGATGACGGCATCACCACCCTCCACGCTCAAGAATGAGGGTTCAGAGCCAAGCTGGCGTGCGATGCGCGCAGGCGCTGGCAGAGGTGGCGCGTTTTGATCCGCCGATGTCGCCTCCGCAATGATGCGACCTTGTCCATCGACCAGTGCGGCGCGCGCAGCCGCTTCACTACTGAGGCCACGGCTACGATCAAGCAGCGCGCTTAGTTCGTGCGTTGGTATGGATGCGCCCACAAACCCGATCCGGCGAGAGCCATCGTGAATTGGTTCGACCGCACCGAGCACGGGCTGACCTGACAGCACCCCCCGCTCCGAATAGCCCATCGCGAAACCATCGCGCGCGCGCCCACGTCTGCGCACCTCGGTGTCTGGCACTTGCAGGTTAGGCACCACCTCCGGCACGCTGCAGAGGATGCGTCCGTCATCACTCGAAACCGACAGCGCAGCGATATAGCTGTAGCGCGCTTTGATTTCGCTCAGCCAGTCGCGGCAATCGCCCGCGGCGATCTGCTGAAGCGCCGGCGTTGTAGCCAACACGCGCAGCAGTTCACGCAATTCGTCTATCGTGCGTCGTTCGGTGGCGATCGATTGCAAGGCGCGCGCGCCTAGGCTCTCCTCATATGCCGATTGCCGCGCCGCGGCGGCGTTCAAGCCGACTTGCATCGCGATTGCGCCCGCAGGGAGCATAGCCAGGGCAAGCAGCAGCGCTATCCGCCCGCGCATAGAGCGCAGCGACAGGGCCTCTGGCCACAATCTTAGTGGGCGATCGTCGCGCGTTTTCACACGCTGGCAATATCCTCAATCCTGCGGGCTTCGCTAGGGATCGGCGTATCTTCTTCATCCAATCCCAGGATGTCCGCGAGTTTGCGGCGAGCGCGGTTGACCCGGCTCTTGATCGTCCCAACGGCGCAACCGCAGATCGTGGCTGCTTCTTCGTAGGAACAGCCGGACGCGCCAACGAGGGTCAGCACCTCGCGGTGATCCGGTGCGAGCTGTTGGAATGCCACTTTGAAATCTTCAAGGTCGACTGACCCATCCTGCTCGGGCCGCGTAGCAACGCGAGCGGCGAACTTGCCGTCAGCGTCTTCGACTTCACGCTTCGACTTGCGGAGCTGTGAGTAATAGTGGTTGCGGAGGATAGTGAAGAGCCACGCGCGAAGGTTGGTGCCCGGCTCGAAGCGCTCAACGTTCGCGAGCGCCTTGACCAGAGTGTCTTGCACCAAATCGTCGGCGAGGGCCGGGTTGTGCGCCAGAGAACGCGCGAACGCGCGCAGGCTCGGCAGCAGCTCGATCAGATCGGCTTTGAAGGCAGCGAGGTTGCTCACGACTTGTCCTCGCCATCTTCCAGCTTGTCCAGAATGTCGAGAAAGCGCTTCGGCACGCTTTCACTCGCCACTTCCCCGTAAGCTAGACGGAGGTTGCGGGTGATGAGGCTCTTATGCGTCGAGGCCTTGCCTTTACGCTTGCCGGAGTCGTCAGAATGTTTGTTCAACACGGCGTCCATATCGTCGTCGTCTTTCCGATCCATGCGCCTACGCCCCCGCGCTACTCTTGACTGTGAGTGTCCGCAGCGACATCTCCAGTCCGGTTCAACGCCAAGCCCTTGACCCAGTTCCGCAGGTCAGGAACTTTTTTCAGCAACCCGCGTTCCTATGATCTCGCCGCATGGGAGAATGACATGCAAAGCGTGGCTGCGGAACCGCAAAAATCTGATCAAAACAAGGGGTTATATATGTCGCTTGCCAGGGAAATCGCGCCTCACCTGCCGCTCCTGCGCCGCTACGCACGGGCTTTGACAGGCGCACAGGCAAGCGGAGACGCCTTTGTGGCCGCCGCGCTTGAAGCAATTGTCGCCAATCCGGCGGAATTCCCCAGCGGTCTCGAACCTCGCGCGGGCCTTTACAAGGTTTTCCACCGGATTTGGGAAAGCGCCAACATCGAGGTCGAAGGCGACGAAGAAGAGAACGCCAACGCCAAGAAGGCTCAAGAACGCCTGCGTGCGCTCGCGCCGTTGACGCGCCAAGTGCTGCTGTTGACGACGCTCGAAAACTTCACGCCGCAAGAGACGAGCGAAATCCTCGGCCGCGACGCTGATGACGTGAACGCGCTCTTGGATGAAGCGATTGAAGAGCTCGACAAGCAAACGAAAGCGCGCGTGCTGATCATCGAAGACGAAGCCGTGATCGCGATGGATCTGAGCGATCTCGTCACGGCCGCGGGCCACGAAGTGTGCGCGATGGAGACGACTGCTTCCGGCGCCGTCGCCGCTGCAAAGCGAGAGCGGCCCGATCTCGTGCTTGCCGACATTCAGCTCGCCGACAATTCGTCCGGCATCGATGCAGTGAAGGAAATTCTTGCGTCGTTCAGCGTGCCGGTGATCTTCATCACGGCGTTCCCCGCGCGCTTGCTTACGGGCGAGCGTCCGGAACCAACGTTCCTGATCACCAAGCCCTATTCTCCGGACATGGTGCGGGCCGCCGTGAGCCAAGCTCTCTTCTTCGAGAGCACCGGCAACCTCAACTAAGCAGCCTCAATTAGTCGCCATCGCCGGAACAGCGGCGCGCGAATGGTGTTTTACCGTCGCGCCCCGCGTGGAGGGCGCGTGGCGCACTAATGGAGTTGCATAATGTCACGTAAGGTTTTGATCGCTTTTGCGGCGCTGGTTGGCGCTGGTTCACTCGCGGCCTGCAACACGGTTGAAGGCGTTGGCGAAGATGTCCAAGCTGCTGGCCAACAACTCGAAGAAACGGCTGAAGAAACTCACGACGGCAACCCGCAAACGCCGTAACAGCCCACGCCGCTCGTCCCGCGCAGCACGCGCGGGGCGAGGCGAAGGTGCGGCAAAGCGGCGAATGACAGCGCCTCCGCCTGCGCGCATAGAGCCCGGCTATGAGAGCCCTCGCGCCGCTTTTCGCATTATTGTTCGCCGCTGCCTGCGGCGCTCCGCAACAACCTGAACAAGCCGCGCGTGCTGAGGCACTGAACATCGAACAGCCTTGGGCTGCACCGACACCGAGCGGTGTGGATGTTTCAGCTGGCTATCTCGTCATCAACAATCCGACCGCGAATGGCGATCGTTTGCTTGGCGCAACGAGCGCGCGCGCAGATCGGGTCGAAGTGCATGAAATGACGATGAATGGTGCGGTGATGCAGATGCGTCGGGTGGAAAACCTCACGATTGCCGCCGGACAATCTGTGACCTTAGCGCCAGGCGGCATGCATCTGATGTTCTACGGCGTCGCTGAGCCTTTCGCAGAAGGGCAGAGCATTCCGGTTCAGCTCACCTTTGAAAAGGCTGGCGCGATCGATGTCACATTACCTGTGCGCCGCACAGGTCCTGAGGGTCACAGCAGCCATTAAGTTCGCTGGTTAACGCTCGTTTCAGTAACTAGGCTTACTGCTTCGGGATTGTTCGCAGCGGCGGATCGACCCTTCAATGTTTCGCAGGCTCCGCGTTAAACTCACGGTCCTCTACGCGGGGTTGTTCTGTCTTGCGCTCTTGCTGATCGGCGCGACCGCTTACTTCGTCATCGCCGGCAACACGCAGCGTCTCGCACAACAGCAATTGGCGAACACCAGCCGCGTCTTCCAGCACGTGTGGAATGTCCGGCTCGCGCATTTGGAAGATTCGGCGCTGCGCACAGGACGCACGCCAGGCTTAGCGGACGCCATCGAAGCTCGCGATGACGCGAGCATACGCGCGCGATTGGCGGAACTACGTTCGCTGGCGCAGACCGATATAGCGTTTTTGGTAACACGCGAAGGACTGGTCATCAGCGAAACGGGCGCAAGCTCTTCAGTGTCCCCCGGCTTGCAACTGGCGCTCACTAGGTCATCCGCAACGCCGGGGCTACTGACCGAAAGCGGCGTTCTATATCAAGCGGCCGCCGCCGCAATGCCAGGCGGTCATGGATGGATCGTCACGGGCGTTCGGTTGGGCGACGAGCAGATGAACGATCTGCGCGCGCTTTCGCCTATTCCATTGCAGGCGACCGTCGTCGCGCGCATGCGCGACGGTTGGGGTGACAGCACTGATCCAGATCGTGGCGTACTCGACTCGTTCATTCATCAGTCGTTGCAGAGCGAAGGTGAAAGCGCTCAGCGCCTCCGCGCGTCAACCGGCGATGCCATAGCGCTCGTCGCTGCAATGCCATCGCTCGACGGCACGCAGGCAGTGCTCTTGTTGCGGCACTCTCTGTCGAGCGGACTTTCGCCGTACGGCACGCTGTTCAATACGCTGGTCGCGATCGGCCTCGTTGGCGTCATTCTGCTCATTGCCGGCACCTGGTTCTTGGCGCGTGGAATAACTCAGCCGCTCTCCACGCTTGAAGCGGCAGCGCGGAAGCTACGCGAAGGCGTCTACGAAACTGTCGTTGTGGGCACAAAAGATGAGCTTTCTCGGCTAGCCGAGAGCTTCAATGCGATGACCGGCGCCATCCGTGAGCGCGAGCGGCGGATTACGCAGCTGGCGTTCCACGACGGTGAAACGCGCTTGCCGAACCGGGTTGCGATGGAACGCAAGCTGAACGCAGCGGCGCGCCCTGAGCGGCTATACCTTGCGGCGATCGGTGTCGACCGTTTCGCGCACGTGCGCGGCGCTATCGGTTACGCTCTTGCAGGCGAGCTTGTGCGCCAACTCGGCGGGCGCCTCGCCCACCTCGCGCCCAATGCGCCGATGGCTCGGCTTTCGAGCGATGTGCTTGGCGTGGCCTTTATTGCAACGAGTGAAGCGGACGCCCTGAAGCGCGCAGATGCGCTCATCGCGAATCTTGAGCAATCAGTATCTCTCAACGAGCAAGTCATCGACGTGCACATTACGATTGGCATCGCGCAGCCGGCGGGCAAAGACGAAACGCCGGCGGCGATGATCGAGCGCGCGTCGATCGCGCTGGATCAAACGCGGCGGCGCGGCCAGAAGGCGGGCATGTACGACGAAGCCGCATACGGCGATCCGGCGCGCAATCTCTCGCTGATGGGCGAGATGCGGAAGGCGCTGGAGACGGGCGCGATCTATCTGGCGCACCAGCCCAAGTACAATTTCCGCACCGGCCGCATCGATAGCGCCGAGAGCTTGGTGCGCTGGCGCCATCCGGCACGAGGCAACATCTCGCCGGATTTGTTTGTGCCCATGGCGGAAGAAACCGGCCACATTCGTGCGTTGACGGAATGGGTGCTTGAGCGGGCGATCGCGGATCAGAAGTCTCTGCACGCCGCTGGATTCCCGCTAAAGCTGGCGGTCAACATCTCAGCGCGACTCTTGAGCGACACGGACTTTGCCAAGCGCGCTGCGGCGTTGGCGCGGCAAGCGGCGCATCAGCTCTGCTTCGAAATCACGGAAACGGCTGTTATCGACAATCCGGTCGCGGCGCTTGAGAATATCGAGCTGTTTGCATCGAGTGGCGTGCACGTGGCGATCGATGATTATGGATCAGGCCTCTCCTCCCTCGCCTATCTGAAGCAGCTGCCGGCGCACGAGCTGAAGATCGACAAGCTGTTCGTGCAGAACATCACGTCGAGTCAGCGGGATGCGCTGCTGGTGCGCTCCACAATCGACCTGGCTCACGGCCTAGGGATGAACGTGACGGCAGAGGGCGTTGAGACGCCGGCGGCGTTCGCGCTGCTCCCAAGCAGGAAC
>CADEDT010000009.1 GCA_902826145.1 uncultured Caulobacteraceae bacterium
TGCGCACGTCGATGGGGAAATCGTAATAAAGCCAGTCTGCCGTTTCTTCGAGCAACTGAGCGTGCTTTGCCGCTACGCCAATCTCTTCCTCAAGTTCGCGATAGGCCGCTTCCTCGGGCTTCTCTCCGCGATCGACGCCGCCTTGCGGCATCTGCCACTGATACGGGCCTTCAGTGGCGATGCGCTTACCGAGAAAGACGAGGCCATCGCGATGAAACAGCGCGAGGCCAACGTTCGGTCGATAGAGCTTAGGATCTCGCGGTTCAGTCATCGGCGCGCGGCGCGTGCGTTGAGCACGGCCGACGCGGGCGCCAATTGGTATCCGCGCGTTTCGATGTCACGGGCCCAGCGGCCGACTTGCTCCATCGTCACAGGATAAGCGAAGCCGGCGCCGATCGCGCTCTGATTTTGCAGCGCGAGCGCTTCGAGATTTAGCAGCTGATCATCGATTGCGTCAGCTTCGCGACGCGCATCGATAATGCGGTCAGCGGCGGTGTTTGGCAAGCTTGCACGCTGCGCTTCAATGCTCAGCGCCGTGCGTTGGCCGATGCCCGATGAAATGAACGAAAGGCCGCGCCGACGCAGCGCTTGCGCCACCGGTGCAGATGCTTGCGCCGATGTCGCGAAGCGCGCGCCTTGGTAGTTGGTGACGCCGAAGTATCCGGCGCCGCGCGAGAGCAGCTGCTCAAGCCGTTGTACGTTCTGCTGCGGCGTCGCCGACGCAAGCAGCGTCTGTGGACCTGTGTCATCAGCGTCGGGATCGAACGGCTCCATAGGCAGTTCGAGCATCACTTCGTGACCACGCTGCCGTGCGCGATCGATCAACGACTGCAAATTCTGAGCGTACGGGACAAACGAGAGCGTCACCTCCGCCGGCAACTCGTCGATCGCCTGCGTCGTGGCGCTCTGATTGAAGCCCAATCCGCCGATGATGATCGCAATAGCGGGGCGGCCCTGCTGTGGTGTGAAGGGGCGTGCGTACGCTTGCGCCGGCGTGCGCCCATTCGAGGCGACGATCGGGATTGGCCCGTTTGGCCCGTTCTCAAACAGCCCGGCTAGCGGGGCGCGCGGCAGCGGCGGTGAGGCCGGCCTGCCGTTGATACTGGTCGTCGGTGCTTCGACCACCGCAACGCGCAGCTCGCCGCTTCCGTCGACCTCTCCGTACTCGCCCGCGAACGGCAGTTCGTCGATGCCGAACGTTTCCATTTCCGCGCCTTCTTCAGCCGCATCGGTGAAGGAGACGCGCGGCGCATTGGCGGCGGCTTCAGTTGGCTGCAATGAGAGCACGCGGCGCGGGCCTGCCGCGCCTGGATCTCCAAAAACCTGAACGGCCGCGAGCGCTCCCAAGCCAAGCACGCCCGCAAATGCGAACGCGACGGTCTTGTGGTTGAGCTGCGGCAGGCGTCGCGCTGGCTTTGGTGGCGGCTTGGGCGCGAAACCCCGCATGTTCACGCGCGGGCGAATCATAGAGGCGCAGAGTCGCTGAATTCGCGCCAGCCGTCACTAGGACGGCTGGCGCTTTCACATTGATTTACGAGGGGTTAATCGCTCAGCCAGCGCGCTGGCGCAGACGTTCCGCCACGGTGCCTTGGCGCAGGAAATCCATGGCGCGCGAGAGCTGATAATCCTCTTCCGCGTCCCAGTTTTCCGGCGGCTGGTCATCGGGAACGTGAGCGCCGCGACGTTGCGCACCCGTTTCGTTATTCAAGGCGTTCGGCAGATCCGCTTCAGTGATGCCGAGGCGCTGTAGCCGCTCTGGGTCGATGCGGCGGGCTGCCACTTCCATGTCCGGCGTGATGCCAGCGCCTTGGATCGAGCGGCCGGCGGGCGTGTAGTACCGCGCCGTGGTCAAACGCAGAGCGCCATCGCGGCCGCCTTGCAGCGGGATCACCGTTTGCACCGAGCCCTTGCCGAACGAGTCGACGCCGACGATCAGCGCGCGGTTGCGATCTTGGAGCGCGCCCGCAACGATTTCCGCTGCAGAGGCCGAAGCGCCGTTGATCAGCACCACGACCGGCACGCCGGCGAGATCATCGCCGCGACGCGCGCCGTAGCGCTGGATGTCTTCCGGCTGACGGCCGCGGGTCGAAACCACTTCGCCGCCATCAAGGAAGGCGTCCGAAACTTCGATCGCTTGATCGAGCAGGCCGCCTGGATTGTTGCGCAGGTCGACGACGACGCCGCGGAGGCGGCCGCCAGTATCGCGCTTCACTTGCCGGATGGCATCTTGAAGCATCGAGCCTGTGCGCTCGTTAAATGTCGAAATACGGATGACGCCCACGTCGCCGCCTTCAACACGCGCCACAACAGCGCGGACGTTGATAGTTTCGCGGGTCAGCGTGACGTCGAACGGATCGCTTCCCTCACGCGCAACCGTAACCGTGATCTCGGTGCCGGTCTCGCCGCGCATGCGCGTGACGGCGTCGTTGAGGGTGAGTCCGACGATGCTCTCGCCGTTGATGGCGGTCAGGTAGTCGCCCGCTTGGATGCCGGCGCGAGCTGCTGGCGTGCCGTCGATCGGGGAGACGACGCGGACAACGCCTTCTTCGCTGGTGACTTCGATGCCCAGCCCGCCGTACTCGCCGCGGGTTTGGGTCTGCATGTCGCGATACTCCGTCGCGTTCATGTAGGAAGAGTGGGGGTCGAGCGAGGAGAGCATGCCTTGGATGGCCGCTTCCATTGCCTGGGTTTCGTCGATCTCGGTGACGTAGTCTTGCTCAACGCGGGCGAGCACGTCGGCGAAAAGTTCGAGCTGGCGGTAAATGTCGCCGTTGTTCCGGTCTTCGGGAGCGGACCAAGCCAGGGCGCCAACGAGAGCAGCCGCACCAGCCACGGGCGCCAAAATCCAGCTTACGCGCATTGCTCACTCCCCGGGTCGTCCTGCCCGATTCGCGTTAACCGGCTCGTACGCGAGCCTCCGCAGTAAGGCCACGCGCGCTAAGCCATCTTCCAGGATCGACCGGCTGGTCACCCCGGCGCACTTCTACATACAAATCCGGCGCCGAAGAGGCCGCTACTGACATTTGTCCGACGAGCTGCCCCGCCCGCACCGTCTGGCCGACTTGAACGTTGATCGCGTCAAGGCCGGTCAGAACGAGAGCGTAACCACCATCCAGATTGAGGATCAATACGTTTCCGTAGCTTCTAAAGCTTGAGGCATAGGCCACTTCACCAGCGGCGGGAGAAACTACCTGAGCGCCAGAATTGGTGCGAACGGTAACGCCCTGTGCCGCCGCGCCGCCGGGATCGCGAGCACCGTACGCCCGGGTGATTTGGCCTTGCGCGGGTGCCATCCAGGCCGCTGGGATGACGTTCGGCCCGCGCGGCGTGGTCGTCCCGCGACGCGAGGCTTGCTGCACCCGCGAGGCGAGTTCGCGAAGCGTGCGGGCCTCGCGGGCGAGGGCCTGAGCGCGCTGCTGTGCTGTATTGGCTTCGCGGGTAAGGCGCGTCTGGGTTGAGCGCTGTCGCGCCAGCATGTTGACGATGTCGCCGCGCTCTTGCGCGATGGCGGCCTGTGCGTCGGCCAGGATGCTTTGCTCGGACGTGATCTGGGTTTCTGTGGATCGTGCTGCCGCGATCGCCAACGTCCGGCGACGCTGCTCGGCCTGGTAGGCCGGGCCTAAGGCACGCGCCGCGATTCCAGCCCGCACGGAGCTTGGCTCGATGCGGCGCTCGGCGAAAGCAGCGGTGATGAGTGATGCTTCCAGCGCGGCGCGGGCGCGCTTTCGCGCCTCGGTATCGGTGACGATTTGGCTTTGGACTGAAGTCAGCCTCTCTTGTGCGGCAAGCGCTGCGGCCTCGGTTTCGGCGCGGCGGCGTGTGGCTTCGACTAGTCGCGTGTCGAGCGCGCGAACTTCGCGGCCGGCGGCGCTGGCTTGCGCGCGCAGCCGTTCGGCGCGCTGCGTTTCGCTGCGCCGCTCGCGGTCGGCCTGGGAAGCCGTACGCTGAGTTTGGGCGTCTGCCGTTTCAAGGAGGAGCGCAAGCGCCCCAGCCGCGCATGCGACAAGAGCGCGGGCGCGTGCTGCGCCTCGAGCCATTCTGTACCACCACCATATCGTCCGGAATCTTCAGTCCCGGTGATAGGGAGTAGAACATAGTATCGTCACAGCCCGGTAAACTTGCTCGGAAATCATCACTCGAACGAGCCTGTGAGGCCATGTTTGCCGGCCAAAAGCGAGCTTTTCGTCAGCGTTATCCTTAACGCCTTGTGAAGCGCCATCAGCGCCGCCGATCCAGAATGTCGTGCACGCAACGCCGTCATCGCGCCAACGCGCGAGCTTTTCGGCGAGCTGGCGCGATGTCCATTCCGTGCCGCGTTCGTCCAGCAGGATTTTGCGCGCGTCGTCCGGCGTTGCGCGGAAGAGGGCCGCCGCTTCGGCGCGCATGTCGCCAGGCGGCTTGCCTTCGACTTCGACGAGATCGAATCCTTTGAAACCGATCGGCCGCCCGGCCTGCGACGCGCGCTGCAGGTAATCCGAAGTCATCGCCGCTTCAGGCCCGTCACGCAGACGGCCGACGGCGGCGATGATCACGCGCAAGCGTCAGCTCGGCGGCGATTCAGGCGTGGCGCCGCCCGACCAGATTTTCTCGATGTTGTAGAAGGCGCGAACCTCGGGGCGGAAGAGGTGAACCACCACGTCACCCGCGTCGACCAACACCCAGTCGGCCTGCGGCATGCCTTCGACGCGCACGTCCTTCACGCCCGCTTCCTTGAGCTTGCGCATGACGTGGTCCGCCAGCGCGCCGACGTGACGCGCCGATCGCCCGGAGGCGACGACAAGCATATCGGCGAAAGAGGATTTGCCCTTGATATCGAGCGCGACGATCTCTTCAGCTTTATCGTCTTCAAGCGACGTCAGAACCACTTGTGTGGCGGCGTCGACATCGATCCCGCGGGCCGGCCTATTGGCGGCGCGTGGCGCTCCTCCGGCTTTGGCGGCGGCCGGTACGCGTTTCATTTCAGGCGACAGGCGTTTCAATCCTTCTGCTTCCCCAGGCGGTCAACGCTATCACTTGCGCTTGGGTTTCGCCACAGGGCGGTGCCTAGCGGCCCGTAGTGCTGTGGAAGAATCCGTGTGGTGACGGGCGTTTAGGTGAATCCAGCCGCGCGGCGCCCGCACCCTGAGGTTGGCGCCGGCGCCGGGCCTGGACACCACCACCACTGGCACGGCCTTCGCCACCTCTCGCCAATTCCGCCATTTGTGGAAGTTGCCGAGATTGTCGGCGCCCATGATCAGAAAGAACGAAACGCCGGGATAGAGCCGCTTCAGTTCGCGCAAAGTTTCGTATGTGAAGCCGCATTCCAAGCGTTGCTCCAGATCGGTGACGACCATTCTGGGCCCGTGCGCGTGATTTCGCGCCGACTGCATGCGCTCAGCAAATGGGCTCGATTTTGCCTTCAGCGGATTCTGCGGCGAGACCAGCCACCACACACGATCAAGCCCAAGCCGCTTCAGCGCCGTCTCCGCCACGTGCGCATGACCTTCGTGCGCGGGATCGAAGCTGCCGCCGAACAGGCCGACCTTCATGCCTGGATACGCAAGGGGAAGCTCTCGCCTCATGCGACCGAGAGTGGCGGCAAAGTCATCGCTTCTTTATATAGCGCCCGAGGGCGAGCGCTACACGACAGCGCCAATCGGGGAGGCGGGCATGTCCTGCACACGTCGTACGCTGATCGCAGCGGCCGCGGCCGCGCCATTTGCAACACAGGCTCACGCGCAGCGGCCGGTGCTGCCAGATTGGCTGCGCGCGCACAGTGCGATGTCTGCTTGGGACGCGCCGACGCGTACCGCAGAGCGATTGCTGGCGGCGCGTCTTGAGCCCGAACCCGGCGCAGGCCGTGTCACCGTGCGCGAATGGCTTGGCGGTCGCCCAGGCGTGTTGGCCGTGTGGGCCACGTGGTGCCCGCCGTGCTTGGCTGAGAAATGGGCGGAGGCTGACCTCAGTGCGCGGCTTCGAGCGGCGGGATCGCGTGCACAGATCAAGGGTTTGCTGGCATTCGATCGCGCAACGCTTGAGCAAGCGCGAGCCCGCCTGCAATCGCTTCGCGCGGATGAATTGGAGACCGCGCGCGCAACCGATGCCGCCGAAAATGCGCTCCTCTGGACCTTCGGCTTCGAGCGCGACCGTCGCTCAATGCATCGCACCAGCGACGTCTATGCGCAGCTCTCCACGGCGCTGCCCTTCACGCTGCTGCTTGATGCAAACGGCACATTGCTCGGCACCATGGTTGGCCGTGTAACGGGTGATGACGGTGAAGCGTATTGGTCGCACCCGTCCGTATTCGACATGATGCAGCGTTTGGGCGAAGCCTAAGGCGTCCAGTCGGAGCCCGTTTCGATAGGCGCTTGTTCGTCTGTTCGCCGCGCGCGCAGCATTGCCGCGATCTCGTTCACAAGATCGCGCACGCCCGCGCCCGACACACCAGAGACTAAGCGTACTTCTTTGCCTATCGCTCGTGACAGAGCGGAGCGTTTGCGGTTCGCCTCCGCGGGTGTCATCGCATCGATCTTATTGAGCGCAACGATCTCGGGCTTTTCAGCGAGCCCGGCGCCATACGCTTCGATCTCGTGGCGCACTGTGCGGTAGGCCTCTGTTGCGCTCTCTGCTGTTGCATCGATCAAATGCACAAGCGCCACGCAACGTTCAACGTGACCTAGGAAGCGGGTGCCCAAGCCAGTGCCCTCTGCGGCACCTTCGATTAGGCCAGGCAAGTCCGCCATCACGAAACGCTCAGCGTTTCCGATCGTCACGACACCCAAGTGCGGATGCAGCGTCGTGAATGGATAGTCCGCTACCTTTGGCGTTGCGCTTGATACGGCGCGCAAGAACGTAGACTTCCCCGCGTTCGGCAAACCAACCAGGCCCGCGTCCGCGATGAGCTTCAGGCGCAGCCAGAACACGCGCTCTTCGCCTTCAAGGCCAGGATTGGCGTGCTCAGGCGCCTGGTTCACCGAAGACTTGAAGTAGGCGTTGCCGAAGCCGCCATTGCCGCCGCGCGCCAGCAACACGCGCATGCCGGCCTTGTTCAGGTCGGCGATGACGGTTTCCTTGTCCTCGTCCAGCACTTCCGTTCCTGTCGGCACCTTGAGCACCACGCTCTCGCCGTTTGCGCCGTGACGGTTTTGGCCCATACCGTGGCCGCCAGTCGCGCCTTTGAAATGCTGCTGGTAGCGATAGTCGATCAGCGTGTTGAGGCCGTCGGCCGCTTCGATCCAGACATCGCCGCCTCTGCCGCCGTCGCCGCCATCCGGTCCGCCGAATGGGATGAACTTCTCGCGCCGGAACGAGACCGCGCCGGCGCCGCCGTTGCCGGAGCGCACGTAGATCTTGGTCTGATCCAGGAATTTCATGGCGCTCTATATGGCGGGGGCGAGGTGCGCCCTCAATCGGTTTCCCGCCGCCAACGCAGTGAAACGCGTTGGTCGCCGTTTCCAATGAAGCTCGTGATGAGCACGAGGCGAGGGCGTATCGTCCATTCAAGCCGCGTTTGCGCTTGACCCAGGCCAGTGCGCGCCACTTCCACGTAGACGTCGCGCGTTAGATAAACACCGCCGGCGACGAGGAAGCCGCCACTTTCATCCTGGCGCACGTTGAAGCGGTCAAGCCCCGCCGCAGCGCGCGCAGCATCAACGAGATCGAGCGAAGCGCGCCCCGAGAGGGCGGCCAAGCTCGCCGCGAGTTGCGCGGCTTCGAGCGCGGAGAGATCTTCAACCGAGCGTCCGAACAGGATTTGCGGCAGGATCTCATCCTCAGGCAGCGGCGGGTCGGATGAGAATGTGATCTCCGGGTCGCGCGCGGTGCCAATCAGGCGAATACGTGCGCTGAGATCGGCGGTGTCCCGCACGGCGGTGAGATTGATGCGAGCGTCTAAAGGGTCGCCGCCGAACTCGATGATCGCGTCCTCAATTTCAAACGGCTGACCCGATAGCGAAAGCGTTCCGCGCACAGCGCGCGCCGTGCCGAAGACGAGTGGCCGCGCCGATGTTCCGCCGAGGCGCATATCGAGCGACCACTCCGCGTCGATCCCGCGGCCTCGCGTGAACACGCGCCCAGGTGCATTGATGTTCACGTTGAGCGTCGTCGCGCCATTGCGCCGTGGGGGAGGCGCATTCTCTAGCGGCTCGTCTTCCTCGCCGGGTCGGTTGACCTCGATGACATCCAGCGTGGGAATACCAGCCTGCGGATTCGACGCGACGTCGATGTTGGCTTCAATGATGTTAAGGTCACCGGTCAGTGATGAGTTGAGGCCTTGCCATGCCAGCGTCAGTTGGCCGCTAGCCACGGCGCGGGCGTCGGGCCGATCGGCGACGCGCATTTCCTGCACGTTGACTGTGATGCTGCCTTGCCGGTCATTGATGCTGCCGCCCGTCGCTGTCAGACGGCCACCGCGAGGCCCTGAAGCCGTGAAATTCTCGATCGTCACGCCGCGATCGTTGAGCGCGACACGCGCATCGAGATCGGTGAGCGTCACGCCCGTCAGCTTGTCTTCGAAGCGTCCGTCGACAATTTCAATGTGACCATCGCCGGATAGATATCCCGCGCCGAACTCGAGCGTGCCCTCGCCATCGAGTGCGCCTTCCAGCGATTGATCCGGCAAACGCGCTGCCGCCCAGAGTGCTTCTGCGGGCCCACGTACTGACCAAGTGGCGCGGCCGCGCCGCTCGCGTGCGAGCGCGATGCGAATTGGCGCCGCGCTCGTTTCCACGGGCGCGTCCGCTTCCAGATGCGCGACAAGCCCGCCTTCAGACGTAGCGTCGACGGTCGCAGCCAGTCGCGATGGAGTGAGGTTGCCCACGATGCGCATGTCCAGCGTTCCGCGCTGGCGACCGGAGACACGCGCATCATCGAGCTGCACGTCGATGTCGCCGCTCAGACCGCGGCCACTGCTCGCGATGGCGACGCGGCCATCAATGCGGCCTGTCGCGCGTTCGCCCCAAATCGCGGCAAGAGGGCCGATCGGCGCGTCATCGATCTGCGCGGAGCCGCTAAGGGCGCGTCCGCGCTCCTCCCATTGCGCGCGGACGATGCCGTCGGCAACAGCGACATCGATCGTCGCCTGCGTGCTGCCACTACTCCAGTCCGCCGTGATCGGCGTGCGCGTGAAGATCGGCGCGTCTGCAAGCGTGCCGCGGCCCTCGATGCTCACCGATTGTTCGTCGGCGTTGATCAGCGCGGCGCCAGAGAACGCGAGCGGCGCTTGGCTTAGCCTGCCGCGCATGTCGAATGTCGTGGCGATGGCGTCCAGCGGTCCATCGGCGCGCAGTGTCGCCGCGCGGACCCGCAATTCGCCGGCGTGCGCGTCCGCGATGCTGGCGTCGAGCACCAACCGCTCTGGTGAGAGTGCTAAATCGCCGGCCAGTCGTCCGGTCAGGCCTGGCACAAGCCCGTCGATGTTGCCGTTGACGTCGAGCGCGGCGCTGACTCCTTGCGCGCCAAACTGTGCGCTGCCTTGCGCCTGCAAGCCGCCCCATTGCCCATCGAGATTGCTGAGCGAGATGACGCTGTCGCCAATCGACACGTTTGACGACGCTTGCAGTGTTTGCCCCGACGCCGTGCCGCTAACTTCAGCACGCCCTGCATAGACGTCGCCACTTGGCGTCAGCGTGAAGCTGACAACCGGCTGTTCAACAACAACACCACCGGCGGCAAAGCTGGAGAGGCTGCCGCGCATCGAAAGCGCTGGCCGCGCAATGCGCCCCGTCAGCTGCCCGGTGGCGTCGACAGCGCCTGCGATCTGCGCACCACCGATCGTGAGCGGTCCGCGTGCGCTGGCTTCAAGTGCAAGGTTTGCTTCGCCGCGTACGATACGCCCGGTTGCGCCGGCACGCAGCTGTGCGCCTTCGACACGTGCGTGCGAAACTGTGATGCCGCCATTCTCGTAGCGCAGCCGCGCGTCGAGCCGAGGTGATCGTCCCAGCAATTGCGGAATGATCTCCGGCGCGCCGCCGAAGCGTGCGCCTTGGCCATCCACTGTGATCGCCCAAACGCGGGGATCGCCTTCGTCTTCGGCAAAGGTTCGCCAACGGCCGTTCGCCTCGCCACGCAAGTCCGACGCAAGCGTTTCCAGTTTGCGAACGCGCCACTCGCCCGCGAACTCACCGTCGCCGCCGTTGACCCAACCTTGCGCACTCGCCGTAATGGCGTCGCTCGTAAGCTCTGTTCGCGCGAGTTCGTATCGTCCTTGCCGCCGATCGAACGACATCGCGGTGCGCAGGCGCGCATTGGCAAATAGCGGCGCCGTTCGGGTAGGCGCGCTAAGATCGGCTTCCAGTGTAAAGCGGTCGTCTGTCAGAGCCGTTTCGACGGGGCCAGAAAGACTCGTCCGCCGCCCCAGCGCGTCGATCTCCTGAGCGGTTAGCGTGGCCCTTATGGCTGTTGTGCCGCGCGCGCGCCGTAGCTCACCTTCAAGCCGCGCCGCGCCCAGCTCAAACGGCGACTCCCGCGCGACATCCGACAAGCGCGATGTCGTCGCGACCAACCGCGCAGGCCCATCAAGCTCGCCTTCCTTATCGAGATTGCCTTCGAGGTCGACAGCAAGGAAGGGCGTTTCCGCGTGAGCCGAGAACGCACGCGTCTGCGGCGCACCACTCAGATTGAACGCGACGCTTGGTCCGATGCGCTCCGCCAGCGTTTCCAGTGCTGGCAGCGCATCGAGCCTCGCCTCGCCTTCGGCTGACCATTCCGTGGCGGTCCACTCGGTGCGGCCGCTGAGAACCGAAACGTCACCAATCGCCGCCTCGAAGTGGGCATTGCCTGCACTGACATCGCCGTCTCCCAGCGCCGTCGCGTGCAAACCCTGTTCGCCAACGCCAAGCGCGCGCGCAATAACGCCGCCGGGTGCGCTGTTCAGATCGAGGCTCAGCGCATAGGCCGCGCCGCCATGATAAAGCGCGATCAGCCGATCTGCGTCGGAATCGAGCCGCCGCAGCGTGAGATCGATGGAGCGCAGCTCCATGTCCTGCAGATCGAGTGCAAAGTCAGCCGAGAACTCTGCCGCTTGCCCAACAACTGGCTCTGCCAGCATGATGCGATCGACGTGAATCTGTTCAAGGCGAACATCGAAATCAGCACCGGCTGAAGGCCGGTGCTCCAGCAAGATGGGTTGCCGCGCCACCGCGATTGAACTGGCCGTCGCAGCATGCAGACGGACACCGCCGAACAGAATGTCCTGCGGCGACCACGAGAGCGCTACGTCATGTGCTTCAATCCAAACGCCTTCATCGTCCTCAATGGTCACAACGCCGGCGCGCAGATTGCCGAGCCAGCTTCCGCTCACATCGTCGATCTTGATGCGCCCGAGGCGCCACACGCGCACGCCGTCGCCAAATGAGTCGACAACCAGGTGCGCCGCTGGGCCGATCGCGATTACAGCGCCGGCGCCGATCAGCACGCCGCCTGCTGCGAAGGCCCACCAGCGTTTGCGCCGGCGCCGTTTGGGCGCGGTCTCGCTCAAAACGCCTGGCCCAGGCTGATGTAGAGAGCGAAGTCGTCGGTACGCTCGTCCTCGTCGAGCGGGAAGGCGATATCGATGCGCAGCGGCGCGAAGCCGAGGTCGTAGCGCGCACCAAAACCAACACCCCAGCTGAAGTCGCCCGCTTCGCTCCAATCGTCGAACGCCGTGCCTGCGTCCACAAACGCAGCAGCACCCCAGCGATCGTCGAAGCGCCAGCGTGCTTCGAACGAACCTTCGAGCATGCCTTGTCCGCCTGGCGTCAGGCCAAGGAGGTCACGGTTTGCAGGGTAGATCGAGTTGTATTCGTAGCCGCGCGCCGATCCGCCGCCGCCCGCATAGAAGCGCCGGTCGGGCGGCGCGTCATCCGGATCGCCGCTGACCGCCTCTAGCCATCCCACTTTCGCGCGCGCCGCCAGAGTGACGCGATCGTTCTCACCAAACGACTCGTAGATGCGGCCTTCAGCCGTGCCGCGAATAAATGCGAGCGATTCATCGCCAGTCGCGACCGTAGGTTCAAGGCGGAAGTCGGTGATGGATCCGTCGCGAGGATCCAGGCTGAAGCCAGTTGAATCGTTGCGCCAATCGACAAAACCCGAGAGCACAATCGCATCGCGCACCGTGCCGGAGACGTCATCGTATTCGTCCGCTGACAAGCGCACGCCATAGCTCGTCGATGTGCGCAGCCGCGTGCCCGCATCGACCGAGGCGTAGAGCGCCGCGCCTTGGCGTGTGTACGCATCGAGATCTTCGCGATCGACCGACACGCCCCACGTGGCGGCGTGACCCAGTCCTGCTGCGTGAGGGCGCGTCAGCGCAACGCTCACACCTTGCTGCATTTCCGCCAGCGTGCCGGAGACGGTGAGTGAGTCTGCGCGGCCGGTGAGGTTGCGCCGTGTCCATTCCGCCTGAACGCCCGCGCCTTCGGTGGTCGAGTAGCTGACGCCGACTTCGTACGCATTGCGCCGCGCTGGTTCGAGGTTGATGACAACGTCGCGCAAGCCGTTCTCGTCCGGCGGCGCCAAGCTCGTAGAGGCCAGTGATACTGCGCCTGTCGACGTTAGATCGCGCCGCAGCCGCGCCAAAGCTTGCGGAGAGTAGACATCCCCGGTTTGCCAGTTCTGCAGATCGCCGATGAAGCCTTGGCGGAGCACGTCGCCGGGCTCCGCACGAACGCCGCCGAGACGCGCGAACTCGCCAACACTGAAGCGGAACTCCGTCGCGACTTGCGTGCTGGCGTGGTCGACGACGACGCGCCGGTCGAGCGCCGCCGCATCCGCGTAGCCATTGTTCTGAAGCGCCGCCAACGCGTCCGCTTCGGCTTGTAGCACGGTCGCGGCACGCGCCGGTTCGCGCGGGCGTACGAGCGCAATCGCTTCATCCGCCGCGCGCGAAGCTTCCGCGTTTGGCGTCTCCGCTTCGTAACTGATGCGCGGCGCCTCAAACGAGAAGCGTGTCCCGAGTGAAATGATGAGTCGCGCGGCCGGTGGATTTTCGCTCGCTTCCGGCGTCACCGTCGCGCCGTAATACCCCTCAGAGCGCAGCCAGACCAAAGCGCGCGCGGCTGCTTCTTCGGCGATGCGCTCAGCATCGAACAAGCTCTCGGGCGCATCGCGGTCGGGCAGCAGATCGAGGATGGCTTCGCGCGTGTCGTGATCAGCGCCGTCGATGACAACAGGCGAGTCCGCCCACGCCGCCATGGGCGCCACGGCAGGGACGCCGAGGGCCGCGCAGAGCGCGGCAGGGAGGACGGGAAGACGGCGCATTGCGAGTCGCAGAAACCTTGATCTGCGAAGCTCGCCGCGCGGCGGTTAAGACCTCATAAACCATAGGCGCGGGTCTGCAGTTCGCGTTGAGGTCAAATCACCTGTAAAATCAAAATGTAAGTGGACGCGGACGACGCCTTGCCGAAGCTTAACCCCAAGGTCCTTTGCGCCGCTCGCGCGGCGCGTCCCAAGGGCCGCCTTGCGGCGCGGGCGTTGCGCGGCCGAAACGGCGTGCAATCTCCATCAGCTGCGCGATCCGATTGCGCGTGTTCGGGTGCGTCGAGAACAGATTGTCAGCGCCGCGTCCCGCAAGCGGGTTGATGATGAAAAGATGCGCCATCGCCGGGTTGCGCTCGGCGTCCACGTTCACACGCTGGCGCGCATAGGCTTCGATCTTCTCCAACGCGCGCGCTAGCGCGTCGGGCTCGCCGCCGATTTCCGCGCCGATGCGATCGGCTTCGTATTCGCGCGAGCGGCTGATCGCCATTTGCACCAAAGACGCCGCGATCGGCGCAAGCAGCATGATCAGGATGCCAACAATGGGATTGCGGTCGCGATCACCGAAAAACAGCGCGAAATTCGCAAGCATCGCGACAGCGCCTGCAATCGTAGCGGTTACCGTCATGGTCAGCGTGTCGCGATTTTTCACGTGCGCCAGCTCATGCGCCATCACGCCTCGAATTTCGTCGCGCGACAGCAGCCCGAGCAATCCGGTGGTCGCCGCAACAGCCGCGTTCTGAGGATCGCGGCCCGTCGCGAAGGCGTTCGGCTGCGGGTTGTCGATAATGTAGACCTTCGGCGCCGGCAGCCCGGCGCGTTGCGCCAGCATCAGCGTGTCATCAACGTACGCGCGCACGCGTGGATCAGGGTGACCCGGCTGAATTTCCTGCGCCCGGAAGTGGCGCAGCACCATCTTGTCGGCGTTCCAGTAGGCGAACAGGTTCATCGCGCCGGCAACCAAGAGCGCGATCAGCATGCCGCCCGTGCCGCCCACGAGATAACCAACGGCGCCAAATAGCGCGGTCATCGCAGCCAGCAGAATGTACGTCTTGAGATGGTTCATCTTTCTCCTCACTTGAGAGAAGATATCGAAACGCGACTGACAGGGTTCAATATGGCCGAGCAGGTTCCAGCGCCGCGAAAGAAGCTGACTCCGGAGGCGGAACGCGCGCTCGCGGAGGCTGAAGCGCGCCGCGCAGCTGCCGCGACACCCAAGCAACCAGCTGAAGAGGGCGGACCGAGCGGTCCAGAGCCGACTCGTTACGGCGATTGGGAGCGCAAGGGCATCGCCAGCGATTTTTGATTAACGCGCACCGCGCTTGCGCGAACTTCGCGCCCACATGGCGAAGCGGCTTCACCCGTTGGCCTACGTGCGCGAGAGTGCCGTGTTCTAGACTGGAGAGCGTGTATGCGCGTGCGTGCAATCCTTGCGGCCTTGGCGTTGGTCGCTGCGCCAACCATCGTTGCGCCGAGCATTGCCTACGCTGATGGCATCGAGCGTCCCCGTCCGCCGCGGCAACGCCCGCGTGTTCGCCGACCCCCGCCGCCTCCGCCAGCGCCGGTTCCAACACCGCCGCCCGTCGTAGAGACCGGGCCTGAAGTCGTGACTTTGTCGAACTCGTTCTTCGCCGGTTCCGGCGGCGTTGGCGCTGACATTGGCGTCGGCGGTTACTATTCCAGCACGACTGTCATAATTGGCGGCAGCCGCGCTTCAGCGTCAGCGTTTGCCTATGCTTCAGCCCGCGCGAGCGCGCGTGGTAGTGGCTGGGGCCACGGTGGCGGCCATGGCGGCGGTTGCGGCTGCCGTTGAGGTAACCAAACCACAAGGACCCCGGGCGCAAGCATTTGCGCCTCAAAGTGAAAGAGCGTAAACGCGCGGCCCACCGGGCCAGCGATTGCGCCCGAAGGGGATTTCTCTCATGGCGCAGGCCCCGGCCGAAGCGCCCCAGCCGAACAAGTCCGCGAGCGGCGCCCGTCGAGGCGGCCGTTCCGCTGCGCATGCTGGTTTTCTGACGCTGCTGATTGGATCGATCGGTGTCGTCTACGGCGATATCGGGACCAGTCCGCTCTATGCGTTTCGCGAGTCGATCAAGCACGTCGCAGCGAACGGCCTAGAGCGCGGCGAAGTGATTGGCATCATCTCGCTCATCTTCTGGGCGCTGATGTTCCTGGTATCGATCAAGTACGTGCTGATCGTTCTCTTCATGGACAATAAGGGAGAGGGCGGAACGCTAGCGTTGATGGCGCTGGCGCAACGTGCGCTTGGCCGCCGTCCAATTTTTCTTTTCGGCCTGGGTGTTTTGGGGGCGGCGCTATTCTATGGCGACGCTCTGATCACGCCGGCGATCTCCGTTCTCTCGGCGGTCGAGGGCTTGGCGCTTGTGCCCGGACTCGAAAACCGCATCACGCCAGCGCTCGTTCTCACGATCGCGATCGGGGTGCTCATTGGCGTGTTCGTAATTCAGAGCCGAGGTACTGGCCGCGTTGGCGCCGTGTTCGGACCTATCACACTGATTTGGTTTATCACGATGGGCGCCCTCGGGGCCATCCATCTATTCGACGATCTGGAAATCCTCACCGCCGTTTTTCCGTGGCACGCCGTTGATTTTGTCGTCTCGCACCCTGGTCTGAGTTTCGTCGTTCTGGGATCCGTGTTTCTTGCTGTTACGGGCGCAGAAGCGCTTTACGCCGACATGGGCCACTTCGGCCCAACACCAATTCGCGCCGCGTGGGTCTTCCTGGTCCTCCCGTGCTTGATGCTGAACTATTTCGGTCAAGGCGCGTTCGTGCTCGCCAACCCGAGCGGAATTCAGAACCCATTCTTCGAGATGGCGCCCAGTTGGTTCAGATTGCCTCTGGTGCTGCTGGCCACGGTCGCCACAGTGATCGCGAGCCAAGCCGTTATCACCGGCGCGTTCTCGCTAACACAGCAAGCGATCCAGCTCGGCCTGCTGCCGCGCATGGAGATTCGGCGAACCTCAGAGACACAAGCCGGTCAGATCTACATGCCGCAGGTCAACTGGCTCTTACTGGTCGGCGTTCTGGTTCTCGCGATCGGCTTTGGCTCATCGACCGAACTCGCGGCCGCCTACGGCATCGCCATCACAGGTGTGATGATGATGTCGAGCTGTCTCGCGTTTCTCATCCTGTGGCGCCTCTGGAAGTGGCCGCCGGCGCTTGCCGCGCTGACCATGGTGCCGTTCCTTGCGCTTGAGTCGGTGTTCATGGCGTCGAACCTGACCAAGTTCATCGAAGGCGGCTTCGTGCCGCTTGTGCTCGCGCTCGGCCTCGTCATCGTCATGTGGACGTGGGTGCGCGGCACGCGGCTCTTGAGCGAGACGGTGCGTCGTGACGAACCGCTCGCGAAGCTCTTCGAGACCCTATCGCATCACTCACCGCATCGTGTACGCGGTGCAGCAATCTTCCTTACCGGCGATCCGGACGTTGCGCCGGCCGCGCTCATGCACAATCTGAAGCACAATCAGGTACTGCACGAGCAGATCATCATCCTCACGGTAAAAACGGTGAACGCGCCGCGCGCTCCCGACAGCGAACGTCTCAAGGTCGAAGATTTTCTCCCCGACGTGAAGCGCGTCACGCTCACGTTTGGTTTCATGGAGACGCCAAACGTCGTCAAAGCGCTCACCGAGGCGCGAAAGCACGGCCTGAAGTTCGACATCATGAAGACGAGCTTCTTCCTGTCGCGACGCACGATTGTGCCGAGCGAAAAGAGCGGCATGCCGCTCTGGCAGGATCACCTTTTTATCTTCCTCGCCCGCAACGCCACCAACGCCACGGACTTCTTCCATATTCCGAGCGGCCGCGCCGTGGAGCTGGGCAATCAGGTGATGGTCTAGGTGCGATGACATGCTAGCGTCCGCCCGAGAGGGAGGAGCTCATGAACGTCTGGTCTAAGATTGGCCTTGCGATCGTCATTGGCATCGTCATCGGCGCGGTCAGCGCGCTGATCGGCAATATGTTCAATATGAACGGCGCGCTGATGGGTGGAGTTGCGGGAGGCGTCGCTGCTGGCCTGATCGCCGCGACGATGCGCGATAAGCCAAAGACCTAGCGATAAAGATAGTTCGTCGGCAGGCCGAGCCGCTTGCACGCCTGTGCCGGCGGCGCGGTGTCTAGGGCGACGCGCTCACCGAGCGCTCCGAGTGTTCTCAGCATCGTTGCGCCTCCGGTCTTCAAGCCGTGTTCTGGCCCGAGCCCCAGGATTTCGCGCGCCCACTCCGGCGTGATCTCCACCGCAGCCCGAACCACCAACTTCTGCATGAATGGGACTGGCAGGACTCGCGCGGTGCGCATTATGTCCAAGAACTCAAACACGATCTCCGAACGCTCAAGCTTCGGCGCCATCATTGCGAAGAGCAAATCCATCTCCGCAAGCGAACGCGGCGCTCCGGTCGCTCCATAGAGCGAGGTGGGCCCAGCGCCTTCAGCGTAAAACAAGTCGCGTTCCGATACGCTGAGGGGACGCGCGAAGCGATGGTAGGCCTCGAGGAAGCCGAACGCGGCTGTAGCCTGCACCCAATTCAAGAGCTCTACATCGTTGGCGCGATAGGGAAGTCCCGCAGGCGTCGCGCCTTCGACGCGATCGTGCATGCGTACAACGCGCGTGACCAGCTCCTTTGCCGCGTCCTCAGGCCCGTAGATCGTCACCATCGTCGCGTAGCCGGTGCGGCGGATGCGCCGGAGCGGGTCACCGCGAAACGCGGTGTGCTCCCACACGCCAGTCCGCACGCGGGGTTCGGCCAATTCGAGGATCACCGCGGCTATACCGCCGACGAGCAGCGCGACCGGGTTTTTCATCACCTGCCACGTCACCGAGTCCGGCGCAAACAGCGCCGGCGCGCCAGCGGGCGTAGCAAAATCCACCGCCGGCACGCCAGGCGGCGGCGCGATCGTATCGCGCAGCAGCCGATCCAAGTTGCGACGCATCATCGTTGCCTAGCATACTGCAACACGTGAAAGGGCAAACCGTGTCGGGCGAGGACGTAACGTCACTGCGGCAACGCGCCGGCGCCGGCGATGCACGAGCACAATATGCGCTTGGCGCCCGCCTGCTCGTCGGCCGTGACGCGCCCTACGAGCCAAACGAGGCGCGCGACTTGATCGACGCCGCCGTGAAACAGGGCGATGGCGATGCGCTTCAGCTCGCCGCAGTGCTCGCTGCTCTCGCAGGGGAATGGCGCGATGCGTTCGAACTCGTGGATCAAGCGGCGGGTGGCGGAGACGCACGCGCACAAGCGCAACGCGCAGTGGTGGGCAAACACTTCAACGATCAGCTCGCAATACCGGACGCGGTTGTGCATTTTGATGAGCCTCGCATCGTTACGTTCGAGTCGTTCCTTTCACCGGCCTCTTGTCAGTGGATCATTGAGAGGGCGCGCCCAAGTCTTGACGCGGCGCGCATCAAGAACGCCGATACTGGCGGCGCCAACAGCGATGCCATCCGCACCAACACAGGGATGGGTTTTTCGGTCGTCGATACCGACCTCGTCATTCAGCTTGCCCATGCGCGTATCGCCGCGGCGATCGGCATTCCCGTGTCGAACCAGGAGCCGACGAACATCCTCCACTACGCGCCGGGGCAAGAATACAAACCGCATTTCGACTTCATCGATCCCGGCGTTGCACACTTTGCTCGCGAGCTGCAGACGGTTGGGCAGCGTACGGTCACGTTCCTGATCTATCTCAATGATGCCTACGATGGAGGCGCGACGGAATTTCCGCGCCTCGGTTGGAGTTTCAAAGGAAAGGTTGGTGATGCGCTGGCCTTTTGGAACGTGACTGACGGTCGCCCAGATGCGCGCACACTTCACGCTGGCACGCCAACCACTGATGGTTCAAAGTGGCTCTTCTCGAAGTGGGTGCGCGATCGCCCGTTGCCGCTGCTGTGACCATGAACGATCTGGCTCAACTTCGATTACGCGCGGCCTCTGGCGATGAGTCCGCCCGGCTTGTGCTGGCGCGCAGGCTTCTGGCCACGCCCGAGAAGCACGAAGAGGCGATGCGTTTGTTGCAGGCCGGCTGTGATCGCGGCGTGCCTGAGGCGCTGCGACTCCAGGCGACGCTCGCCATTCGCGGCGTGGCGCGGCCGCAAGACCTGAACCAGGCGATCGACTTCGTATCGCGCGCCGCTGCGTCCGGCGACACCGATGCGCGCGAGCAATTGCGTGCGATCGGCGGCAGGTTTGATCGCGACATCTGGTTTGCGCCTGTGCAAATGCGCCAGCACCATGCAGCGCCGCGTATATTTACGGTTGAGAAATTTATCCCGCGGCCGGTCTGCAATTGGTTCATCAAGTACGCTGGTGCGCGCCAGGAAATGACGTTGGTTCGCGATGGAGCGACCGGCCGCGATCTTTTGTCTGCTGGCCGCAGCGCGACCATGGCTGGCACCGATGCACTGGAACTTGATGTTGTCCTTCAGCTCACCAAGCTGCGCATTGCCGGGGCGATTCAAACCCACGTTTCACATCAAGAACCAACACAATTCCTGCGCTACGGACCTGGGCAGGAATACCAAGCGCACTACGACCTAATCCGGCCGCAGGAAGAGGCTGCAGCGGCGGAAGAACTGCGTGTGCTCGGCCAACGCGTCGCCACTGTGCTCGTGTACCTAAACGACGGCTATAAGGGCGGTGAAACACAGTTCCCGCACCTGAACTGGGCCTTCAAGGGAAAGCCAGGTGACGCGCTGATCTTCTGGAATATTTCGGCCGGCGGCGAACGCGAGCGCGCTTCGCTCCACGCCGGACTTCCTATCCAGACGGGGACGAAATGGCTCTTGTCGCAATGGGTGCGCGCAAACCCAGTGCCGTTGATTTGACGCGCTCTCTGTGAAAGGAAGTCCGCGCTTTTCGCGCAGGAACTCCGATGTCTCAGCCCAAGATCAAGAAGGTCGTGCTCGCCTATTCGGGCGGCCTCGACACCTCCATCATCCTGAAGTGGCTGGAGGAGACTTACGGCTGCGAGATCGTCACGTTCACAGCCGATCTCGGCCAGGGTGAGGAGCTCGAACCCGCGCGCGAGAAGGCGATTAAGATGGGCGTGAAGCCCGAGAATATTTTCATTGACGATCTGCGCGAAGAATTTGTCCGCGATTTCGTTTGGCCGATGTTCCGCGCCAACACGCTCTACGAAGGCCAGTACCTGCTTGGCACCTCAATCGCGCGCCCGCTCATTGCCAAGCGCCAGATCGAGATCGCCAATCTCGTCGACGCCGACGCCGTTTGTCACGGTGCGACGGGGAAGGGAAACGACCAGGTTCGTTTTGAAGTGAGCTATTACGCGCTGAAGCCAGACGTGAAGGTGATCGCGCCGTGGCGCGAGTGGGAGTTTGAAGGTCGCCCCGCGTTGCTCGATTACGCCCGCAAGCACAACATCCCGATCGCCAAGGGCAAGGAGCAAGCTGCGCCATTCTCGATCGATGCGAACTTGCTGCACACATCGAGCGAAGGCCTGGCGCTGGAAGACCCCGACGTCGAAGTGCCAGACATCGTTACCAAGCGCGGCGATCGGCGCACGATCACACCGGAAGAGGCGCCGGATAAGGCCGAGACAATCACGCTGACGTTCGAGCGCGGCGATCTAGTCGCTATCAATGGTAAGGCGATGAAGGCGCACGAGCTCCTCGGCGAACTCAATCGACTCGGATCAAAGCACGGCATCGGCGGCCTTGATCTCGTTGAGAACCGCTATGTCGGCATGAAGTCGCGCGGGTTCTACGAAACACCAGGCGGGACAATTCTTTGGCACGGCCATCGCGCCATCGAGTCGATCACGCTCGACCGGGGCGCCATGCACCTGAAGGACGAGCTGATGCCGCGCTATGCCAGCATCATATACAATGGCTTCTGGTGGACGCCCGAGCGCAAGATGCTGCAAGCCGCGATCGATGCGAGCCAGGATAGCGTCAGCGGCGATGTGAAGCTGAAGCTCTACAAAGGCAGCGTTCGCACGGCCGGCCGAAGCTCACCGTATTCGCTGTATTCCAAGAAGCTCGTCGGTTTCGACGAGGCCGGCGGCTATAATCAAGCCGACGCCGAAGGTTTCATCAAACTCAACGCACTGCGCCTGCGTATCCTTGCTGAGCGCGACAAGAAGCGCGGTAAGAACGAATAGGAGCTGGTCTCGTGCGCCTGCTTTGGATTCTGCTCATGCTCGTTGGTGTGATCGGGCTTGGCGGCGCGGCTCTCGTAGGCTTTGCCGGCGTAGAGATTGCTGGGCGGGTCATCAGCTTCAGACCTCACATAATTCTGCTGCTGTTGCTTGGGGCCGGAGCGTGCGCCGCAGGCATGTTCATGAGTCCGCGCGAGTTTAAAGAGGCGACGAAGCCACTCGGGCAGACTGAGGTGCAGCGTCCGGCGTGGCTGGATGACTTGGCCAAACCAGCTGAGACTTCGCAGGATTCCGACAAGCGCGAGTAGCTCCAGCGCGTTGCCGTTAGCGCTTGTTCGTCATAGGTTGGCGCGAGGGGAGGCGATCATGATCAGAGCATTTGCAGTGGTAGCGGCGTTCGTTGCGATCTTTGGTGCGGGCGTGGCCGAAGCGCGCGACTACCCTGTGTCGCTCACCTACGCGGCGCCCGCTTCAGTTACACAAGGCGCGCCGACGATCATGTTGACGTCGGTTCGCGATAATCGCGGCGAAGGCCATCACCTCTATGAGCTAGGATCGATCCGCGGCGGCTACGGCAATCCGCTAAAGACGCTCGTCACCGAACAAGCGGTCGCCGTTGTCGTGGCCCAAGCCATCCGCGATGCTCTAGCTGCGCGCAGCCTTGGTGCGGAAGCCGGCGTGCATCGTCTGGAGGTTCGGATAACGCGCTTCGACTGTAACCAGCTCTTTCCGAAAGAGGCGCATATCGAACTGTCGTTCCGTCTGTTGGATGCCTCCACAGACGCGGTGCTTTACGAAGGCACCGCGCGCGCCAATCAGGCAGGCGGAGGCGCCGGCATGGGCATCTTCACGCCCATCGAGCCGCTTCGCGCATTGACCAATCAAGTCATGAACGACGGCATCGATCGCATGCTGGACGATCCGGGCCTTCGCGCGGCGCTCGCCGCCCCCATCAGTGCGCCCATCCCTGCAGCTGACCAGGCGCCCGTGGTGGAGTCTGCGGCTGAGACGCCGAGTGCTGAACCGGCGCCGGAAGTTGCGCCAACGCCGTAGCAGTTAGTTGGCCACGGCGGTTTGCGCAGGGCAGGCGTTAGGCTGACGCGAGACGTCGGTCGACGCGACCAGGCCGCCTGCCGCCAACGTCTCTGCATGCACGAGCTTCTCCCGTGCGCGATCAGCGGAGGATCCGCCGTGCGGGTCATAGGCAATCAACCGAAGCATCGGGATCGCTTCTGCGGGTCGGCCAACGGCAAGCAGCCAGTCGGCGGCGTAGAATGTGATTTCCGGTATCTGCGGTGCAAGCTGGCGCGCAAGCAGCAGGGCGTTCAGGGCGTTCTCCCGCGTCGCGTCGTCCAGTTGCGCGCATGAGTAGGTCTCGACGTAGCGATACAACGTCGGCACATGGTTGCCATCGATACGGTAGGCTCGCGAGAAGTGGCGTCGCGCCTGCGCATACAAGGCGTCGCGAGCGGCCGCATCACCGCGCGCATGCGCTTCGCGCGCCTCACGCAGATAGGTAAAGCCCAGCAAGTAGTGACCTTGAACGTCGTTCGGGCTCGCAGCGGTGTAGCCTTCAAGCAAAGTGCGCGCGGCCGCTACATCGCCGATCGTCGCCTCTGTCTCGGCGAGCGCTAGAGTCGCGTAGGCATCTCGCTGCGCGCCAACCCGGGAACGCACGCGCTGCAACGCCTCTGTTGCGCCTTCGCCTTCAAGCGAACCGCGTCTGACACGCGTCATGAGCGGCAGTAGATCATCCGCGCTCGTTGGCATTGGCGCGAGCGTCATGCCTTGGCTCTCGACCGCCACCGGATTGGTCAGCGCCAGCGCGTGCGGATTGCTGCGCAGATACTGCCTTAACACAGATTGCATCTCCGCCGGCCGCATGCCGAAGCCTTCGCGGAATGCCACCTCCGGCGTAGATCCTGTTCGCAGCGCGCGCGCGTAGGCGCGGAACTTATCCATGCCGCCTTCGGTGGTCGTGAGGTAATGCGTGAAGAGCCAAGACTGTGCGTAGAAGCGCGCGATGTCCTCGGGATTGGTTGGGCGTCCTTCGATTAAGCGCTCCATCGGCAACCATGAATCGAACAGCCAGCCTGCGCGAGCGCGCGATGCGCGGCCCAACACGATGCGATTGTTCTCGAACTCAGCGGTGGCCACGAACTCGGCGAAGCCTTCGACGTACCAAGCCGGGTAAACGTTCGAGAAGTGCTGATACATGAAGTGGTGCGCGTATTCGTGGAACAGCACTTCCTGAGCCTCAAGCCCATAACTGTCGCGATAGATCGCGTAGGCGGCGATGATGTCCGTGCGCGCGGAATAGACCCCGCGCGCCAGCCGCGTGATGCCAGGCCAGGCTTCATCAAATTGCCCTTGACCGGTGAACAGATAAATCTCAAGGCGTGTGGGCGAGCGTTCTTCGGTCGATTGTGTAAGCCTGCGCAGCAGCGCATCAAACGCTTCAAGGTCGCCAACTAACCGACGAACGCGCGATTCCGACGCCGTGCTGTAGACGACGAAGCCAGGGCTCTCGGCGCGAAACCAGCGTCCCGCCTGAGCAAATGCCTCCGACGTCAGCGCACTGAACGCAACGACAAGAGCAAGCAGCAGACGCATTGTGAACCCCCGGCGGCCGCGTGGCGCAACCCTAAGCAGCCGCCGGTGAGCTCGCAAGCGTCAGGCGCGCGTGAAGTGCATGATCCAGTTTACCTCCCACGTCGCGCCGGCGTCGGGAGAGAACGCCTGCTCCCAGCGTGCGGATGTCGCGGTAATGTCGCTCCAACGAAAGCGCACAATGATCGGCTGGCCGCGAAACGTGTCAGGCGCCTCGAAGGTGCCGATGCCGTCGACAAATCCTCCGCGCACCGGTGGGTCGATCGTGTGGCTACGCTGATCGAACCACCAAATCGACCATTGTCGCGTCTCGGGATTGAACGCGCGAATGCCCATGGCGCGATAAGCGCCGGCAGGTAAGTCGAGCCAATTGTCGTCCATGTTGCCGAAACCGTTCAGCGTCTGAACCATTCGGCACGTGCCATCGAATTCCTGCCATTCGGTGTTGTTGACGAGCCGCTCTCGCAGCCTGCGGTGGCGCACATTCCAGTTTCCCGCCAGCCAGTCCCAATCGTGGCGGTGGCGTTCGAGTTCGGCATCGGACATGGCAACGGCTCCTGTTTGCGCCGCTGCCGAACCGCAAAACGCCGCCACGGCCAACGCTGCGGCGATCGCCTCGCGGCGAGTGTGCGTGAGTGATCCAGACAAAACGGCCTCCTCTTTGTTGAGGAGGCCGTCATATGAGAGCTAACCTGACATCGAATGTCAGGATTTATCGTGCGTTAGGTCCAATACTGATCGACCTTGTAGAACGCAAAGCTCTGGTCGCGATAAGCGATGCCATCATTCTTCGTCAGCTCGCTGATCGTATCGGCCGGCGCCGCCTTGAGTTCATCCTTCGTGTAAGGGACGACATAGGCGTCTTCTTCTTCGTCATAGTTCAGCGTCGCCCACGGCAGCGGATGGAATTTTTCACCCATCTTGAGCACGCCGCCGAAGCCGACGACGGCGAAAAGGATCGTGTTGCTCTGTTTGTCGAGCACGAGATCTTCGACTGTGCCAATTTTCTCACCGCTCGTGTCCTTCACGGCGGTGCCTATAACCTTCTTGGCGCGGATAGCGGTCGTGTGACCGGTTGTTGTGGGCATGGGGGCTCGCTCCTCAAATCTGAAGTGGAGCAAGATCAACCGAACAGACGCGGGTGCGTTCCTAGAGAACCAGACCGTAAAGCACGGCGGCGTAATGGCCTGCCGCACCGATGATCACGCAGGCGTGCCAGAGCGCGCGGCGGAATGGGATGGCGTGGTTGAGATAGAGCAGCACACCGCCGGAATACGTCACGGCGGCGATGATGAGCATTGTGATCGCTAGCGGCGGCAGCGTCGGCACGACGGGGCCAAGCACCAGGACCGCCAGCCAACCGAAGGCCAAGTAGATGAAGCACCATGCGCGGTCGGAAAGGTTCGGGAAGAACACCTTGCCGGCGGCGCCAGCAAGCGCGGCCGCCCAGATGGCCATAGTCACTGCAATCGCGAATTCGGGCGGCAACAGCTGGATTGTGAACGGCGTGTAAGAACCGGCGATCATCAAGAAGATCGCGGCTTCATCGATGCGACGCAGAACTCGGCGATAACGGGAAGGGCGAGTGAGGTTATAGACGGCGGAAGCGGCGAGCATCGCCATCAAGCATCCAGCGTAGATCGCGCCAGCTGTTGCCATCGGCACGCCGCGATTAACCAACGCCACGGCTACGAGAAGTCCGCCACCGACCAGCGCTGCAATGATCCCGACCGCGTGCACTAAACCGTCGGCGGTCTTCTCCGCCCGGTTCGGGTAGTGCTCTGCGAGCTCTTGTTCGTCAGCGGTCAGTAGATCCGAAAATGCCATACCAGCGCGTCTTCTTTGCTTCTGCAAACTGAGGGACGCCTCAGATGTAAGTATAGTTCCTCCGACTTAACGTTCAGTGATGGAAACCGCGTTTTTCGTGCAACACAAGCATGTGAGCGTGCGGCGCGCGTGCAACGTAAACCATGCGCGTGCCGCGTGTTCGCGAGTGGCGCGATTTTCGCAGCGCCGCGAGCATGGTTGCTCATCGTCCCAATCCCGCCGCATTGCGCGCCGAGGCGCGGTTGTTGACCATCGCCGGATTTTTCCTTCTTGGCGTCGGCTTTCCCGTGACGTTGGTCATGGTGGCGATTGCACTCGGCTCCGGCTCGGACTCGCCTTTCGTGCCCGCCGCGATTGGTGCGCCGCCGATCGTGCTCGGCTACCTCGCTTGCCACTTCGCGTCGCAGCGTATGGTGAAGGCGAAGGCAATCGAGACGGGCCACCGCTAAGCAGCGGCACTCCAGCAGTGCTAGCGGTTGTCCCGCGTTGACCGCGGGAACCGGCGTCTTCAGCTTCGCTTAAGCACACCAGACGCACGCTCCTTGTGCGTGGGTAACTCGGAGGCCGCATGGAGACGGACGAGTTCGCTTTGCAGTTAAAGGGTTGGCGCTTGGCCACGGCCGAAGTGCTCTACTACATGCCCGACCACCCCAAGCTCCTGCAGAGCTTTGTCTGGCAGACCCTCGATCTCGCCCCGGCCTATCCGCGCATCCACAAATTCTTGGATTTCTGGCGCGCTGAGATCGATGCGGTGATCCATTCCGTCCGATTGGCTTCTGGTGAAGAACTGGCGCCAGCCAAAGTTCGAAACGCTGCGACGATTCTGCATCACTAGATTGGGATTTGGTTCGGGCTCTTGGTCGTTTACATAAGAGACGAGGGACCGAGATTGGAGAACTGCCGCATGCGAACGTTCGCGCTTGCTGCTGTCGCTGGGCTGCTGGCCGCCTGCGCGACGCCTACCGCTTACCAACCGTCTGAAAATCGGGGCTATGGCTTCCAGGAACAGACGATCGAGAACAACCGGGTTCGCATTACCTTCCGCGGCAACACGCTCACGGATCGTGAGACAGTCGAGACTTATATGCTCTACCGGGCTGCCGAGGTGACGCTGCAGAACGGTAAGGATTATTTTGTCGTCGCCAACCGCGACACCGAAGAGCATTCGCGGCTCCAGGGCGAAGGCTTTGGACGCAACCGGTATGGCTTTTCCTACATGGCTTACCGCCCGTTCGGCGGTTGGTCGCCCTGGTACGATCCCTTCTGGGATGAACCTTCCCGCTATCGTGAAGTGACGCGTTACGAGGCCATCGCTGAGATCGCCATGTTCAACGGCCCGAAGCCGGCGAATGACGCTGCCGCCTTCGACGCACGCGAAGTGCAGGCGAACCTCCAAGGCCGGGTGGTCCGACCGCCAGCGGGGTAGGGCTCGCGTTCCCAGCCAAGCTCGGCTAGAGGTGTCGCCCCTCGGGCTCCAGGACGTTTGGGGCCTGTGCGGTCAGCACCCGTAGCTCAGCTGGATAGAGCGCTGCCCTCCGAAGGCAGAGGTCACAGGTTCGAATCCTGTCGGGTGCGCCAGCTTTGCATGTGGCGCGTTGTCTGAGCAGATTTGACGCAAACGCCGATGTCCGACCCCGTCATTTACCGTAGGCGACGTGACGCCATCTCGCGCAGCGAGCGCGAATGGCGGGTGGAGGACGACGCCCTCGTCACGCGCGGTGGGTCCGGCCGCGAGCGCCGCTATCGCTGGCGCGACATCGTCAGCGTTCGCCTGCTTCACGATCCGGCGCGCTCGAAACCCTGGCGCTACGTGTTCGAGCTACAACCGAAGCACCAGCGCAAGATCGTCATCGACAACGCGCATTGCGTGAATGGTCGTGAGTTCGAGGAGCGCTCTGATAGCTACACGCCGTTCGTCAAGGCGGCGCTCGCGCGCTGGGCCGTGGCGCACCCGAAGGGAAGAGCGCTGATTGGCGAAACGCCGAAGCGCTATTTCTTCCTGCTGATTAGTGCGCTGCTGGGGCTGGGTGTTTTGGCCTATGTGCTCGTCGCCGTGCCCACGCCACTCGACGCGCTGCCATTCGCGAATCTGGTCAAGTTCGGCATCATTCTGCTGATGCTGCCCGTGTTTTGGGGCTGGGTACTGAAATCAATGCCCCGCGGCGTGGCGCCCGATCAAATTCCCGATCGCGCTTTCCCGCCGGGACCCGAAGCGGGTTAATCGAAAGTTTAGACGGCAACGGCATACGTTGTAGCGGAGGCTACTGTGCGCCAGAAAGACGGCCGTCGCGACTTGTCGCTTATTCGCGCGAGTGGTTCGACCGCGCGGGTGCTCAATCTTGCATTGGCATTCGAGCGCTTCGGGGACACCGAAGAATACACCGCGAAGCCGCTTTTCCGGAATCCAAGACTCAATCGCGCGCTCATACTGAAGCACGTCATTCGGCCGCACGAGCGCGAGCTGTTCACTCGCCCGATTACGACTGCCACCAAGGTCATTCTGCCGTATGCCGCCGCGGAGCTCGCGCTCGGCGGCGTCAGCTTCATGGTCAACGAAATCCGCTTCGAGCGCCTTCTGAAGGACGCTGTCGGCGGCTACACATCAGACGCCGATCTACTGGCCGACGCTGAATTGCTTCGCGCATTGGCGGCATTGCCTTCGTTCGATCCATTTCTGCTCCGCGAGCGCCTGCGTCACCTGGGTATCAACCCGGCGCGCGCGTATTTCGATATCGCCGAAGCCGACATCACGCGCATGCGTACTTTTGTCGGCCGCGAGATCGCGCAGCTTGTGAGCTTGGCGTTCGCTACCGGCGGCACAGATGCCGGCGGATTATCGCAGCGCTTGGCCGACAAGCTGATGACGGACGAGACCGCCAAGACGCTTGATCCCTTGCGCGAGACGCTTCGATTGTCTGGCGAAGAGTACATCGAGGGCGTCTTCGCCTGGAAAGGCTTCCTCTACTACAAGTGGCTGATGGATGAGATCCGGCCGGGTCTCGCCGAGTTCAAGCCGCGCTTCGCGGGCCTTCGCGTTGTTCGCTCGACCTCCGATGAGCGCCAGCAGCTCGCAGAAACCCGCCGCGATATCCTCGATAAGATGCGCCTCGCGCTTGAGCGCGTCGACGAAACGCTGCTTGAGTACGGCACGGCGTTTGCCGCTCTCGCTGAGGGGCAGCCCTCAGCTTTCCGCAACTTCCTGCTCAAGGCGCCGTCGATGTTCATTCCGATCGGCGAGGCGGTAGGCGTCATCCGCCATATAGACTCGTTCTGGCGCTTCCGTTTCCCGGACGCTGCAACGCCGATGATGGAGGCCGACGAGGCGATCGAAGTGCTGCACGACTTCGAGGCGACAGTGGAAGGCGTCGAGTTCGTAAAGAACAAGGCCGAGCACAAGCTCGCTAGCTAATCAGGACAAGCGGCGCTCGAAGATCAAATCGCGCGTCAGGTCCGCGATTTTAGCCCGGCCACATAGCGCCATTGTCCGCCGCAGTTCGCTATCCATAATCTGAAGCGCCCGCGTTACGCCGCGTTCGCCGCCCGCGGCCAGGCCGTAGAGATAAGCTCGACCCAACGCCACGGCGTTCGCGCCCAGGGCCAAAGCCTTCACGACATCGCTGCCGCGCCGAACGCCGCCGTCGAGGATGATCTCCGCTTTCCCATCGACTGCCTCGGCGACAGCCGGGAGCGTGTCGATCGACGACGGTGACGTGTTGAGTTGCCGGCCACCATGGTTCGACACCCAAACTGCATTGGCCCCGATGCCTACCGCGCGTGATGCATCGTCCGGCGCACAGATTCCCTTGAGGGCCAACTTGCCATCCCAAGCCTCACGCAACCAACGGGCGTCATCCCAAGTCACACTGCGATCGAACTGCGCGTTGATGAAGCCGATCAGTCCGCCATCGATGCGCATGTGTGCGAAGTTGGCGGGCCGAATTTCCGGTGTCGTCATCAGGTCCCAAAGATAGCCCGGCGCGGCCATACCTTGCGACGCGGTGCGCCAAGTCACCTTCGGTGGGATGGTGAAATCGTTGGCGCCATCGCGTTCGCGATTGCCCGCAACCGGCAAATCCACAGTAAGGATGATCGCGCCGAAGCCCGCTGCTTTTGCGCGCGCGAGCATCTCCGTCACCAGCCCGCGATCCTTCCAAACGTATACCTGGAACCACTTGGTCCCCGGATTGGCCGCCGCGATGTCCTCCACTGAGACGGAGGCGAGGGTCGAGCATGCGTACGGCACACCGGCCGTATGCGCGGCGCGAGTCACGGCCAGTTCACCCGCGCGCGGATTGAAGAGGCGCGATGTCGCCGTCGGGCTGATGAAGAAAGGCGAAGCCGAAGGCGCGCCCATGATCGTCGTGCGCGTGTCGATCTCGGAGACGTCGGCAAGCACGTCAAACGCGAGCTCGATGTCGCGAAACCGCGACACGCTGCGCGCCAGCGTTACCTCATCGTCCGCGCCGCCATCGATGTAGTCGAACACCATCCGCGGCAGCCGCGCCCGCGCCATACGCCGTAAATCGGCGATATTGCGCGCCCGGGCGAGCGAGGAGGGCAGATATCCGGGTGGCGACATGCCGCTTTCTGGGGCGGACCGCCGCACCGGGCAAGCCAAAGCGCCGCGGCCTTGCCTCTCCGCCCGGCTCCGCGTAGGAAACCGCCCTTCCGCGACGCTCCGGCGTCGAGGCCGGAGCCGCCTTAGCTCAGCCGGTAGAGCACCGCATTCGTAATGCGGGGGTCAGGTGTTCGAGTCACCTAGGCGGCACCACTTCCTCTACCCACGCCCTTCGAACTTCACGAAGTCCACCGTCAGCAGGCCGGGGGTGAAAGTGTACGTGTGCGCGCCTTTAAGGCCGGGCATGAATCGAGCCGGCATGGTGCACACGGGCGCTTCTTCGTAACGCTCCGCATCGAGCGCTTTGATCTCGGCGATCCCCATGGCTTCGCCGTAACGGTCGAAGCCTTGCACCTGAAACACGCGATACGCGGTCTCACCCTCGAACAAAAGGCCGCCGTTCCGGGCGCGCGTCGAGTCGACCATGATCGGGTTGAGCGGGTGAGGGCGCCAGTCTGTAGCATCGAACGAGTCAGCGCCGAAAATGTGCAGCTCGGAGCAATGATCGCCCAACGGCGATGAATCGACGTTGGTGAACATCCACCACTTGCTGTCGCGCTTGAAGATCATCGTGTCCGTGGCGCTGACGTTCTTCATCAGCACCCGATGCAGCTCCCATTTCAGCGGAAACTCCGTGCACTTGTAGAGCCGGATCTCCCGCGTCTCGTGCGTGTCGGGGCACATGTAAAGCTCGCCGTCTTGCTCAAGCAGGAACGGGAAGCTGAGATGGAAGGGCTCTTCCAGCGCCACACCCAAATATGTCGCGCCGGCTTTGCTGACTTCGTACGCCGTGATGCGGCCAAGCTCGCTGCCAAAATCATATTCCTCGACAAAGATCACATGCTGGCCATCGCGAGACACAGCGAAGGGATCGGCGAGAAACTTGTTCGGCGGGTTCTTGATCACCTTCGAGCGCCACAGCACCGCGTCGCGCCAGTCCTTGGTGAACTGATAGGCGACGCCCCAGCGATATTCGTGGCCGCGCAGCTTCCGCCAGACCTTGCCGCCCATGGTCAGAAACACGCCCCACAGATAGCGGATCTGCTGGCCGACACTTGGCGTCGTGTAGAGCGGGTAGGCATACGGCTGCTTCGCCTCGCACGTCGGCAGCGCACCCGTTCGCGCGATCCGCTCCAGCATCTCGTGCATGAAGGCGTTGGCCTTCAGATAAAGCCGCACTGAGTTGCGCACATAGGTCGGAGCTGTCGGGATCGCCCCGCGATAGAGCACATCGCCGCCATCCAGCTCCTCTGAAAGCTTCTGGATGATGAAGCCGGTTGAAGGCTCGCGGTGATAGACCTCCCAAAAACCTGGAGGCGCTCCGCGGTTCACCAGGTTATTGGCGTGATGGAAGGAGACGATCCCCATCGGCGCCACAGTGAGGATGCCGCCACGCAGGATACCGCTGCCGCCCCGGATCAGCACATCCAGATTGTGCTTCTTGATCTCAGCGATATCCGTATCGGAATAGCGCACCACAAACCCGCTCTTTGACGGCAGCGGTTCAAGGAGGAGTTTTTCAACGCCGAACTTGTCGAAACCGTGCCGGCGGAAGTGCGGCGCGTAGAGCTTGCCGCGCGCGAACAGCGTCTTTTCCACGCGCGTGACAACCGCGAACATCACCTTCGCCAGGGTCTTGCCGACGCCGCGCTTGCCCACATAGGCAAGCGCCTTCTGAACGGCATTGCGCTTCGGCCCTTTGGCCTTGCGCTGCACGATCAGCAGCTCGATCGAATACAGTTCGGATTGCTTGCTCTTCTCGAACAGCTCGAAGAACGCGTTCGATTGCGAACCTTCGTCCACAATCGCGCCGACGCGAAGTTTGGGTCTGTCCATGCTCGCGTCGCCCGCCGGGAAGGGAGTGATCTAACTCGCTACCTTACCTCGCGGCGCCGGTGCAACAGATTGCAAACGCTCTCGGCACGAGTCCGAAGCGTCTTAAGCTTAACGCCGTTTGCGCTTAGCGGATTTCTTCGACCTCGACGTCGTCATCATCCGGCACACGCTCGGCGCGCGCTTCCGGTTGCGGTGGTGTGAGACGCGCCGTTGGCATCGCCATCACCGGCCCGAGCACGTCGTTGCCGCCGCGCTCCATGCGAGGATGGATCAGCTGGCCGCCGTCGCCGAATGCATAGACAAGCCGCGCCCAATCGGCGTCGTCGTAAAGAAACGCCGGGCCTTCCGGATCGAGATCCGACCAATCGGCCTCGCGCGGCGCTGCCGCCGCTTGCGCCAGCCAAGTGCGCGCCGCGTTCTCATCGCCGCGCCCGCGCGCGACTTGCGCGAACAGGATGCAAATGCGCGAGGAAGGGTTTTCGCGATAGGCGTCTTCGAGCGCCGCTTGCGCCGCGCCCCAATCGGCGCGCTCCATCGCCAGCTCCGCCAGCACGATCTTCGTCTCGCGTGAGTCACGGCGGCGCTCCGCGAACGCACGCATGCGCTCGGCCCGCGCTTCGCGCGTCTCGCCCGGCACGATGTCGCGATACGCATGCGCCAAAGCCGGGTGTGGGCCATTTTCCCAAGCTTCTTCCAGGATCGCCGCGGCGCGCTCGCCTTTGCCCTCCGCCACCAACAGCCGCGCCGCCAGTGCTCCGGCCGGCGCGAAAGCCGGCGCCATGCGGAACGCTTTCTGCGCCATCTCGGCCGCCTTATCGGCGCGGCGCTCGCGCTCAAGCTTCGCCGCCTGAGCACTCATCAGTACTGCGCGGCGGCGCTTGGCGACCTTGTCTTCGATCTGCTTGCGCTTATCGCCTGCATCGAGCGTCTCGATCGCGTTTTCCCAATCACCTTGTTGGACCGCCAGATCGAACGCGTACTGGAATGGCCAAGTCGCCGTCTTCGACGCTTTCAGCGCCGCTTCCGCGTGCGCGCGCGCCGCGACCCGATCGCCGCGCTTCAGCGCTGCCGCCATCAGGCCCTTGCGGCCGAGCACTTCAGTGTCCTCGTTTTGCAGCATGCCCGAATAGGCGCGCTCAGCGCCGCTCGTGTCTCCGCTCACTTCAGCGGCGCGCGCTTGCAGCAACAGCGCCAGACGCGGTTCATCGATCAGGTCTTCCGCCTTGTCAGCGTGGCGGCGCGCTTCTTCGAACTCGCCAGCCTCAGCCGCGATCAAGCCGAGCGCCAGCGCCTCTTGGCCACGACGCACCTTCGCGCGCTCGCTCGCTTTGCCGATGCGGCCCGGCGCGTCCATCAGGAACATGATCAGCCGCAGCAGCGGCAGCGCCAGCGCCACGACGCCGATCAGCACCGCAACCGCAAACCACGCGGACGTGTCGGCTTCCCAGCCCATCCACTCGAAATGCACCGTGCCCGCGTCATTGGTCGCGACCTGCCACGAGAGCAGCATCGCAAACACGAACACGATCAGCAGAAAGGCCAGCCGCAACATCTGGGTTTAGCTCCGCGACAATTCTTGTCGGATAGCCGCGATGCGCTGGTCGATTTCCAACCGGCGCTGCGCGTCGTTGATCCAGGGCTGCGCGACGCGCTTCGGCGCGGCGGGCAGGGAGTTCAGTTCTTGAATGGCTTCGGCGAGGCGATCGCCATCGAGCGCGCGTTGTGCGCGTTCGACGATGCCTTCTGGCGTATCGCCCGCACCAGCGCGGCGGACGACAATCCACTGCGCCAAAGCCGCTTGAATGCGGCCCCAGAACCCTGCGCCAGCTTGGCTTTGCCGCGCAGCGCGCACGATCTCTGTGTCGAGGCGTTCAAAGCCGTCGCGCAGTTCGACCCGCGTCGGCGCGCCCGTGCGCGCAAGCGGCGCGAGCGCCGCAACGTTCGGATCGTTCGGTAGCAAGGTCGCCAACGCGGCATGCGCTTGTTCGAATGGTCCAGATGAGCGCGCGGCTTCTGACGCCGCAACCACCGCATACGAAGCCCGCGCCGCAGTCGAAGCTGAGCGCGCTTCCGCTGCAACCGCCGGCAGCTCTTCCTGCAAGCGCCGCACTTCGGTGACGAGTGCTTGCACCTCCGCCGTCGACGGCATCGTGCCCAAGCGCGATTCGACATCGCGCAGGCCTGCTTGCAGCGCGAACACACGCGCGGCCGTGCCGCCGTCGCCGGCCTGGCCCGAAGCAGCCGTCGCCAACGGTGCATTCATCACCGCTTCGATCGCATCGAGACGCTGATCCAGCGACCCATCGCTCGACGGCGAGTTCACGCCGCTCGTCGCGCCTGCTGGCGCAACCTTATCGAGCGCTGACTGGATCGCGGGCACGCGCGGCGCCACCGCGCCGCCAGCAGCGCCTACGCCAGCCGCAACCAGCGCGAGCACGGCAACTGTGCCGAGGCCAACACCGCCGCGGCCTTCCTCGCGGTAGGCCGGCTCATATTCAACGTCGATCGGCTCGCCGCGTCCGCGGTCGCCGTCATCGTCGTCTCTGCTCATGTTATTCCCCAGAGCTGCCCGGCTTTTTCCCGAGACTTTTCCGATATTTCGCATCGAAAACGAGTCGCTAGCCACGCGAAACTTAGGCGCGCCCGCAAAGCCGCTCAAGCGCTTGCGCCAGCAGGGGAGTTTTACCCCCCGAGTGTGGCTGTGAGGAGATCATCTTCGCGCGGCGCGGGCGCTGTAACGATCCGCTTCCAGGACGTTTTGCCCGCGGCGTCGGCCACGGACGCGCTCAGGCACCCAGCCGTGAGTTCGGAGGCGTTCGGCGCGCCCAGCGCCACAAACGTCTCCGCCGCCCGCACGCTGTGGAAAAGCACGATGTCGAGCGGGCCGCGCAACCCAACTGGCAGGTCGATCGCCGCCACCGAAGCATAGGCCAGCCGCCGCTCCACGCTGAACCCTGCTGCACGTAATTCGCCGCCCAGATCGCCCGCAACGTGATCGCCGGCGATGTGGATGAGCTTTCCCTTCGCCGGATCGAGCGTCGCCTTCGCCAGCGCCGCCAGCGTGAAGACATCGCCATCCGCCGAGCGCACATCGCTAAAGCCAGCCTCACGAGCAGCCTCGGCCGTGGCGTCTCCGACTGTCAGCACGACACGATCTCGTGCGCCGCGCACATCCGGAAACGCTCGCACGCCATTGGTGCTCGTGAAAATGACCGCCTGCGCGCCCTCGGTGCTGGTGTCGTACCCACACGGCACGATCGTCAGCAGCGGCGTGACGATCGCCTCAGCGCCGCGCGCCCGCACCCGCTCTGCCGTTCGATCCGCCTCAGGCTGCGCCCGCGTGATCGCAACGCGTAACATCAGACATCCAGCTCGATGGCGTCGCCCGCTTCGTCGCGGATTTCGTGACCCTGACGCCGACCTAACGCCTGCGCCGCTGCAATCGAATCGCTGCCCAGCTCAATCGTAGCGTCGCGCCGCCAGCGTTGCGTCCCATTCGGCGTCAGCGTCTCACCCACGAAGCTCAATTGCCCGCCACTGACTCGCGCGAGCGCGCCGATCGGTGTGCGGCACGAGCCATCGAGCGCATCGAGGAACGCGCGCTCGGCTTCAATTTCAATTCGCGCATTCGTGTTTTCGCACTGCGCCAGTACGTCCAACACGCGTGGGTCACTGGCGCGCGCCGTAATCGCAATTGCGCCTTGGCACGCCGCTGGTGGTGAATCCTGCGGGTCGACCAGACTCGCGGCGCGAGCCTCCAAACCCAAACGCTTCAAGCCTGCCAACGCCAGAAACGTCGCATCCGCGTCGCCCGCTTCAAGCTTAGCGAGCCGCGTATCGACGTTGCCGCGCAGCACTGAAACGCGCAGATCGCGCCGCGCGAACAGCACCTGCGCTTGGCGTCGCAAGCTCGCCGTGCCGACATTCGCGCCAGCGGGCAGCTCCGCCAGTGTCTTCGCTTTCAAGCTCACAAAAGCATCGCGCGGATCTTCGCGCTCCGGCACGCAGGCGAGCGCGATTCCGTCCGGCAAACGCGTGGGCAGATCTTTCAACGAGTGCACAGCAAGATCAATGCGTCCATCGAGCAGCGCCTCATCCAGCTCTTTCGTGAACAGCCCTTTGCCGCCTGCTTCGATCAAGGTGCGATCCTGAATGCGGTCGCCACTGGTGACGATCGGCACGATCTCGAACGCGCTCGCATCGAGTCCAAGCTTTGCCGCCAGCCGCGCGCGCGTCTGCGCCGTCTGCGCCAGCGACAGCTTCGAACCGCGCGCGCCGATGCGGAAAAGCGGAGCACTCATGCTGTGCACTTAAACGCTGGCGCGGGTGAGGGGAACGCGCCAAATGTGCGCGAGATGAAGCCGCTCACCGTCCTTGGCATCGAAACCAGCTGCGACGAAACCGCGGCGGCTGTGTTGCGCCTGGACGAGCACGGCCGGCCGCATGTTGTCTCGGACGTGGTGCTCGGCCAGGCCGCGCATCACGCGCCCTACAAGGGCGTCGTCCCCGAGATCGCCGCGCGAGCGCATGTTGAGGGTCTCGACGGCACGATCGCCGCCGCCATGCGCGATGCTGGCCTGGGCTTCGCTGAACTCGACGGCGTCGCCGCCACTGCTGGCCCTGGGCTTATCGGCGGCGTGATGGTGGGCTTGCTCGCCGGCAAAGCCATCGCGCTCGCCCACGACAAGCCGCTCATTGCCGTGAACCACCTTGAAGGCCACGCGCTCAGCCCGCGTCTCGCCGAAGGCGGCGCGACGTTTCCGTATTTGTTGCTGCTGGTGAGTGGCGGGCACTGCCAGTTCATCGCCGTGCTCGATGTTGGCGTGTACCGCCGCTACGGCTCGACGATGGACGACGCGCTCGGCGAAGCGTTCGACAAGCTCGCAAAGCTTCTCGACTTAGGTTTCCCGGGTGGGCCGCTCGTGGAAAAAGCCGCGCAAAACGGCGATTCCAAGCGTTTCGCGCTGCCGCGTCCGTTGCTCGGCCGCGAAGGCTGCGATTTCTCGTTTGCTGGATTGAAAACCGCCTGCGCGCGCGAAGTCGAACGCCTCGGCGCGCTGACCGAGCAAGGCAAATCCGATCTTTGCGCCAGCTTCCAGGCAGCCGTCCTCGACATCATCGAAGATCGCACGCGCAACGCGATGCGGATGTTCGATACGGTTTGGGGTGCGAAGGGCCGGCTGGTGGCTGCCGGCGGTGTCGCGGCGAACCAGGCGATCCGGGACCGGCTCGAAGCTCTAGCGGCCGAGCGGAACTACGATTTCATCGCGCCGCCGCTAAAATGGTGCACGGACAATGCGGCGATGATTGCGCTGGCGGGTGCTGAAAGACTCCGCCTTGGATTCAGTGACGACCTGTCATTTCCAGCCCGGCCAAGGTGGCCGCTGGACGAGGAGGCCGCCCGCTTGCGCCCCAGCCATCAGCCGGGGCGCAAGGGAGCTAAGGCTTAGGCGACGACGCGCGCAGCCGTGAACAGAAGCGGCGCGAGCGCTGTGGCGACCAGCGCGATTGCGATCACCACGGACATCGCGCGGGCGGTCGCCGGAAGGTCTTGAGCTGACATAGTAGAAGTCCCCAAAGTTGGATTGATGTTGCAGGTGCGAACATCAGTGAGGGTCAGATGGACCCTTTCGGAACCAGTTAGAAGGCAGATTACACCAGCCCAGTTATGCAAAATTGGCTGCGAAACGTTAATTTCACCCCGTTAATGCAGACAAAGAACAGGCGCGAAGGGAGTGCCTTCGCGCCTGCAATAGAACCCGAGGTGCGCTGGGAGGCGCGATCTGGGTTGGACTTACGCGACGACGGAGGCCGCGATTTGAACGATGGGCGAGGCCGCGACGGCGAAAAGGGCGAAGGCGGTCAAAACGAAGGTGGCGGACAGCAGGATCGAGGGGCGGGTCGTGGTCATAGGGGTATCTCCAGGTGCTCGGGTTTCGATGACCCTATGTACCAAACCACCCCAGAGCGATCAATGAATAAAATGGATTTCGTTCAATTATTCCGTAGTGACCATTACGCAGTTGCATCTTGTTTGGCGCGGGACTTCTGCGCCGGCGCGTCTGCGGAGCGCGTGTAAAGGCCCTGCATGATGAGATCCATGACGCCGTCGAACTCACGCTCAAGCTTTTGGAGCGTGAGCCGTGAAATGAGCTGCGGGATGCCGAACTTCACGGTCGCGGCCTGCAGCATCTCGGCCATGAACTCGGCGTCGCCCCTGGCGAAGATGCCGTTGTCCATGCCTTCCTGGATCACCGCGGTGATGCCGACGCGCTCCAGTGCGATCAATTCGTTCATGAAAACCGGGCGCTCTCGCGCGAGAACTTCCGCGACTTCCAAGATTTTCGCGTTGTCCGAGAACATCTGGAAGTTATCGCGCATGCGCTTCAACAGCATTTCGCGCAGGCGTTTGTCAGCCGGCCAATCCTTGCGACGGCCCACCTGCGCCATCGCCGTGTGCTCCTCGGCATAGTGTTTGCGCGCCATGGCCTCGGCGATGTCGATCTTCGCTTCGAAGAAGCGATAGATGTTGCCTGGCGACATGTCGCAATCGGCGGCGATCTCGGCCATGGTTGTCTTGCCGTAGCCGTAGTGCTTGATGCGGGTCATCGCGGCCTGGAGAATGCGGTCGCGGGTAGCGGATTTATCGTCCATCCCTACAGGTTACCGGGTTTCTACTGAACGTTCAATGAAGGATTCAGAGTTGCCAGCCCCTTTTGACACCGTTTCCGTCCTCGGTGCGGGGGCATGGGGCACGGCCCTCGCGCAGGTCGCCGCGGCGGCCGGGCGGAAGGTTCTGATATGGGCGCGGGAGCCCGAAGTCGTCCAGAGCATCAACAGCGACGCCGA
>CADEDT010000010.1:0-27270 GCA_902826145.1 uncultured Caulobacteraceae bacterium
CTTGTGCGCGCGGGGAGGCTTGCCACTGGCGTTCTGCACCGAAAATTGTGGGGTCAGTGAAGCCCCGTTGTTCTTGGACGAGCGCGGTCACCCGCACGCACGGGCAATCCTACGCTATGTCGCCGATCCGGTGTTCGTCATTGGAAGGCGCGTGCAAGTGGGCGACGTGACACAGTTTCGCGCATCCATCGCGTCGGTTGTTCGGCTCTAGCGGATTCTAGCTTACCTCATGTGCACCCTCACGATCGTCCGAGAGCTCAACCAGCTGCTCGTCACCATGAACCGTGACGACCTCGCCGCACGGCGAGAGGCCCCTCCTTCCTTATGGAGGAGCGCTGATACCGCGTTCGCCGCGCCGAAGGATTTGCAAGCAGGAGGAACTTGGATTGGAGTGAATGAAGCTGGCGTCGTCGCCTGCCTGCTCAATCGCTATGACGCGGCGCCTACAGGCCGCGTCAGCCGGGGCCAGATCGTTATTGAGGCCATGGCAGGTCGCAATCGTGAACAGGCTTGCGCAATACTGGCGCATCTTGAGCACGGCGCTTTTTCACCCTTCACTGCGGTGGTTATCGATCGCCTCGGCGCGACGCAGTTTGATTGGACCGGCGCGAGGTTCGAACGCACGGATCTCGCCGATATGGCCGATCTGATGCTCACATCGTCGTCGTGGCAGTACGAGCGCGTAAGGACCCAACGCGAAGCATTGTTTCGTGAAGTCTGGTCCAGTGACGGCGACACTCTCGATAGAGTTGCTTCGTTTCACAGCGCGCGCGAAAGCGCAAAGGACGCATGGGCCCCGATGATGCAGCGTCCGCACTCGCAGACCAAAAGCATCACGCAGGTCGAACTCGTCACCGGCGCGGCGGAGATGCGGTATTGGACGCGCGATGGTGCGCTTTCGCGCCGCCTCACTGCGCCCGATTCCGTTGTGACACTACCAAGCAGAGGTCAGCCCAGAGAGTCTTTGTAGGCTTGAAGTCGGTCACGATCGGCGCGCACCTGGGCGATTTCTCCGCCGACAAAGCTGCGCGTCTCGGCGCTGAGCGACATGTCGCTTGACGCCTCGGTGAGCTGATCGAAGAGATAATTCTCGCCTCGCAGCGCTTCTTCGACGGCGACCTTGGTGTCGTTCTCGCCAAGCAACCTCGCCTCCATGAACATGCGATGCGCTGTGCCGAGCGCCTCCCCTGATTCTTCGGGCGCGCCGCCGATGCGCATCACGCGCGCCTGAAAGCGATCCGCCATGGCGCGCCGGCGCTCCGAGAGCGTACGAATTTGTTGGGCATAGGCGCCATTGTCCGCCTCGTCAGCCGCGGCCGAATATAAGCTGCTAGCGTCAATCATAATGCTGGTGAGGTTGCGGAGGCTTGCAATGTCGGCGCTCTGCATGTCGCTGCGTTGCGCAACAGGCGTTGGAGCGCTAGCCGCGTCGGGTGCGGCATTGCTGGCGCAAGCGCCCATCAGGATCGCACAGCTCAAGATCAATACGCGCATCGTCGGGTCCCATCATGTTTCGGGACCAACGTGCGCTGCGAGGTGAACGTTCCTCCGAGCGGCGAGACTTCGAGAAACGATGCTCGCCCGCTGGGAAAGTTTGATGGGAGCGGCGCTAGGCTTCCGATGGTTTAGCGTCGAACTCTTGCTGTATCCGGGCCATCCATTGATCCTTGGTCTCCCCGGCGCGGTCCTGAAGCGTCATCACTGCGGTCTTGTGCGCGTCGTCAGACATCATGTGCGGACCTGCCTTTTGCATAAGGTCCATCACACTGTCGCCACTGAACCGCGCGTCGCAGACGCCGCCAAGTTCGCGGCAGGTGAAGCTCTTGCTCATGACGTGGCTCCTCGAACGGTCGCAACTTCTAGCACAAGAAACAGCGATGCCGATGATAGATTGGATGCGACGATGGCCATTGCGCTCGGTCGAACCCAAAGCCGACCCGCGCGACTCAGCCTGCGCGGTCACGCGTGGCGCCGAGCACGAGTCCCTCGATGCGCGACCCTTCGGCGACAAGCACCGGACGGAGTTCTCGATAGAGCCGCGCGTATTTGCAGAACGGCAGGCTCGGCCAGAGGTGCAAAAGCGCCCACCCCAGACCCCAGCCCCTGACTCTACATCAGGGGCTCCCGTCGTTTTGAATATCCGCTACCGGCGATTGGCGCTTAGGGTCAGCCGTCTGAAAATGCCCCGTAGCAGACTAGTCAGCTTCGAGCGAAGGCAAGCAGCGGTGCGATATCGCCATCGTCAGCTTCCTTCAGAGCGTCGACGTAGGCGGCGCGCGTGTCGGAAATGGAGGCTATGCTGCCGCTGCCCCAGGTGAGGCGCGGCTTCCCTAATTGCATCGCGAGGAGGTCGCCAGCCAGACGCGACCAGCGGCCATTGCCGTTCGGAAATGGATGCACCGAGACGAGCTTGTGGCTGAAGCGTACAGCGAGTTCATCGGATGGCCACGATTTGTGCTCGACCCAGTATTTGGCGTCGTCGATAGTCTGACGCATCGCCACTGGCACGATGTGAGACGCAACACCAATGTTGCGTTCACTCGAACGATATTTGCCCGCCCAGCGCCAGACATCGCCGAACATCCGCAAATGCAGGCGCTGCAGAATCACTTCGTCAAGCACATCGCGCTTGCGCGAAAGCGCCCAACGCTCACCGGCGGCGACATTGAGCGCTTCCACTTCGTTGAGTTCGCTCCTCAGCGCGACGTAGGTTGGGATGAGATCGCGCCGCTCTTCCGGTGTCAGGGGTGTGGCCGCGTCATCGGCGGTGAAGAGATCGTCGTCGCCGCTCATGGCTTGACGGCGTCGCCCCACAACCTGCGTCCACCAGCTTCAGCAATCTGAGCGGCGAGCGCATCGATCATCTCTTTACGATCGCGCCTGCGCGGCGCCTGATCTTCGAGACTCATCGTGTGAAGGACAGCGTTGAGTTCGCGCCGTGCAGCAGCAGCAGCAGCGTCTTGCACCATCGATTCGAGCGGCTTGTTGGGCACGATCGCGTAAACCAGCGTGCAATCGAGCGCCTCGGCCGCGCGCCGGAGTGTAGCGAGCGTGATGCGTTCTTCGGCTTCGTTGCGCTCAAGCTCAGTTGCGCTGGGCGGACGCACGCCAAGACGCTCAGCCAGTTGACCGAGTTGCAGACCCAAAGCGTCGCGTATGGCGCGGATCCACCCCCCGGCGGGCGGTGGGCCTAACGCGGCGAAGGCGGCCAGACGTTCGTCGAGACGGCGGCGGGCAAGGCGGCGATTGTCCATAGGGTATAGCCTAATATCACACCATTATGTAAAAGGCTATACCCTAATATTATGATCTTCCGCTTCGGCTATGACCTAATGATACGCGGCCTGCGGCGGGCCGTTTTTTCGCGCAAAAGCAAACGACCCAGCGTAAACTACCAGCGTCACAGCGGCACCGATGGGCAACGAAAATCACCGCCCTCGCTTTCCAGCTGACACCCCAAACTCAAAAAAGTCTGCCGTGCAGGAGTTTGCCGACCTCTGTTATTGCCTTGATTCGTATGGCTAAAACACTGGAGAGGCGACAGACGAGTCTGCCTGTGACGGTTAGTCGGGCATGGCTAAGTAATTGTTTTTATTAGATAAAATTTGGTGGGCGCGACAGGGATTGAACCTGTGACCCCTCCCGTGTGAAGGGAGTGCTCTCCCGCTGAGCTACGCGCCCGGAAACCAGCGTTCCGAAGGGCGCGGACCATATGCAACGGGCCGCCTGCGTCAAGCTGCGCGGCGGTATGGCCTTGACGTTCAGCCCTCAAACTGAGCAATTGCGAACCGTTCGCAAGTTCCTTGGGAGACGTCCTTGTCCTTTAGCCTTAGCCGCCGTGGCCTCGTCCTGGGCGCCTCCGCCACCGCACTTGCCGCCTGCACTCCAGGTGGTGGCGGCGAGAACTTCATCAACGTCTACACCGCCCGGCACTACGAAGCCGACCGCGCGCTCTATCGCGGTTTCCAAGAAGCGACCGGCATCGAGGTCCGTGCACTCACTGGCAGCGCCGAACAATTGCTCGAGCGCCTGCGCGCCGAAGGTGATCAGACGGAAGCTGACCTCTTCGTGAGCGCCGACGCCGGCAATCTCTGGCGCGTGAAGGAAGCCGGCCTCTTCCAGAACGTCACCACGGAAGCGCTCGAACAAAACGTTCCCGCGCATTTGCGCGATCCCGATGGCGCCTTCTGGGGCTTCGCCAAGCGCGCGCGCGTGATCATCTACAACAAGGCGAACGTGCAGCCGGAAGAAGTCGCGTCATACGACGCGCTCGCCACGGCGCGCTTCCGCAATCACATCGTCATGCGCTCTTCGACGAACGTCTATCAGCTCTCGACTCTGGCTGCTCGTATCGAGCGGCTCGGCGCCGAGAACGCGAAAGCATGGGCTGCCGGCGTGAAAGCCAACTTCGTGCGCGACCCCCAAGGCGCAGATACCGATCAGATCAAGGCAGTCGGCGCGGGCGAGGCGCAAGCCACGCTCTGCAACCATTATTACTACTTCCGCATGTCGCAGTCGGAAGACCCGGCCGACCGCGAGACCATAGCCAACACCGGCCTCGTCTTCCCTGAGCAGGCCGGTGCTGGCACGCACGTCAACATTTCCGGTGGCGGCGTCACCGCAAACGCGCGCCGACGCGACAAGGCGGTGCAATTTCTGGAATACCTGGTCAGCGACGAAGCGCAGACCATGCTCGCGCCGCTAAACTCCGAATTCCCAATCCGTCCGTCGATCCAGCCCTCACCGGAGCTTGCGGCGCTGGGCAGCTTCAAGGAAGAGAACATCCCGCTCGACGCACTTGGCCGTCACCAAGCCGAGGCGGCGCGGATTTACGAGGAAGTGGGCTGGCGCTGAGGCGCTAACACAAGGGGCAGATGAGCGTCGCGACAGCACACACACGCACACGCGGCGTTCAGATCGACGGCGTCGCCGTAGCGGCGGCGCTGGCGACATTCGTGTGCGCCGCGCCAGCAATTGCGGTCATTGCGCTCGCGTTTGCGCCTGGCGCTGAAGGCGCGACCTTCGCTGGTGATCTCTTGCGCGATGGCGCGCTAGGCACCCTGGCCTTAGTGCTCGCTGGCGGCGGCGGTGCGATCGTATTCGGCGCGACCGCTGCCTGGTTCGTCAGCCTCTGCCGCTTTCCTGGACGCGGCGTGTTCGAATGGCTTCTCGTCATCCCACTCGCAGCGCCGAGCTACGTGCTTGCCTATTCCTATGCGAGTTTTAGTTGGGCCGGCGGCTGGAGCCCGATCGAAGTGCGGGGCTTCTGGGGCGCCGCGTTCGTCTACGCCGTCGGCCTCTACCCGTACGTCTATCTCTCCGCTCGCGCCGCGTTCGCCAGCCAATCCGCGTGCGCGCTCGAAGCCGCGCGGTCGCTGGGCGTCGGGCCACTCAAGCTCTTTTGGCGTGTCGCGCTGCCGCTCGCTCGCCCGGGCATCGTCGCCGGCGCCGCACTCGCGCTGATGGAAATCGCTGCTGATTACGGCGCAGCGCAGCACTTCGGGCTCACCACACTCTCAACCGCCATCTTCCGCGCCTGGTACGCGCACCAAAGTCTGCACGGCGCCATCCAGATCTCCGCCGCACTTTTGCTTGCCGCACTTGTCTTCCTAATGATCGAACGACGCGCGCGCGGCCGCGCTGCCTATGGCGGCGGCTCATCGCGCTGGCGGCCATTGCCACGATACCAGCTCAGCGCTCTGCCTGCCGCGCTCGCCACAATCTTCTGCATCGCGCTCATCGTCTTCGGCGCGATCCTTCCGCTGGCTTGGCTCGCGCGCCTTGCGTGGCTTCACGCAAATATTGGCGACGTCGCGCCCGCCCTGATCAACTCACTCGTGCTTGCTGCTGTCGGCGTCGTACTCACGCTCGCTCTCGCCGCCGCGATCGCATCCGCCGCGCGCCGCAGCACGAACATTGGCAAAGCCTCGCTCTTCGCAGCTGGCATGGGTTACGCCGCGCCCGGCGCAGTCATCGCTATGGGCGCGCTCGCCATGTTCTCGCTCGCGCGCGAGTGGGGCTGGATCGGCGGTCTCGGCAGCGCACTCGCACTGTTCGCTCTCTTCTGGACCTACGCCGCGCGCTTCGCCGCCGCAGGCGTCGGCCCGATCGACGCCGGCCTCGCGCGCTTGTCGAAAGGTCTCGACGCTTCGGCACGCACGCTCGGCGCCGGTCCATGGCGCCGCTTCGCGGAGATTGATCTGCCTATCGCCATGCCCAGCCTCGCCGCAGCCGCGCTCATTCTGTTCGTGGAGATTCTCAAAGAACTCCCCGCGACGCTCATCCTACGTCCGTTCAACTTCGACACGCTCGCTGTGAAAGCCTATTCCTATGCCAGCGACGAGCGCCTGCTCGAAGCCGCGGCGCCAGCACTGCTCATCTTCCTCGCCGGCCTCGCGCCCATAGTGTTGCTCGCACGCAGCATCGACCGCACACGGGCAGGCGCTCGATGAGCACCGTTTCTCTCCAAGGCGTGCGCCGCTCGTATGACAAAACGCTGGCGCTGCATGACGTCACGCTGACAGCGCCTGAAGGCCAAGTCGTTGCGCTGCTTGGCCCTTCCGGCTCGGGAAAGTCGACAATCCTGCGCCTCATCGCAGGCCTCGAATCCGTCGAAGCCGGTGAGATCCGCATCAATGGCGAGCTAGTCTCCGCGCCGGGAAGCACGCTCGCGACGGAGCAACGCCGCGTTGGCATGGTTTTCCAAGACTATTCACTCTTTCCGCACCTGAACGCCGCCGCCAACGTCGCCTTCGGCCTCGACAAGCTCGGCCGCGCCGAGCGCGACGAGGCCGCACTGCGCTGGCTCGATCGCGTTGGTCTCAAACATCGCGCGAGCGCCTACCCGCACGAACTCTCCGGCGGCGAACAGCAGCGCATCGCCCTTGCCCGCGCGCTCGCGCCGCAACCACGCGCCATCTTGCTCGACGAACCATTCTCCGGCCTCGACGCTGTCCTCCGCGCCGAACTCCGCGACGCCACGCTCGCGACGCTCGCCGAAACACGCACAACAACGATCTTCGTCACCCACGATGCCGAAGACGCGCTGCAAGCCGCTGATCGCCTCGTTATTTTGAAGGCTGGCCGCGTGCTCCAAGAAGCAGCGCCCCGCGAAGCCTACGATCGCCCAGCGTCGCTCGACGCAGCAGCCGCGCTCGGCCCGGTAAACATCTACAAAGGCGAGATCACTAACGGCGCGCTTCAAACGCCGTTCGGCGACATCAACGCTGCACACCTCACCAACGGCACGTCCGCTCAAGCAGCCGTCCGCGCCGAAGCACTCACGCTTACGCCAAACGGCAGCACGCGCGTCATCAGCGTCCGCCCACACGGCGCGCACGATCTGGTGAAGATAGAATCTCAAGGCGTAACTTGGCGTGCGCTGGTCCCGGCGCGTATGCCGCTCGGCGACGCCGTCTCGGTTACAATTCAGCCCGCTGGCGCGTTCGTGTTCTCGGCCTGAGTTTCAGCCGTCTTGCGCAGGATGAAGCGCCGCCGCTCCAACCGCCGCGTCGCCAGCAGCTGCAAACGCATGCGCCAGGCTTCAGCTTCCCACGCCAGCTCACGCGCCACCGGCACTTCAAGCCCGCCCGCCGCCGCCAAACGCTCGCCCAATTGCTTGAACGCCGCGCGCGCGGTGAAGAGGAAGTCGTCCGTCATGTCTTCGTCGGCTTCGAGTGTGAGGCCAGCGTCCGCGAAGAATTGCAGCACATCGCCGTGCGCACGAATTTGCGGCTCAGCGAAGGATGACGCAAACGCCGTCGCCAGTTCTGGCGACTTCAGACCGACATAAGCTTCGACCACAGCGCATGCGCCCGGCTTCAAGCTCTTCATGATCTGCTGCGCCAAGTGCGGCGGGTAACCGCAATAGGCAAAGTCATCGATGCTCAGGAGGCCATCAAACGAACCCGGCGTGAACACGTGCGCTTCAAGATCAATGCGCGTCGCGCTCACGCGGTCATCGAGCTTCGCTTCCGTCAACCCATGCTTCAGCGCGTCAAATGTCTCTTCGCGCCACTCGAACACTTCGATCTTGCCAGGGTGCGCGTCAGCCACCGCCACCATAGGCCCAGCCAAACCCGGCCCGAGCACCGCGAGCACGCCTTCCGGCGCCAAGCCAATACGCGCAGGCTCCAGCTTGTCGGCCGTCGCATCGCCCGGGCGCACGCGGTCCTCGCCCCAAAGCACGGCAAGCGCCTGCAGCCGCGCGGGCAACTCGTATTCAAACAACTCGGCTTCGGTGTCGTTGGCGGGTTCTGGTTCGGGCTCGGCCGCCAGCTTCGCCTCGAACGCGGCGATCGCCGCCTCTTCGTTGAACGCGTCGCCATCCCACCAGGCGCGCAGCTTCGCGCGCGTCAGCGCGAGCTTCCGTTTATTAAACAGGGCGTTAACAGCCGCCATAGCACCGGCGAGCTTAGGCCAATTCCGTTAACGAGTTGCTTGGGAGCGCGCGTCCGAAACGCTGTTATTGGCCTGGGTGACAGGCAACAGCGGCGGCGCATTCGATGGCAATGGCGCGTGCGCGTCCTGAATGAAGGCAAGAATGTCCGCGTAAACGACCTCGCGCTGCAGATCGCGCAGGAGCCAGTGGTAGCCGTTCTCGTAGAGGGCTGTACGCGCCGTGCCCGGCAGCCGCCGCGCCGCCGCGATCGCGGAGTTGCGTGGAATGATCTGGTCGTGGGCCCCGTAGAGGAAGAGCACGTCACCATCGAGATTGGCCGAGCGTTCCGAGGCCGTCTCCATCAGGTTGACCAGTCCGTAGACAGCATCGATGCGCGTCGTCCAAATCATGTGCGGCGCCCGGCCCGCCTGCAGCAAGGCTTCACGATTGTCCGACGCCGTGATCCGGCGCGTCATGCCACGCGTCGGCTGTAGCGACTGCCACGGAAACGTGTGCGCCCCGATCCAGAGCGTCATCGCGTAGCTGTCCGGCAACGTCGACCAGCCCCACACTGCCGGCGCCACCAACACTAGGCGATCAATCGCCGGCGCATTCTCGGCGCCAAACGTCGCGATCGCTTCGGCCGAGCCCATGCTGTCGCCCATCACCACGATGTTCGCGTTGGGATAGTCACGCCGAGCAACACGTACCGCCGTGCGCAGGTCCTCCGTCATCAGGCGTTCGCCGCCCCAGACGCCACGACGCGGCGAACGGCCAAAGCCGCGCGCGTCATACGCAAACGTTGCGACGCCACGTTCCGCGAACCACGGGCCCGAGAGATAGAACGTGTTCGCATAGTCGTTCATGCCATGCAGCGCGATGATCACCGCGCTCGGCTCCTGCCCCTCCGGCGGGACCCACGCCGTCAAACCAAGCTCGGCGCCATCGAACGAAACGAAGCGCTCATTGGCGGCGTCGAAATGCGCTCCGGAAAATCCTTCAAGCGGCGAGCCGGCGCGCTGCACCGTCGGCACGCACGCCGTGATCAACATCAACGCAAGGCAGATGAAACCCTGCGCCGCAACTCGGGGAGCAAATCTCGTTCGAACCATGGATTGCGCTTCAGCCAGCCCGTATTCCGCCACGATGGATGCGGCAAAGGCATGATGTCGTCAGGATACTCGCGCCAAGCACGCACAGTATCACCCAGACTCGACTTCACCGCAGCGCCCAGATGATAGCGCTGCGCATAAGCGCCGACTAGCAGCGTCAACTGCACATTCTTCAAAAGTGGCAGAAGCCTCGGCCGCCAAAGCGGCGCGCACTCGCGGCGCGGCGGCAAATCTGCACCGTTCACCGTGCCGGGAAAGCAAAATCCCATAGCTGCGACCGCGATATTCCGTTTGTCATAGAACGTGTCGCGGTCGAGCTGCATCCAGTCCCGGAGGCGATCGCCCGATGGATCATTCCAAGGAACGCCGCTCTCATGCACGCGCCGCCCCGGCGCCTGGCCCGCAATCAAAATGCGCGCCCGTGCGTCCACCCAAACCACCGGCCGCGGCTCATGCGGCAACGACGCGGCGCAAACACGGCACGCTTGGATTTCTGAGACGAGTGACGCGAGCTTGCTCACGTCGTCTCCCTACGTCGTGCAACGCGCCTAGGCCAGCGCGTGCCTCAGCAAGGCTCCGCATGCGCGGCGCGCAGAGCGACAGCGGCGGGATGAGTGTCCGGCACGCGATAGGCCTCGAATGTCCGGGTTTCGTTACTCGTGACAACTGTCGGAAACGGGCTCGATCTTTGATTAGCTGAGAAGAAATCGATGTGGTTGCCGACGATGGCGCCACCGCGATCGGCGGCGAACATATAACCGTCGTGCGTCAGCGTGCGCCCCTCCAGAACGAACGTCAGGCCGCGAAGCGCCGGCACATAGAGAACGCTGCGGTACGGAATGAGTGTGCGGTCGACGGCGATCGAGCGAAACGGCATCAGCGGCATATTCTCGACACCGCACCCGTACTGGTGGTCGACGGTCTGATAGCGCGAGCGCCGGCTCCGCACCTTAATGCTGGTGCTCAGATTACCGAGAAACTCATCGCAATTCGTCTGCTCGGCGCCCTCCCAATCAGCTACAACATACGCAGTGGCCGAACCGCCGCTGCGGATCATGGCCGTGCCCTGCAGCGCGACATTGCACCAATTGGCGCGCGTGAGCGGCGGTGAGATCGGCTCGTTCCGCGCATTCAGCAGCGGGAGCGCATCCGGCGTACCATCCGCAGCCGCGTCATAAACCGGCGTGTAGTAGTTGGTCGACCACAAGCGAAGCGCTTCACCCAGCGAAGCTGTCTCCGTTGCGGGAAAGTTGAACTCCAACGGCGTCACCGCGGGCGTTGGCGCTTCAGGCATGATCGGCGCCGATTGCACCGTCTGAGTGCAGGCGCCGAGCGCCAAGCACAGAAGCAGCCAACGTAGGTTCACAAGGCCTCCCATCAGATCACGCCGGTGGCAAGCTACGCGGTTCATCGGCGCGATAGCGCAACCGCACCGCCGGCAGCAGACCGACATCGATCTCCATATGCGCGCAAGTGAAGCCAGGCGCCTTGATCTGGCGATGCACTTCGCCCGCGCGCGCGAGCACGCCCAGCATCGCAGAACCGATCTTGTTGTCCTTCAGCGCCTCGCGCGCCTGGGTGATCGCAGCCTCATGCGTCGGCGCAGGCATAAAATGCGCGATGATTTTCGGTGTCAGCCCGAGTTCAATCTCAAACTCGTGCATCGCGTAGCCAGCCTGCCGCAGCGCCGGTAGCGCGCTCTGAAACGCCGCCATCGTCTCCTGCAGCTTCTCGGCGCCATACGCCTTCAGCTCAGCGAACTTCTCTCCCGGCAGCGCCGCGATGCCACGAGCATGGTCTACCAGCGTCTTTTGCGGCTTGTCTTCGTTCGACGGCATCATTGCTCCCGCGCACACCGGCCCCAGCGCACGGCGACCGACTCGTCCTCACCGCCCGCGTACTGGAATCCCGCGTGATAAAATTGGAGGTTCGCGCCCCACCTGTCGCGGCCGAAGTTCAGAAAGCCCGGCCCGCGCTCCGCGGTGAACGCACGTCCGTCACCGACATAGGCGCCGTGCAACGCAGAGTTATCATCCTCCCACACCGCCGTGCTTCGCTGCGGCCCGTCATATGGCGTCTCTTGGATACGCAGCCGCGCGCCGTCCGCCCCCGTGACGACCAGACGAAATCTGTAGACCTCGTCGCTTGAGAACGTCTCTGGCGGACCTGCACGCTCAAGATGCGTGGAACCAATATGCGCCTGCTGCTCAACTGAACACAGATAGGAGCCCGCACTCACCGCCTGCGCGGCGGCGCCACTGGCCAAAGCTCCACTCAGCAGGACCGCAACGACGACTACGCGCATCACTTGCCCTGCTTCATCATCTCGCGCGCGATGATCAGGCGCTGGATTTCGCTCGTGCCTTCGTAGAGCCGGAAAATCCGCACATCGCGGTAGAAGCGCTCAATGCCGTGATCGGCCACATAGCCCGAGCCGCCAAATATCTGCACGGCGCGATCAGCCACGCGCCCCACCATCTCCGAACAGAATAGCTTTGCCGCCGCCGCATCCATGGTGACGTCGGCGCCAGCGTCGCGCTTCCGCGCCGCATCCAGCACCATCGCCCGCCCGGCGTTCGCTTCAGCGCGGCAGTCGGCGAGCATGGCCTGGATCATCTGGAAATTTGCGATCGCCTGACCAAACTGTTTGCGCTCCGCCGCGTAGCGCACGCTTTCCTCGATCAACCGCTCGGCTACCCCCACGCACACGGACGAGATATGCAGCCGCCCGCGATCCAGCACTTGCATAGCGATCCGAAAGCCTTGCCCTTCCTCACCAAGCCGCAACTCAGAGGGCACACGCACATTGTCGAAGTTCACGTCGCAGATGTGCGCGCCCTGCTGCCCCATCTTCTTCTCGGGTTTGCCAACCGACACGCCCTTCAGGTCGCTCGGCACCAGGAACGCCGACACGCCGCCGCCACCCTTCACCTCTTGGTTCGTGCGCGCCATCACCGTGAAGATCGAAGCGCGGTTGGCGTTGGTGATGTAGCGCTTCGAGCCGTTCAGCACGTAAGTATCGCCGTCGCGCTCCGCCTTGGTGCGCACCGCGCCTGAATCCGATCCTGCCTCCGGCTCCGTCAACGCAAACGACGTCACCACTTCGCCCGAAGCGATCCCAGGCAACCACTTGGCCTTCTGCGCCTCGGTGCCGAACATCACCAAGCCTTGGCTGCCGATGCCGACATTGGTGCCGAAGGCCGAACGGAACGCTGGCGAGCAGCGGCAAAACTCGAACATGGTGCGGCACTCTTCCTCCATGGTGAGGCCGAGCCCGCCGTATTCCTCTGGGATCGAAATCCCGAACATGCCCAGCGCGCGCATCTCCGCCAGCGCATCAGCCGGGATCGCGTCGTCCTCCGCCACCTTTGCTTCGAGCGGGATCAGCCGCTCATTCACAAACCGGCGCACGCCGTCGAGGAGTTGATTGAACGTGTCGTGGTCCATGGATCAGCACACCTGCCGCTCTGAAGTATTGCTCAGACGATGCGGCACGCAGGGCGCTGAGACAATCTCTGTCTCGCGCAACGCCACGCCACCTTTCACGGGATCGGCAGCCGCAAGCACAGCGCGCAGGTCATCCGCCTCCAACCGCCACGGCCGAACGACCGCCGCCGACTCTTCCACGTTCACTTCCCAAATGCCGAGATACACGGCCTCGCCCGCGCGCACCGTAAACGACGGCCGCTCCGGCCCCTCGATTAAACCGTTCGCTACGTAAATCACCCGGCCCGACGGGATCATCGCATAGACGCTGTCGAGCGCGTACGTCCCCGGCTCAATGTCCGTCATCGTGAACTCACCCGGCACGCCTTCGACGCGCACCGAGTCCCGCTCATTGGTCGCCGCTTCGAAATAGCGGTTCACAAGGAACGGCCTGAACCGGCCGTTCTCATCCAGCCTGCGCCACAGCACCTTATAGTTCGGCAGCGTGTTTCGATCGCGCTCCGCGACGCCGATGATGACATACGCGTCGTCGCTATCGCCGGAGCGGAAACGGCCGTCGCCCGGCGTCGCGCACTGCGCCAACGCCAAGCTCGCCACCATCGCCAACGCTACACGCATACGCTGCCCCGCCTTGCAGCCACGCGCTCACCATGCCAGCACCGGCTGAACGAGGGAATGCATGAACGGCGAAGGACTGCCTCCAACCATGTCGAGCGGCGCAGTGACGGTTACAGAAGGCCCGTTCGCAGGCTGGACCACCTGGAGCCAAGGCAGCGATCCTTACGAAACCTCCATCGGCCCGTTCTATTTCAGAACCGAGAACGGCCGCTCGCGCTGTGCCTTCCAGCCGCGCCGAGAACACCTGAACGGCGGCGGGACGATCCACGGCGGCGCGCTGATGAGCTTCGCCGACTTCGCGCTTTTCGCCATTGCGCACAATGCGTTGGCGGATGCGCACGCTGTCACATTGACGTTCAGTTCTGAATTCATTGGCGCGGGCGGCCTAGACGGAATGGTCGAAGCGGAAGGCGAAGTCATTCGCGACACGCGATCTGTGATCTTTGTGCGAGGTCTTGTCACACAGGCATTGCGCCCATTGCTTTCATTTTCCGGCACCCTCAAAAAGATCGCGCGGCGAGAATAGCCGCGCACCTTGGGGCTACGATCTATGCGCACGCCAGGACCGGCGTTTGATTTGCGCGCAGCGCTGACTGACGAACTCCGCATCGCGATGGAACAGTTGGAGTCTGCGACGCTCGACGCGCGCGCCGTGCACCAATGCCGCGTTCGAGTGAAGCGCGCTCGCGCGCTCGCGCGATTGGGCAGCGTCAGCGCACCGGGTCTCTCGTCGGTGTTTGTTGATTCCGCGCGTGGCTTGATGCGCAATCTCGCACTCTCGCGCGACACCGATGCGCTCGGCGAAGCCGCTAAGTCGGCCGCCAAAAAGGCCGGCAAACAAACCGCTGCCGCATTTGCTACGGTCGCACAGTCGATCCAGGAAACCGCCACGTCGCATCCCCACCTCAATATCGAAGCCGCCCGCTCAGCCCTGAAGGATCTGCTCGCGCTAGCGCAGGTTTGGCCGGAAGCATCGCATCGCCAAATCCGCCGCGGCGCCAAGCGTCTTGAGCGCCGGGCCCGCCGCGCGCGCGAACGTGGCATAGACTCCGTCGATCCCGTGCGCCGCCATGAATGGCGCAAACGGGAGAAAGACCGCGCGTTCGCCGCCTCGGTCCTGGATGACGCTTGGCCGGGAAAGCGCCGGCGCAAGACGGCTGAGAAGATAGGCGACGCCCTGGGCGGTGAACGCGATGCATTGCTCCTCATGGAGCGGCTTGTCGCGGAGCCCGAGCTAGCCGGCGAAGAAAAGGCGCTCCGCCGTGCGCTCAAAACGCTGAACCGTCGCCGCGCGCGTATGGCGCGCCGCGCCAACGCGCTTGCCGAGCGCATGCCCGCATAGCGGAACCGCGCCTTCGCTGGTCACGTTGTTCAGGTGATGAATCCCGTCACCCGCGCCTTCACTGTCTTCGCTGGCGCCGTGTCAAAATGGACCGGCCGTCCGTTGGCGTTTATTCTTTGCTGCGCGCTGGTGATCGTGTGGGCGGCGTCCGGGCCGCTGTTCGGCTTTTCCGACACCTGGCAGCTTGTCATCAACACGACGACGACCATCGTCACCTTCCTGATGGTGTTCCTGATTCAGAACACTCAGAACCGCGACAACGCCGCCATCCAAGCCAAGCTCGACGAGATCATCCGCGTCGGAGACTCCGACAACAAGTTCATCGGCATCGAACATCTGAGCGACGAAGAACTCGAAGAGATTTTGGAGGAAGTCGAACAGAACGCGGAGAAACTCCACGCCGAGCGCCGCAAGCGTGAACGTAAGGCACCACGAAGACAGTCTGCGAAGACTGCTAGCTAACGCGCTGCGAACAACCCAGCAGGCAGCGCTGCAACGATTGCCGCGGTCATCAATGTCGCCATGAACCCCGGCAACAACGCCTTCCACGCGAGCGACATGATCTCCGTCCGCCGCCCCGGCATCAGCACGGTCATGCCGCCAGTCATGATCCCAACCGACGCCACATTCGCAAATCCACAGATCGCGTACGTCAAGATCATCCGCGTGCGCTCGCTCATCTCATCGACGGGAATCGCGCCGAGCTCGATGTACGCAATGAACTCTGTCAGAAAGAGCTTCACACCGAGAATGTTGCCTGCCTTCAGTGCCTCGTCCCAAGGAATGCCAATCAGATACGCGACCGGAGCAAAGACGTAGCCGAAAATACTCTGCAGCGTGACGACAGGTGTGTCAGCCGACACGGCGTGCCAATAGACCAGCACGCTCTGCCCGCCCGCCAGCAGATTGTTCGCGATCCAAACGAACGCGACGAACACAATAATGAACGCCGCGACGTTCACCGCCACCATGACGCCGTCCTGCACGCCGCGCGTGATCGCATCCATCGAGCTTTCGTACTTTAGCGCGCTGGTGTGATCGTACGGCGTGCCGGCTTTGTGCTCTTCCGGGATCATTATGCGCGCGAGCAGGATGCCCGCCGGCGCAGAGATGATCGAAGCGACGAGCACGTGCCCGGCAGCATTCGGCAGCACAGGCCCTAAGATCACGGCATACGCCACCATCGTCGAGCCTGCGACGGTCGCCAGGCCCACGACCATCATCAGAAACAACTCCGCGCGTGTGAGCTTCTCAAGATACGCGCGAATAACGATCGGGCTTTCCACCATGCCCATGAAGATATTCGCCGCCACGGCAACGGCGGAAGCGCCACCCAAATTCATCGTCCGCTCAAACAGAAAACCAAACGCCTGCGTAAGCCACTTCAAGATTCCCCAATGCCAAAGCAGCGCGGAAAGCGCCGAGATCACGAGGATCAGCGGCAACACACGAAAGCCGAAGATGAACGGCGCGGCCGCGCCTTCAGTCGGCGCCGTGTAAGGTTGATCACCGCCGCTTAGATAGCCGAACACGAACTGCGCACCCTTGTCGGCCGCACTTGCCAACCCATCAACAGCTGCCGTCACGCCAGATAGCACCGCTTGCGAGTTCGGGATTGCGAACAATGCCAGCACGAGACCGGCTTGCACGATCAGCGCACCAAGCGTCAGCAGAAACGGAAAGCGCTTCTTGTTCTCCGAGAAAATCCAGCAGATGAAGATGATCAAAACGACAGCAATCAGGCTGCGCGCGTTCTCGAATGTGTAGATCAAATCACCGCCCCGCTCTTGCCGCGACGCTAATGTGACGCTTTGCGCCGTGCAATCGCGGTGCGCTCGCTTGACCATTGCAAGCGCAACCGACATCAAACCTTCACAAATCGGAGACTTCGAACATGAGCGCGGACATTCGCTTCGACGGCCAAGTCGTCATCGTCACCGGCGCCGGCGGTGGTTTGGGCCGCTCGCACGCGCTCGAGTTCGCGCGCCGCGGTGCGAAGGTCGTCGTGAATGACCTCGGCGGCAGCCTCGACGGCTCCGGCGGTTCGTCAGCCGCCGCTGATGCTGTCGTTGCCGAGATCAACGCGGCAGGCGGCGAAGCCATTGCCGACGGCGCGTCCGTCACAAACGACGCCGGCGTCGCCGCCTTGGTTGAACGCACGATGGCCAAGTGGGGCCGCATCGACGTGCTGATCGCGAACGCGGGCATCCTGCGCGACAAGAGCTTCTCCAAGATGGAGCTCTCGGATTTTACCAGCGTCGTCGACGTCCACCTTATGGGTACCGTGAAGCCGCTGAAGGCCGTCTGGGAAATCATGAAAACCCAGAACTACGGCCGCATCGTCGTGACCACGTCCTCGACCGGCCTCTACGGCAATTTCGGCCAAGCCAATTATGGCGCGGCGAAGCTCTCGCTCGTCGGGCTCATGAACACGATTAAACTCGAAGGCGCGAAGAACGACATCCGCATCAACGCCGTCTCACCAGTCGCCGCCACGCGCATGACCGAAAACCTGATGCCGCCGGAGATGCTGGCGAAGCTGGGCCCGGAACACGTGACGCCGGGCGTCGTTTACCTCGCGTCGAAGGATGCACCGAACGGCGCGATCCTGACGGCTGCCGCGGGCGTCTTCGCGCTCGCTCAGATCACCGAGACCGAGGGCGCTAACCTCGGCGAGGCTGCAAGCGCAGAGGCTGTTCGAGACCATTGGGCCGAAATCACCGATCCAGCCGGGCGCGAGGCCTATACGGGCGGCCACATGCAAACCCAGAAATTCCTGCGCAAATTGCAGGGCTGACGCTACGGCGCCTGCCGCCCAGGAGCCACAGAACTCGTTCCGGATGGCAGATGACCCCTTTTGGGCATGCCCTCCCGGCTCCACTCGGTTAGTAACGCCGCCGCATGGAGCTATTTTTCGCCCTCCTAGCGATCCAGACAGCCGCCGCTCTCGCGGCAGGCGTCTGGCTCTTCCGGCGCCAGCAACTGCAGGCGGCCGAGATCGTGCAGCTGCGCGAAGCGTTGGCCGCCGGTCAGACGCGCGTCGCCAAGACAGCCCGCGCCGCGCGCGGCGCAACTGCCGAAGTCATCCCGCTCACCGTCAGCACTGACGTCGCCGCGATCGGCGAACCGGCTGAGCGCGCCCAGCGCGCTTGGAATTTGCCTGACACGGTCGACGAGGCGCCCGCCGCGCCTGCCTTCTCCGCCGAGACCATACGCGGCCTCACGCTCGGTATCCTCGCCATCATTCCCGCGCTCGGCTTTGCCTTCGGCGCCAGCGTGCCCGCGATCATCGCCTGCGGCCTCGCCATTGGCGCGGCCATGATGGCGATCGGCCATCGTCCGATGTGGCGCGCCGCTGCGTGGGCAGGCGTCGCCACCGCCGGCGTCTGGGCGCTGATCGGCTTCGCCATTCGCTCCGCGCACGCCGACGCCACGAGCTATTCGATCTGCCTCGCCATCGCTGCGTTCACTGGCCTCTTCCACGCGCACCAGCATCGCGTGACGCCGGGCGTCACCATGGCGCTGATCATGACGATCGCCACGCTGACGCTCGGCACGCAGATCGGCATGGTGACGCCAGCCGGCATCGCCTTCGGCGTGATCGTCGCGGCGTCCGCCGTCACCGGCGCCATGAGCCTCCGCCTCGAGAGCCTCTTCCTCAGCGCGTTCGGCGCGAGCTTGATTGGCCTCTTCGTGTTAAGCGGCCAAGACAGCGCCGCCATCTGGTTCACGCCAGCGACCGCCTGGGCCGGCGCAATCTTCTTCGCCATCGCCGCCGTGCGTGTGCCGCAGGTTGGCGCCCGCGGCGTCGCCATCGCCGGGATAGGCGCACTCGCGCCGCTCGCCGCGATCACAGCGCTCTACTTCTCCCACCACGGCTTGGCTGATCGCTATGCCGCCGCCGGTGGCTTCGCGATCCTTTCGGCGTTGCTCGCGGGCGTCATCGCTGCCGCCGCCCTGCGCCGCAATCGCGGTCTAGACGCACTGAAAGTCACGCTTTGGGTGCTCGCTCTTGCCGCTTTCATCGCGTTTTCCGCCGGCGTCATTATGGCCTTGCCGCCTGCGCTCGCAGCGCCCGCATTCGCTCTAGCTGCGCTTACCCTCGCCGCCATTGATCTCGGCATGCCGACGCGCGCTTGGCGCGCGTTCGCCAGTTTCTGCGCAGCTTTTGCGCTCTTCTTCGCCTTCGCTACCGGCCAAACCCTGCTCAGCGAAGCGAGCGAGTGGCCCGCGTTCTTACTGGTTGGTCTCGGCGCCGCCGCGCCTGCGGCCATCCTCGCCGCCGCCGCGTTCGCTGCGCGCCGTCGCGAAGCAAATCTCAGCGCCGGCTTCCTCGAAGCCATCGTCATCATCACTGCAGTCTTCGCCGCCAACCTCGCCGTCCGCGTGCTCTATGCCAACGGCGCAACCTTGCTTGAACCGATCAGCTTCGCCGAAGCGGGCGCGCACGTCGCCGTCTGGCTGGCTGCAGCGCTCGCCATTCGCCACCGCGCGCGCTTTGGATCTCGTCCTGTCCGCATCGCTGCCGCCAACACTCTGCTCACGGCAGCGGTCGGTGTGATGCTCGCCGCCGCTGTGCTCTGGATGACCCCGTACTGGACCGTGCGCCACGCCGCCGTGCCATTCGTCGGCCGCGACACGTTCGGCTTCCTAATTCCAGCGCTGCTCTTCCTTGCGCACCTGCCACTCTGGCGCAGCCGCAACGCACTCGCGCAGACGCGCCTCGTGCTCGGCGCCGGAGCGCTGCTGCTGGCAGCGTTCATCACGGTCGAAGTGACGCGCAATGATGGCGATGCGGATTGGCTAGGCGCCTTGGTTGGCGCACTCTCGTTCGCCGCCGCGATCGGCGTGAACTTCATCCCGGCGCTGACCGGCGCACCTACACTTCCAGGTAAATTTCCATCGCAATTGGCGCCGCCAGCAGCGCATTGATCCGCGGCAGCAGCCGCTTTAGGTGCGGCGTCTCGGCGTGGTCCTTGAAGGCCCGCCAGTCTTCGAAATGAGCGTGGACGGCGAAGTGCTCAGGCGACCCCATCGCGTGGGTCACCACGTAGGATTTGCACCCATCCTCTTCGTTCCGGACCTGGTGCGCCAAGTCGCTCAGCAACGCCGCGAACTCCGCGCCGAAGCCGTTTCGCGTCTCAGCGCGCACAACGGCGCAGACTGCGCCTTGCGGCGCCGGCCTCCGCGATGGTTCTGATTTCCCGCTCATGCAAGCCACCCCCCGGTGAGCAATGCACGATGTTAGGCGCCAAGTTTTACCCCACGCAACCCTGGCTCACAGAGGAACCTCAGCTACCCCAGCACCCGTAGGCCACTTCGCGCATCCGCGCCGGGCCGCCTTCGGCATAGGTCACGGTCTCATTGTTGACCGTGACTGAGAGGCGGTCATTCGGCTGCACCGCCGCCAAAATCGGCGGTCGTTGCGGGAGATTGATGACGACAGCGCGGTTGCGCCCACGGCCTTCAAGCGTCATCGGCACGTTCACGCTCATCGCGCCGATGCGCACGGCGGCAGTCCGAGCATTCCGCGCGCGGCTCGCCAATGTGTAGTCCGTGACGACGATATCGCCCGTCGGCGGGCGGCAGGTCAGCGTGGCGGTAACGCGGCCGCGCGAGTCACGAAGCGTCGCGGTCGCTACGCCCTCAGTGTAGGCGTAGCTCCAGCCTTCTTGCTGCTGCGCCGGCGCGACGCTCGGCACGGCCATAGCCACAGCGCACACGACACCAACCACTAGCTTGCGCATTCCCGCATTCCTCCCGCGTTCTCGCGGCGGCTCCTTAGCACGCCGCAAGGCCGGGGTGCGATGCCTCAATACGGTTGAAGCTTCGTAATGATCAGCTGGCGCGGGCCAGTAAATTCCCGCCCTGTTCCAGTTCGAGCAGGATTTGCTTGCGTTCCATGCCGCCGCCAAAGCCGGTCAGGCTGCCGTTCGCGCCGATCACGCGGTGGCAGGGGATAATCACAGGAATAGGGTTACGCCCGTTGGCCGCGCCGATCGCGCGCGTAGCCTTCGGCGAACCTATGGCCTTGGCCTGCTGTGCATAAGAGCGCGTCTCGCCGTACGGGATCGTCTGCAGCGCCGCCCAGGCCTTGCGCTGAAACTCCGTGCCCTGCGGCGCAACCTTCACTTTGAACTCGCGCAGCTTGCCTGCGAAATACTGATCGAGTTCGCGCCGCGCTTGATCGATGATCTGGTCGTTGCCGAACTCGTATTGCGGCAACGGATACTTGCCGCCCTCAAACTCAACCTGGATCAACGCCTTGCCATCGGAAGCAAGCGTGAGCGGGCCAATTGGGCTGTCGTAAATTGCGCTGATCACGTCTGACGTCCTTTCTTAGCGCCGCGCCGCCAGAGCCTGACAGCCGCGTAGGCGCGCCATGGTTTGAGATGTTGAAGCGTCTCGCCTTTGCGGCCGAGCGCGTTGATGAGTGCGATGTCTGTCGCCGGATACGCATCCGGATCGCCAAGCGCGCGCATCGCGACGTACTCGATCGTCCACGGACCGATGCCCGGTATCTCCGCCAGCGCCGCGCGCCCCGCCGCGATGGCGCCGCGCGCCAGCGGGAGCTTGCCATCACTCGACGCAACCGCGAGCCGATGCAACGTCTCCGCCCGCTTCATCGGCAAACCGATCTTGGCAATAGCCGCGGCGCCCGCATTCGCAAGCGACGCCGCATCAGGGAAGGCGCGGTTCAAGCCATCCGGTCCGCGCTCAAGCGTAGCTCCGTATTTAGCGACAAGACGATCGGTCAAAGTACGCGCGCCCTGGACCGTGACTTGTTGCCCAAGCACCGCGCGGATCGCCGTTTCAAAGCCATCGAGCGCGCCCGGCACGCGCACGCCCGGCTCGCGCTTCACGTCCTTCGCAAGCGACGCATCGGTCGCCAAATGCGCATCGACGGTCGTCATTTCCGCGTCGAGATCGAACGCGCCGCGCACATTCGCCACCAACGGCCGCAGATGTGGTGCGAGGTTCTCCGAAAGCGTCAGCATCAGCCCCTTCGGACCCATGCCGATCTCCAACCACCCGAGCGCATCGCCCCACTTCAGCACGCGCGCGTACGTCTTGGCCCCGCCAATCTCCACGCCCGGCAACGCGCGCATGCTCAGGAAGTCCAGCATCGGCGCAATGTTGTAATCGCCGCGCGGCGAGAGGCTCACCGTGAACGTGTCGCCCCGCGTCATCACCTTGCGCCCGCGCATCTTCGATGGCGGCGCGCCGTAGCGATCCTTCATCGTCGCATTGAAGCGTCGCAGCGATCGGAAGCCCGAGGCGAACGCGATTTCCGTGATCGAGAGCGCCGTCTCGTTCAACAAACGCCGCGCCGTGAGCAATCGCCCGGTCTGCGCGATATCGATCGGGCTTGCGCCAAACTGCGCATTCATCACCCGCCGCAAATGCCGCGACGTGACCCCGAGATCGTCGGCCAGCGCTTCCAAGCCTTGCTCCTCCAGCGCCCCCGCTTCGATCCGCGCATACGCCGCCGCCGCCAACCGCGCCGGCGCATCGATCGGCGCGAGGCCAGGCGCCCGCTCAGGACGGCACAATAAGCACGGCCGAAACCCCGCCGCCTCGGCCGCCGCCGCCGAAGGCCAGAACGTGCGGTTCACACGCTTCGGCGTCCGCGCCGGGCAGATGCAGCGGCAATAAATCCCAGTCGACAGCACGCCGACATAGAAGCGCCCATCAAACCGGCGATCCTTCGCATCGCACGCGGCGTGGCAGGTATCGGCGTCCAAGTTCATGAGCCGAATATGGCCCCATCCGGTGCCAACGTCTCGCCGGATTCGGACATGTTTGTGGATCGGCTTTACCTTGCCCGCAGCATGGGCCGTAAACCCAGGCGTGCAATGAAGGGGTTCATGCGCATCCTTCCCGTTCTAGCCGCCGCTTTGGCGCTCGCCGCGCCCACGGCGCACGCCAACCCACGCGATTGGCCGCAACTCGAAGGCGGCGCCGGCGTTCCGGAATGCCAACAAGCGCTCGAACTCGGCCGCATCGCGTTCCACTCGCGCGCCATGCATCTCTACGAACCGGTGACGCCGCCGGACGGCTTCGCCAGCACGATCGTTCTTCGCGGCGGCGAGCGGGACGGACGTGATCGGCACAACGTTGTCTACGACGAGAGCGTGTTCGAACGCATCGAGCACCGCTTCGACATCTTCCTCTTTGCGCAGCGCGCGCCATCGAACGGCTCGCGGCTCGTCGTGTCGACCGAGCCCTACGGCTGGCGCGGCGACACGTTCACCGCCCATCTTGTGCCTGCAGGCGCTCCGCCAAACGCGGTGCGAGGCGCTGCGCCTTATCGCATCGTACAGATCGCCCCAGAGAGCTGGCCAGCGCCGATGGTTCTGCGCAACTCCGAATCCGGAGCGTTGTGGCTGATCGCCCTCAACGGCTACTTGCTCGCGCCATGGGAGGTTCACGCACCCGCCCAAGAAGCACAGACAACCTGCACCGTTCGCTTTGCGCCAGAGATCCGCAACGCGTTCACCCTTCTGCCCGAGCCGGTCCGCGAATTCGCAACTCTGGTTGACGGCGCCATGGGAACGGGTATCGGCGAAGGCACGCTCAATCCGACCGCGCGCAATCGCGGTCGCCAGCAAGAACTCTGGGCCAATGCTGTCTACCGCCCTTGGGGCGTGGTGGACCGCGCCTACAACACGCGCGCCGAAGTCGACGCCGCAATGCGCCGCTGGGCGCGTCAGGCGCCAAGCTTCCGTGCGCACTACGATGCGTTGCTGGCGCAGTATCCCCGCGCCGAAGCGGCGCTTGCTGACTACTACGCCGAGACGTTCGGAATCGGCGCAGAACAGGCTGACACAGCCGCGGCCTACGTGATCGAGACCGGCTACATCTCCGCTTACACGTTCCACCGCGAAGACTACCGCCGCCGCGAAGGCCAGCCCAACCCGTGGCCCGATAGCAGATGACGTAACGTCTCATTTTGACGCCAGCCGCCCCGCCGTTACTCTGCGGTCGCGGAGGGGCAAGATGAAGATGCGTTGGAATTGGCTTGCGGGCGCAACGGCGTTGATCGCCCTCGCTGCTCCCGCTTCCGCACAACAAACCACCCAGCGTCCCAACATCGTGGTCATCGTTGCCGACGATGTCGGCTTCACCGATCTTGGCGCCTACGGCGGCGAGGCGCGAACGCCGAACATCGACGCGCTCGCCCAACGCGGCGCGCAATTCTCGCGCTATTATTCCTCGCCGCTCTGCTCGCCCTCGCGCGCCATGCTGCTCACAGGCATGGACAACCACCGCACCGGTCACGCCACCATCGTCGAAGTGCTGCCACCCGACATGGTTGGCCGCCCCGGCTACTCGATGCACCTCGAACCCGGCGTCGTGACGCTCGCCGAACGTCTGCGCCGCGGCGGCTATCGCACCTACGCGACAGGCAAATGGCACCTCGGCCACGGCGAAGGCGACCTGCCGGACTCACACGGCTTCGACCGCTCGTTCGTGCTCGACGCTTCCGGCGCCGACAATTGGGAAGAACGCGCCTACCTGCCGTACTATCGAACGGCAGACTGGTTCGAGAACGGCGAACGCGCTCATCTGCCGGAGAACTTCTACTCCAGCGAATTCATCGTCGATCGGATGATCAACTATCTGAACGCCGACACCTCGCGCACCGAACCGTTCCTCGCCTACATCGCCTTCCAGGCCGTCCACATCCCTGTCCAGGCGCCACGTGAATTCACCGCGCACTATCGCGGCGTCTATGACGGCGGCTGGGAAGTCCTTCGCGCAGATCGCTGGCAACGCGCACAGCAACTCGGCCTCTTGCCCGCTACAGCGCAGGTCGATGCACCACATCCAAGCTTCCGCGCATGGAGTGCGCTCTCGGGCGACGAACAAGCGCTCTACGCGCGCAGCATGGAAGTGCACGCCGGCATGCTGGAAGCGATGGATCACCATATCGGCCGCTTCATTGCCTATCTGCAAAGCCGCGGCCTCGCCGACAACACCATCTTCGTCGTCACCTCCGACAACGGCCCCGAGCCCAGCAATCCCGTCGCCGACGCCGACTTCCGCCGTTGGATGGCGCTGACCGGCTACACGCGCCGTCTCGAAGATCTCGGCGAACGCGGCTCCTTCGTGATGATCGGCCCCGAATTTGCCAACGCAACCGCAACAGGCTCGCTCTTCAAATTCACCGCTGGCGAAGGCGGCTTGCGCGTGCCGCTGATCGTTGCGGGCCCCAACGTGCGCCAGCAGCGCATCGACGCGCGCACGTTCGTCACCGATATCACGCCCACTTTGCTCGAACGCGCCGGCGTTCCCGCTGACGCGCCAGCCATGGACGGCTTCAGCATGAGCGGACTGCTTGCGGGCTCAACGCTGCACGCGCGCGAACCCGCGATCCCACTCGGCGTCGAAGTATCCGGCCACTCAGCGCTCTATCGCGGCAACTACAAGCTCGTGCGCACGCCGCCACCACTCGGCGACAGCTCCTGGCGGCTCTATGACATCAGCGTCGATCCCGGCGAAACCATCAACCTCGCCGCCGAGATGCCCGATCTCGCCGCCGACATGCTGGCCGACTACGAAGTCTACGCCGACCAGAACGGCGTTCTGGAACTTCCGCCCGGCTACGACCCCCAGCTCCAAGTCGCGCACAACACGCGCATGAAGAGCTACCAGCACTATTGGTATATCTACGCCGGCATTCTGCTTGTCGCGTTGCTAGTGCTTGGCGGCGTGATCTGGCTGCTGTTCCGTCTCTTCCGGCGCCGCGCCGCAACCTAATTTCCAAACGCTTTCAACAGGAAACCGCCCTCGCCCCACGAAGCCTCTTGTTAGAGTTCGGCGCGCCTCTACTGTTGTGGCGCGCGGGAGGCCTCGGAACATAGGGGACACGCATGGGCGTTTGGACACCCGGACCCGGCGCAACCGCCGGTGACGATACCTTTACGGGCGACGGCACGAATGAAGTCGCAGACGGCCTAGGCGGCGCCGACATTCTCAACGGCAACGGCGGCAATGACACGCTGCGTGGTGGCGCGGGCCTAGACAACGTGTTCGGCGGCGCGGGAAACGACACCCTAGTCATCGTCGCTGGTGATGAAGTCAGCGGCGAAACCTATGACGGCGGCGCCGACTTCGACGTGCTCGCAATAACGGGGTTCATCGACAACAACGATCTGAGCTTCGGCAGCATCGAAGGCATCACGTTCGTCGCTACCGATCCCGGTTCAGGCAACGGCGTCACATTCTTCATCGGCAGCGGCGGCTTCAGCTTGCCATTGGTGATCACTGGCGCCGCCAACATCGCGTCGGATGTCGTTGCGTTTTTCATCGACGAGACGGGCGACATCAATCTCGACGTGAGCGGATTCACCTTCTCGAACTGGGCGCCAGGCACGGACCACATCAATCTGTGGGGCAACGACGACGAAAACACGCTCACGGGCTCAACCAACACGGATTGGCTGGATGGTGGCGAAGGCGCCGACATCCTATACGGCGGCGGCGGCGGCGATCAGCTCAGCGGCAATCCTCAGATCGCCGGCGATGGCGCGATAGACCTAATGTACGGCGGCACAGGCGACGACTACTTTCTCGTACGCGAAGCCGGCGACACGGTTATTGAGTTTCTCGACGAGGGCTTCAGCGACGCGGTCTATAGCGTAATCGCCTACACGCTCACCGCCAACGTCGAGAGCCTCTATCTCGATCCACTCGCGATATTCGGCACGGGCAACGGCCTCGCCAACTCGATCTATGGCAGCGCCAGCAACGAAACGCTGAGCGGTCTAGGCGGCAATGATAACCTTTACGGCGAAGACGGTACGGACACGCTGCTTGGCGGCGAAGGAAGCGATGTGCTCGACGGAGGCGCGGGCGCTGACGCCATGACCGGCGGCAATGGTGACGACACGTACTATGTCGACGACAACGGCGACACGACGACAGAAGGGTCACCGGCTGGCGGCATCGACGTAGTACGATCATCCGTCACACGCACGCTGACGGCCAACATCGAGAACCTTGTACTCACGGGCGCCGCTGCAATTACCGGCAACGGCAACGTGCTCGACAACATCATCGACGGCAATGACGCCGCCAACTCGCTCTATGGCTTCGATGGCAATGACACACTCATTGGCGGCGCTGGCGCCGACAGCATGTTCGGCGGCAACGGCAACGATGCCTACGTCGTCGACAACGCGGGCGACATAACCACAGAAGTTTCCGCACTCGGCGGACACGATACCGTGGTTTCTTCAGTTACGCGTAACCTCACGGCCAACATTGAAGATCTAATTCTCACCGGCAGCGCCTCCATCACGGGCGCCGGCAACACCCTGGACAACGACATCACCGGCAACATCGGCGCCAACACGCTCTACGGC
>CADEDT010000010.1:27370-37982 GCA_902826145.1 uncultured Caulobacteraceae bacterium
ATCACCGGCAACATCGGCGCCAACACGCTCTACGGCCTCGATGGTGCGGACACGTTGAATGGCGGCCTTGGCGCCGACACGCTGCAAGGCGGCACAGGTGCGGACAGCTACGTGTTCAGCACCACCCTGGGCGGCGGAAACGTTGATGCCATCAATGGCTTCAACGTCGCTGACGACACTATTGTATTGAACAACGCCGTGTTCGCCGGTCTGAGCGTGGGCACACTTGCCGCCAGCGCATTTGTAGTCGGCGCAGCGGCGGCTGACGCTAGCGATCGCATCATCTACAACAGCGCCACTGGCGCTCTGTACTTCGATGCCGACGGCAACGGCGCCGGCGCCGCCGTGCAGTTCGCGACGCTCGCGGCCGGACTTGCGCTGACAAACAACGACTTCCTTGTCTCCGGCCCCTAGGGGTCACTTTCTGTGAACATGCGGCGAGAGAAATCTCGCCGCAAGCATAGGGGATACGCATGGGCGTTTGGATACCCGGACTCGGCGCTACAGGCGGCAACGACACCTTCGTTGGCGACGGCACGAACGAAGTTGCGGACGGCCTGGGCGGCAACGACATTCTCAACGGCAATGGCGGCGCCGACACGCTGCGCGGCGGCGCAGGCGTCGACACGGTCTCGGGTGGCGACGGCAACGATACGCTTGTGATTGTCGCCGGCGACGACACCGGCGCAGGCGACGTCTACAACGGCGGCGATGGCTTCGATGTGCTCGCCGTCTCCGGCATCGTCGACAACTTCACCTTCAGCTTCACCAACACCTTCCAGAACATCGAAGGCATCACCTTTGTTTATGATGGCAGCGCTGAGAACAGCATCTTCTATGAGCTTGGCAGCAGCGTTGCGTTGTCTTTGGTTATCACAGGCTCCGCCAACATCGCGGCAGATGCTGTCACATTCCTCATCATAGACGCGGGCGACTTCAATCTGGACGCCAGCGGGCTCACGTTTTCGAACTGGGAGTCGCTCACAGATCCCTTCTCCACGGAGAACACAGATTTCATCAATCTGGGCGGCAATGAAGGCGCCAACACGATCACCGGATCCAGCGCCACCGATCGGCTCGAGGGCGCTTTGGGCGCCGACATCCTCTACGGCGGCGGCGGCAACGACCGGCTGTGGGGTACATATGACACCGCCAGCGATGGCGCTGTGGATCTGATGTACGGCGGCACTGGGGACGACCGGTATTTCGTCTTTGAAGCCAACGACACCGTTATCGAATTCAGCGGCGAAGGCGCCGCTGACGAGGTCATTGCTGGGATCGACTACACGCTCACTGCCAATGTCGAGATACTCTCCTTCCTCGGCTCGGGTGGATTTATCGGCGTAGGCAACGGCCTCAACAACACCATCAACGGCGCTGGCGATGGTGACACGCTGAGCGGCCTCGGCGGCAACGACACGATCGACGGCAGTGACGGCGGCGACACGTTGTTCGGCGGCGAAGGCAACGACGTGCTCGATGGCAATACCGGCATCGACGCGATGACGGGCGGCAACGGCGATGACACCTTCATCGTCGACGAAAGCGGCGACACGACCATCGAAGGCTCAGCATTGGGCGGCACCGACCTAGTTGAATCCTCCGTCACGCGCACGCTCACCGCCAACATCGAGAATCTGACGCTTACTGGTGGAGCCGCGATCACCGGCAGCGGCAATGCGCTGAATAACGTCATCACCGGCAACGGCGCCGCCAATTCGCTCTATGGCTTCGACGGCGATGACACGCTGAACGGCGCTGGTGGCGCCGACAGCATGTTCGGCGGCAATGGCGACGACACCTATTACGTAGACAACACCGGCGACGTCACGTCAGAGGTTTCCGCGCTCGGCGGCACGGACACGGTGTTCTCAAGCGTGAATCGCAACCTCACCGCGAACATAGAGAACTTGACGCTCACGGGTGCTGTCGCCCTTACAGGCGCGGGCAACAGCCTCGACAACGTCATCACCGGCAACAGCGGAGCGAATACGCTCTACGGGTTCGACGGTGGCGATTATCTAGACGGCGGCGTAGGAGCCGACACGCTGTTTGGCGCTAACGGCAATGACACCTACGTCGTAGACAACATAAACGACATCGTCGTCGAAGGATCGCCTTCAGGCGGCATCGACACGGTGCTGAGTTCGATCGATCGCAACCTCAACGCCAACTTCGAGAACCTGACGCTTACCGGCACGGCGCAGTTCGGCTACGGCAACGTGCTCGACAACACCATGACCGGGAATGCGTCCTCGAACACGCTCTACGGTTTCGACGGCGCCGACTATCTCTATGGCGGCGCCGGTATCGACTTTATGTTCGGCGGCAATGGCAACGATATCTACGTCGTAGACGACGCGAGCGATGTGACGTCCGAAGCGTCCCCTTCAGGTGGCGTAGACACGGTCTATTCTACGGTGACCCGCAATCTGACCGCCAACATCGAGAATCTGGAACTCTATGGCACGGCGGACATCACCGGCGCCGGTAACGCGCTGAACAATGAGATCCGGGGCAATGCCGGCAACAACACGTTGTACGGACTTGACGGCAACGATCGGCTCGACGGCTTCTTAGGCAACGACATGCTTCAAGGCGGCGCCGGGGCGGATACCTATGTGTTCAGCACGCTGTTCAATCCGCTCACGGGCGCCGATAGCATAGACACGGTTGTAGGCTTCTCCGTCGTCGACGACACGATTGAGCTACTCAATATCTTCAGCGCACTGCCGCCAGGCACGCTTGCTGCCAGTGCATTCCGGATCGGCGCTGCCGCCGCCGACGCAGACGACCGCATCATCTACAACAGCAGCACTGGCGCTCTGTATTACGACATAGACGGTTCCGGCAGCATCACCGCGATTCAGCTTGCCTGGCTTGCACCGGGGCTCGCGCTTACCAACGAAGATTTCTTCGTGAACTTCACGACGTAAGCCGCGCTGCGAGATGCTTCGGCTGTGCGCCGTCGCCAGTTCACCCAAACGGGTGACGTGCACGCATGCTTCGCGACTACGACGAGTCCTAAGACCAAGTCGCGATGGCCAACGTTACGTAAGCGTGCTTAGGCTCTAGCCGTCGCCACCGCTCCATTTCGGTGACGCGTCACACGTGCAGGCCGCGCCGGCGCCGCACAGGCGTCCGGCTGCGAAGGCAGCAAGGGGACTGAGACATGCCGAACATCGAAGTCCGTTTCGACAGCATCGCCGCGCATACTGATCCGCTCGAGTTCACGGTCTCGACCTATCGCCTCGCCATGGTCGACCTGCCTGGCGCGTCGATCCTCTTCAGCGGCGCGGGCTTTCTTTACGACGCCAACGACCTGCCGATCGCCGGCGTCATCACGTCCATAAGCTTGGTGGTGAGCACGCCCGGCGGCGATGCCGTGATGGCGACGCTCACCAACATCAACGTCTCGATGGACGATCTCGGCGACTTCATTAGAGATTTCTTCGCGGTCCGCGCGCAAGTCGGTTGGACGGGCGTGCTAGCGGATCTACCCGAAGCGGACGTCAACGACATTTCGCCGACCGAGATACGGCTACTCAATGCGGACGGCAGCTACACGGTCCTGATCGGCAACGGTTTTGACGTCTCCGTGCCGGGCGCGCTGGCCGGCAACGTCACGCAAATCCAACACGTGGCCTCCAACGGCGCAACTGTGTTGGAAGCCGTCAATGTCGGTACGACGCTGGAGCTGGCGATATCCGGGCTCTTCGAAGAAGCAGCTGGCAATAGCCTCTACCAGCTCTTCAACGAAGGCTCGAACACCTTCACTGGCGGGACCAACCCCGTCGTCGTCGGCGGCGACACCTACTCCACCGCCATAATCGCTGGGCCAGGCAACGACACGATCAACGGCGGCCAGGTTTCGTGGCTCGACTACGAATATTCACCATCAGGCGTAAACGCCAATCTTAACACCGGTCAGGTCACAGGCGGCTTGGGAACGGACGCGTTCACCGGCATCAATTCGCTGGCGGGGAGCTATTTCAACGACACGCTCATCGGCAATGGCCAAGCCAACTGGCTAGACGGCCGCTCAGGCGATGACACGCTCACCGGCAATGATGGTGACGATACACTTGAGGGTCGCGACGGCAACGACATCATGAGCGGCGGCAACGGCAACGACACCGTCACGTACAACTCTTTTGACATCTTCAACGGTGTCACTGTGTCGTTGGCGCTCGGCGGCGCGCAAGACACGATCGGCGCCGGCGTCGACACAATCACCGGCGTGGAAAACGTTGTTGGAACCGAGTGGAGCGACACGCTCACAGGCAACGCCGAAGCCAACACGCTAGAGGGACGCGAGGGCAACGACACACTGAACGGCGGTGGCGGCTCCGACACGCTCAATGGCGGTTTCGACGCGGACGCGATGGCTGGAGGTCAAGGCGACGATTTGTACTTTGTCGATCACGCTGGAGACACCGTCACCGAAGGCGCGTCGGCGGGCACCGACCAAGTGATCTCAAGCGTCACCTTCACGCTCACCGCCAACATTGAGAACCTGGCGCTGGGCGGCGGAAGCGCAATCACGGGCTACGGCAACGCCCTCGGCAACGTCATCACCGGCAATGGCGCCGCCAATACTCTCTATGGCTTTGATGGCAACGATCTATTGAACGGCAGCGGCGGCGCCGACAGCATGTTCGGCGGCAACGGTGACGATCAGTATTTCGTCGACAACGCCAATGACATCACCTCGGAAGTATCGGCGCTGGGCGGCACTGACATCGTGTTTTCCACCGTGAACCGCAATCTCACGGCTCACATCGAAAATCTCACGCTTATGGGTGGCGGCGCGATTACGGGCGCGGGCAACGCACTCAGCAACACCATCACCGGAAACGGTGCCGCCAATACGCTCTATGGCTTCGATGGCAATGACACGCTGAACGGCGGCGCCGGCGCGGACACGCTATTCGGCGCCGCAGGCAACGACATCTACGTCGTGGACAACGTGAACGATATCACGGTTGAGGGCCTAAGCGGCGCCGCCGGCGGCATCGACACCGTGCAAAGCTCGATCGACCGCAACCTCAACGCCAACTTCGAAAACCTGACGCTCACCGGTACGGCGCAGTTCGGTTACGGCAACGTCCTGGACAACACATTGACCGGCAACGCATCATCGAACTCTCTCTATGGCTTTGACGGCAGCGACACACTCGATGGCGGCGCGGGTGCCGACAACATGTACGGCGGCAACGGCCACGACATCTACATCGTCGACAATGCTGGTGACGTGACCTCCGAAGCGTCCCCCTCGGGTGGCACCGACACTGTGATCTCGTCAGTCACCAGAAATCTCACGGCCAATATCGAGAACCTAGAACTTTCAGGCTCTGCGAACATCACCGGCGCAGGCAACGCGCTCAATAACGAGATTTCCGGTAATTCGGGCGCGAACACGCTCTATGGCCTGGACGGCAACGACATGCTGGAGGGCGGGCTCGGTGCGGACACGCTTCAAGGTGGCACAGGCGCCGACGACTATGTGTTCATGTCGACACTCGGAGGCGGCAACGTCGATACGATCGTCGGCTTTTCCGTGGTCGACGACCAGATCATGCTCGGCAACAACGTGTTCACCGGCATCGCCGTCGGAACACTAGCTTCGAACGCCTTCGTCATTGGCGCGGAAGCGGTGGATGCTGACGACCGCATCATCTACAACAGCGCCACAGGTGCGTTGTCGTTCGATGTGGACGGTGTTGGCGGCGCAGCCGCCATTCAGTTCGCCACGCTGGCGGCCGGCCTGGCGCTGACGAACAACGACTTCATTGTCTTCGACCCCACGTCCTAGTCCGCGTCGGATCGCAGCGGCGCACTGGTCTACGCCGCCGCTTTTCCATTCAGCGCCGTGAAGCGCTTCAGATGGTAGTCGACGTTGCCGAACGTCGAATCCAGCATAGTCGTGCGCTTGAAGTAGTGGCCGACGCGCATTTCGTCCGTCACGCCCATGCCACCATGCGTCTGCACTGCAGCTTGGCCGACGAAGCGTGAGTGCTTGCCGATAGACACCTTCGCCGCCGACACCGCCTTCGCGCGCTCCGCATCGCTTTCGCCAAGCTTGATCGTGGCCCGGAGCGCCATCGAGTAGCTCTCCTCGGTCGCCATGAACATGTCGACCATGCGGTGCTGCAGCACCTGGAATTCCGCGATCGCGCGCCCGAACTGCTTCCGCGTCTTGGCGTACTCGCGCGTCAGATCCGTCATCATCCGCATGCAGCCGACGGCTTCGGCGCAATAGGCGGCGTTCGCTTCGTCGACAATGCGTTCAATCACCGGCAGCGCGCCGTCAGCCGCTCCGATCAGCGCCTCGGCGCCTACAGACACGTTCTCGAAATACACTTCCGACGCCCGCGTATCGTCGATCGTCGGGTAGTCCCGCGTTGACACGCCCTTCGCACTCTTCGGTACGAGGAAGAGCGAGACGCCCTTCGCGTCACGCTGCCCACCCGCCGTCCGCGCGCTCACCAGCAAATGATCCGCCTGCGGCGCGCCGAGCACCACAGCCTTGTGCCCGTTGAGCACATAGCCCGCGCCATCCTTCTTCGCGCTCGTCGATACATCGTTCAGCGCCCAGCGGCTCTTCGGCTCGGCCTGCGCGAACGCAATCACGCGCCCCCCGCCAGCGATCGCCGTCAGATGCTCATCCTTTTGTGCAGCTGAACCTGCATACTTCAGCGCGCCGCCGCCGATCACCACGGTCGGCACATAGGGCTCGACCACCAGCGCCTTGCCGAACTCCTCCATCACGACGCTGACATCGATCGCCCCGCCGCCCAGGCCGCCGAAATCCTCCGGCAGAGGCGCCGCCAGCAAGCCCAGCTCCGCGAACGTCGCCCAGTTCGCCTTCCAGCCATCTTCGCTCTTCAGCGCTTCGCGGCGCTTGTCGAAATCGTACTGCTGCGCCGCCCACTTCGAGAGCGAGTCACGAATGGCGTTTTGTTCGTCGGTGTAATCGAAGTTCATCGGGCGCTCCCTGGAGCGCACTGTCCACACGCGGGCGCCCCGGTCAAGCGCGGCCCCGCTAGCGCTTCCTGCGGCCAAACAGCAATTCGAACAGACCGCGCTTCCGCTTCGGTTTCGGCGGCGCCGTCCACGGCCCGGCGCTTGGCTTCTGCCGCTGCGGCGCCGGTCGCGCTGGTGCGCGCGCATCTGTCGGCGGCAGCGCCGTTCGCGGCTGTGCGGCTGGCCGGCGCGGCGCATTGCCGGAAACCGCCGCCTGCAGCCGCTTCGCCACCGCCATCGCATCGCCGTTCCAAGTCATCGCGTCCTTGCCGCGGATCAGCGGCAGCTTGGCGAGGTCCGGCTTGCCCACGAGCAGCGGCACCACCTTCTTCTGCCCGCTCACCTCGAGCGAAAGCGCCGTGTTGACCTCAACGATCGGCCACTCCTTGGCGACCGACGTGTTCGAGATCACCGCCAGCACCGTGCGCGCTGAACCAAGCGCCGTGTTGATCTTCTGCGTGAAGCTCTGCCCCCAGCCGATATGCGCCTCGTCCAGGAACACCTTCAGACCAAGCTTCGCGCACGCCTCGAAGATCGGCCGCGCGATCTCGTCCTTATCCTCGCTCGCATGGCTGATGAACACATCATAATCGTCCGCGCCGAACACCATCTGGCGAATGAACCGCGACGGATTGGGATCGAGCTTCAGCACCTTGGCGCAGAGATTGAGAAAGACCGCATCCTCCTGACCGCGCACCATCTTGATGAACGCCAGCTGGCCGTAAACGACATTGCGATACGCACGGTCAAAATTGTCGGGGAGATGCAGCCAGCCGCGGTGTTTCAAGTAATGCTCGCTCGCCGCCGCCTGCAGCCCGTGCTTCTCCCAGGCATGCAGCATCGCCCGCACCCGGCGAATGCGCCGGCGCGTGACGTTCGGCTTTGAGTTGACGCTTACGCCCGTGACGCTCTGACGTTGATCACGCCGCTGCAGCCGCACCTTCTTGTGGTTGATGGCGAACCCGCTGGCGATGATTGCCCGTTCCAGCGCCTCGCCCGCGCGCACGCCGCTGACGCCACCCTCGCCGCGTGGCGAAATCGCGATGTTAGCGGGAAACACCGCTTGGTTGGTCGAGAACGTGATGTCGTCAGCGTAGCGCGTGTACCGCACGCCATTCTCCTTCGCGAGCCGTCCGAGACTGCGGTCCAATTGCGCCGAGGCAAAGTTCGACAATGGCGGCGATGTCGGCGCCCCTTGCGGCAAGCCGTTTCTGTATGTGCAGAGTTGCGCCAACACCGAAGCGGCCGCAGGGCCAAGCTTGAACGGCGGCGCCATGAACAGCCCGCGCACGCGGCCAAAGTTCACGGACGGAAAGAAGTCCTCCAGATCGACATTCAGCACAAAGCGCTGGCCGACATGCAGCTTCGCATTGGAGAGAATGCTCCGTTCTTTGATGAACCCGTGCGCGGCGGGGTGCGGGGCGTAAAGCTCGTGCAGCACCGGCGCGAGCTTCTCTTGCAGCTCGCGGATCAAGCCATTCGGCGAATAAATCTGGCGCATGCCACCAGAGCGCTTGGGAATCTCAAATGGCACATAACGCTGGATGTCCGGCGCCTTGTAGAGTGCGTAAGTCAGCTTGCCGACAGACACGCCCAAATAGCGCGCCGCATCATAAGCTGTGAGAATTGGCTGGCCGTTCGGGAGCCGCAAGCCTTCTGCTTCGTCGAATGAAGGAGGCATCCCGTCCCTCGTACCTTACAATACCCGCCCGTAGGGCTGGGTATAAAGACAGACATTGTTTGTTCTGCCGCAGGATCGACAGCAGACGTAGAAGGACGAGATGCCTTGAGCGTAGAGAAGCAAATGCAAGCGCGCAGAGTCAATGCGCGTCCGCCGAGATGTCTAGGCTTTCACGAAAGCGTCAGAGGCCAAGCACCATCTTCGCGATGATGTTGCGCTGAATTTCGTTCGAACCGCCGTAGATCGAAGCCTTGCGCCAATTGAAGTACACTGGCGCGACGTGCGACGCGTAGTCTGGCCCAACAGCAAACTCGTTAGAGCCCAGCCCGCGCGGGAATGGCTGTGCGTAATTGCCGACAGCTTCGAGCGTAAGCTCGGTCAGCCGCTGCTGAATTTCCGTCCCCTTGATCTTCAACAATGAAGACTCTGGTCCGGGCCCTTTGCCAGCCTGTTCACGCGCCAACGTGCGCAGCTCGGTCATCTCGAGCGCCGAGAGATCGATCTCCAGCTCGCTCAGCTTGCGCTGAAACTCTTCGTCCTCGATCAGCGGCTTGCCATCGTCACCAATCTCGCTCTTCGCGATCGACTTCAACCGCTCAACATTGCGCTTCGATCGCGCCACGCCCGCGATGCCCGCGCGCTCGTGCGCCAGCAGGAACTTCGCGCACGTCCAACCCTTGTTCTCTTCATAGATGCGCTGATCGACCGGCACCTTCACGTTGTCGAGGAAGACGTCGTTCACTTCGTAGCCGCCATCTAAGAGCTTGATCGGCCGCACGGTCACGCCCGGCGACTTCATGTCGATCAGCAGGAACGAAATGCCTTCCTGCTGTTTCCCTTCGGCATTGGTGCGGACGAGGAAGAAGCCCCAGTCGGCGTATTGGCCAAGTGTGGTCCACGTCTTCTGACCATTGACGATGTAGAAGTCGCCCTCGCGCACCGCGCGCGTCTTCAACGATGCGAGGTCCGAACCGGCGCCCGGTTCGCTGTAACCTTGCGCCCACCAGACTTCGCCAGAGAGAATCCCAGGCAGGAAGCGCTGCTTCTGCTCCGGCGTGCCGAACGTGTAGATCACGGGCCCAACCATTGAGACGCCGAACGGCAGCGGCGGGATCGTCTCGCCGCGCGCATTCTCTTCAAGCCAGATGTAGCGCTGCGTCGCCGTCCAACCGGTGCCGCCGTACTCTTTCGGCCAAGCCGGCGCCGACCAGCCCTTCTTGCCGAGGATCTTATGCCAAGCGAGGAAGTCCTCCTTCGAGAGGTCTTCGCGCAGCACCTTGCCTTTCAGGTGCTTCGGATAGTTCGCTTCAATGAACGCGCGCACTTCGTCGCGAAACGCGATTTCTTCCGGCGAGAAATTCAGATCCATGAGTGTCGAGCCTACGCGCGCGGACATGCGCGCGGCCGACTATAAAGCGCTTCAGTACGGCATCAACTCAGAGCACGCCGCGCGGAGCGATCAGCTGCGCGTCTGGCACCGGCTTGCCGTTGCGGCGCCGCTCACTGGCGGGACGCGGCGTCTCCGCCGTCTGCGCTTGCGCCACAGTCGGGCGCGCAACGGTGGCGGTCGCCGGCGCAGGCGGCGTTACGTCCTCGAGCCGCTGCTCGGCCTGAGCGCGGCGCGTGTCATCCATCTGGCAGTCGATGGGGTTTTCACCCGCCATCGCCATGGGCGCCGTAACGGCGGTGAAGAGACCGGCTAGAACCAACACTCTCATGACACGTTCCCCTCCGCGCGCCGGCCCGGAGGCCAGCGCGCCGTTGCGAGCTTTAAACTGCATCCCCATTGGTCGCCGTGGCGGCGACTTCAGACGAGGTTGAGCAGGCTTGGGCTCGCTGCGACCGAAGCATAGCCTGGTCTTGGGCGGTTTGGCTGTTCACGGCTTGGCGAGCAATGGCGCTCAC
>CADEDT010000011.1 GCA_902826145.1 uncultured Caulobacteraceae bacterium
GTCGGCTGCAGCGGATGGAGATCGGCGAAGCCTTCGAAACGCGCCGCGCGCTCGTTGAGGCGCGGGTTGTGCTTCATCGTGCACGAGCCCAGCGGGAAGAGGCCGAGATCGATGGCATAGTTCTTTTGGCTGAGCCGCACGAAGTGGCGCATCGTTTCTGGCTCTGAGAGCCCAGGAAGATCGAGCGCGGCTCTGCGCGTGAGGCCGCTCAAGCGGTTCTCGCCTTTCGGCGTTGGCAGATCGACGCCTGTGCCTGTGGCGTGACCGGTTTCGAAGATCAGCGGCTCGGCTTGCAGAAGGCCGCGATTGCCGGAGGTGGTTTCGGTGATCATGCGATGACCTTCTTCAGCGCATCGGCGTAAGCGGCGATGTCGGCTTCGGTGTTCATTTCTGTGGCGCAGGTGATGATGACGTCATCCATACCCGCCTTCGGATTGAGGCGGCTCATGGCGACGCCGGCGATGACGCCGTTTTTCGCGAGTTCGCCGACGACATCCCAGGCGTTCTTCGGCACGCGGATGGCGATCTCGTTGAAGAAGCGCTTGGTCAGCACCTCGACACCTGCGACCTTCGCCAGCGCGTCAGAGAGGGCAATCGCCTTCTCGTGATTGAGCTGCGCGAGTTGGCGGAGGCCCTTCTCGCCCAAAAGCGTCATGTGGATCGTCCACGCCAACTGGCAGAGACCGCTATTGGTGCAGATGTTCGACGTCGCCTTCTCGCGGCGGATGTGCTGCTCGCGGGTAGAGAGCGTCAGCACGAAGCCGCGCTTGCCGTCGGCGTCCAGCGTTTCGCCCGCAACGCGGCCCGGCATCTGGCGCACGTACTTTTCCTTCACGGCGAAGAGACCGACATACGGCCCGCCGAAGTTCAGCGCGTTGCCGATCGATTGGCCTTCGCCGCAGACGATGTCGGCGCCCATGGCGCCGGCTGGTTCGATCAGGCCGAAAGAGACGCATTCGGTGAACGTTGCCACCATCAGCGCGCCCGCGCCACGCGCGGCTTCGCCGATCTTGGTGATGTCGGTGACGGTGCCGAACACGTTGGGCGATTGCACGATGACGGCCGCGACATCGGCGCCGAGGTGCTTCGTGACCGCCGCTTCGTCGTCGACGGCGGCAGGCAGCGCGACGATTTCGAGGCCGAGCGCTTCGCAGGCGGTGCGTGACGTGTCGATGTAGTGCGGGTGGACGCCGCCGGAGAAGATGATCTTCTTCCGCTTGGTGACGCGCGCGGCCATCATCGCGGCTTCGGCGCAGGCGGTGGAGCCGTCGTACATCGAGGCGTTGGCGACTTCCATGTCGAGCAATTGCGCGACTTGGCTTTGGAATTCGTAGAGCGCCTGCAGCGTGCCTTGCGCGATTTCGGGCTGGTACGGCGTGTAGGCGGTGAGGAATTCGCTGCGCTGGATGAGGTGATCGACGCTCGCCGGCACGTGATGGCGATAGGCGCCGGCGCCGAGGAAGAACGCGGTGCGGCCGGCCGGTGTGTTCTTCTCCGCCAGGCGCTGCAGGTGGCGATGCACTTCGATCTCGCCCTGCGCCTTCGGCAGCGGGACGATATCCTTCAGCAGCGCGCCCTTCGGCACATCGGCGAAGAGATCGTCGACATGCTTGGCGCCGATGACGCCAAGCATCTGGTCGCGGTCGACGTCGGTGAGTGGGAGGTAACGCACGGGTTTAAGACTCCAACGATGCAAGCACGGCGTCCCCTTCCCCCTTGCGGGGAAGGGGTAGGGAAAGAGGGGCGTTCAGCTGCTGCAGGTGAATCAGAACTTGGCGCGGCGCTTTAGTTGGTGAGCGTAGGCGCGTTTGAACGCCCCCCACCCCCTGCCCCCGCCCCGCAAGGGGGCGGGGATGATGTTGCGCCAGCTGCGCCATTAGAGGCCCTTCACGTAATCGGCGTAGGCGGCTTCATCCATGAGGCCGTCGAGTTCGGATTTGTCGGCGACCTTGAGCTTCACGAACCAGCCGCCCGCTTGCGGGGCTTCGTTGATGATCGGCCAGTTCTCGCCGGAGATCTCACTGTTCGACTCGACGACTTCGCCGGAGATCGGCGCATAGACGTCCGACGCGGTCTTCGCGCTCTCGACGACGGCCATGTCGTCGCCTTGCTTGAAGCTTTTGCCGACGGCGGGAAGCTCAGCATAGACGACATCGCCCAATTGCTCGGCGGCGTAGGTGCTGATGCCAACGGTGGCGATGTCGCCGCTCAGCTCAACCCACTCGTGGTCTTTCGTGTAGCGTTTGGTCATGGGCCTCAAGCTCCCTTCTTCGGGCGGAAATAACGATGCGGAACGAATGGCAGTGGCACGACCGTAGCGGCGCGCGCTTGGCCGCGGATCATGAGTTCTAGTCCGGTGCCGGGCTCGGCGAATGCGGCGTCGACATAGCCCATCGAGATCGGCGCGTTGAGAATTGGCGAGAAGCCGCCGCTGGTGACGACGCCGACCTTCTTGCCATCCTTGAAAATCTCAACGCCCTCGCGCGCGGGCGCGCGATCGTTCGGGCGGATGCCGACGCGCTTGCGCGGCGCTCCGAGTTCGTATTCGCGCAGAATGCGCTTGGCGCCCGGGAAGTCTTTCGCTTCGCGGCGGCGCTTTTGGATCGTCCAAGCGAGATCGGCTTCGATCGGCGACGTGGTCGGGTCTAGATCGTGGCCGTAGAGACAGAGACCTGCTTCGAGGCGGAGGCTATCGCGCGCGCCGAGGCCAATCGGTTTCACTTCGGCATGCGCGAGCAGCGCGTTGGCGAGATCGGTGGCGTGTTCGGCGCGGACGAGAATCTCATAGCCGTCTTCGCCGGTGTAGCCCGAGCGCGTGACGGTGATGCGTCCGAAGGCGTCGTAGCGCTTCACGGTCATGAAGTTCATATCGCCGAGCGCAGGATCGATGACGGCGGCAGCCGCGACGTGCGCAGTCGGGCCTTGCAGCGCTAGCAGGCAGCGATCGTCGGCGCGCACTAGGTTCGCTTCGCCCTTGGTCGCTTCTTCGATCAGCGCCCAGTCCTGATGCTTACAGCCAGCGTTGACGACGATGTAGAGATCGCCGGCGGCGGCAGGTTCGGCCGGGCGCGCGATCATCAGATCGTCGAGCACACCGCCGTCTTCGTTGGTGATCATGGTGTAGCGGACTTGGCCGGGCTTCAGGCCCTGAATGTCCGCCGGCACCAAGCGCTCGATCAGTGACGCGACCTTCTTGTGTGCCTCGTCGCCTTCCAGGCCATGGCCCTTCGGCAGCGCGAAGAACGACGGACCCATGTGCGAGACATCAAAGAGACCCGCGTGCTGGCGCGTCCAATTGTGTTCGGGGATCAAGCCCTCGAACTGGAGCGGCATGTCATAGCCGGCGAAGTCACCGAACTTGGACGTGCGCGCGCGCCAGATCGCGTCGAGCGGCAGCTTCTTAGGTTCGGCATCGGACATTGCGTTTCCCAGGTACGTGGCGGACGCGTGCGAAGATGCACGCGAGCCCCCGCTGTCCTGGCGCCTGAGAGATTCACCGCGTGTCCGTTCGCGGCTTACTCCGTCGGCGGCTGCGCTCCTTGCGGCGCAGCACTTTCCAGCGTGTTCATCCCCCCGCGGTCCGGTTCCCTGAGAGTTTCCGGGGCGGTTGCTCCTTCGGGGGCGGCCTGTTCGCCGCTCTCTCCCACGGGGTTCATGTGTCTGGCCGGGACATGGCGACTCGACGTCGGCGCGGCCCGTTGCGCGGACTCCTGGCCGCCCCGCTCCACAGAGTCAATCAGCCGAAGCTGAGCACTGCATCACCCCGCAAAATTGCTTCCGTTTCGGGGGTGTATTTGGCGCCGGAGGCGTCGTGGAGCGCCAGTTCCGGGCAGAGCCGGAACGGCGCGCGCGAGCCCTTCCGGGCACGGACCAAAACCCGCTTTGCGGGCTCCGCTTCGCGCGGGCGGATGGGGATAAGTTCGGCGCCGCCGAGACGGCCATCGAGTGCGGCCAAAATGTCCGGCGTTTTGCTGGCGCGATGGATCATGGTGATCGCGCCGCCGCCCGTGAGGCGATCCGCGAGCGCCGCAATCCAAGTGTCGAGCGGCGCATCGGCGATGTGAGCATGACGCCGCGTTTCCGCGGGCGCCCGGCCTTCACCCTCTTCGTCAAACGGCGGGTTTACAAACACGCCATCGAACACGCCGAATTTTGCGCTGCGATCGAGCGCATCGCCTGTCACGATTTCGATGCGATGCGTCATCGCGTTAGCGGCGACATTTTCGCGTGAGATCGATGCGATGTTCTGATCGCGTTCGACTCCGAGCAGAGTCACGTTCTCATTGCGTATCGCAACAGCGAGCAACGCCGCGCCAACACCACAACCCGCTTCCATCAAACGCGCGCCGTCGCGTGTCTCTACTGCGGCCGCGAGAAGCAAAGTATCGACGTTGACGCGATAGCCGCGCGCGGGCTGGCGAATGCGGATACGGCCGTTGAGGAGTGCGTCTTCCGTCGTCTCAATATCGGCCATAAAGCCCGTGCGACCCTTCCGCGCGACCGGTGGAACCTAGCTTGACCCTGCGCGTCACCCCCAGCATCGTTTTCCAGTGACGTGATGGCAAGTGGAGGCCAATTGGGACCGGCGGTCGGACCAGCCAAGCAAAAGCCGGGGGCGCCCCATGCGGTGGACCGGCTGGCGGCGCTATTGGCCGAAGACCTCGCCGCTGTTGAGACCATCATTCACCAGTATTTGACCAGCCCTGTCGGCGTCATTCCAAACCTCGCACAACACTTGATAGACGCGGGCGGCAAGCGCATTCGGCCGCTGATTACTTTGGCATCCGCGCGTCTGTTGGGCGGCGGCGGCGACGGGCCGCGCAAGCTCGCGGCGGCGGTTGAGTTCATTCACTCGGCGACCTTGCTGCACGACGATGTCGTCGATGTCTCCTCGCTGCGGCGCGGCAAGAAGAGCGCGAATGTCGTGTGGGGCAATTCAGCCAGCGTGCTGGTCGGCGACTTCCTGTTCGCGCGTTCGTTCAATCTGATGGTCGAGACCGGCGACATTCAGGTGCTCGATATTCTCGCGCGCGCGGCGAGCGTGATCGCCGAAGGCGAAGTCATGCAACTCGCGGCGGCGAACGACGCCGAGACGACGCGTGAGCGCTACATGGAGATCGTGGCGGCGAAGACTGCCGCACTGTTCGCGGCGGCGGCGCGATCCGGCGCAGTGGCGGCCGGACGCGCTGGGCCGGAAGCAGCGGCGATGGAGACGTTTGGGCGCGAGCTTGGGTTGGCGTTCCAACTCGTGGACGACGCGCTCGACTATGGTGGCGCGAGCGCGGCCATGGGCAAGAATACGGGTGACGACTTCCGCGAAGGCAAAGTCACGCTGCCGGTGATCTTCGCGCGCGATGCGGGCGATGAGGGCGAGCGCGCCTTCTGGCGGCGCGCCGTCGGCGGCGAACGCACGGACGATGACTTCCACCGTGCCGTGGCACTGGTGAAGCGGCACGACGCGATCACGCTGACGATCGAAGCGGCGCGTGGGCACGCCGAAGCGGCGCGGGATGCACTGAAGACGCTGCCGGCGAATGCGTATCGGGAAGCGCTTGAGGCGCTGCCGGAATTTGTGGTGGAGCGGGCGTACTAAGCGTCAGTGCTTGTGATCCAGTTGGTGGAGCACAATGCCATTGCCCTCGCTGTCGAGGATGTTGCTCATCCGGCAGCGCGGCCCTTTTATAATGTCACTCCGGAACGTCACGCCCTTCGCCTTAAGATCGGCGATCACCGCGTCCAGATCGGCAACTTCAAACGCCACCGTACCGCCGCCACCCGGCTTCTGACCCGTTGCGTTGGTAAGCGCCAGGCACCCACCGCCAGGCAAATCGAACTCGATCCAATGCATAGCGCCATGGCTGCCATGACTGCCGAGCTTTAGCCCCAGCGTGTTCTCGTAGAAATCGCGCGCCCGCGCGGGATCCTCGACCGCGTACATCGTGAAGGCCACCTTCTCGAACATCATTTGCCTCCCTTGGCGAAGGCGCGGAGCGCGTCCTTGCCGTTCCACCGTTCTGTTGCGTTGTCAGAGCTTGCGAGCTGCTCGGCGAGCTCGCGGGCGGCGGCACGGAGCTTTGGGCTTTTCTTGCCGCCGATGGCGCGGAGCGCCCAGTTGTTGGCCTTCTTGACGAAGTTGCGATTGTCGGACGCTTCGCGCTCGATCAGTTCGAGACCGCGCAGCATCTGTTCGTCCGTGCCTTGCTTGTGCAGCGCACAGCTGGCGAGCAACGCGAAGGCGGCGCGTTTCACGAACTCGTCCTTGGCCTTCGACCATTTTTCGATCTTGGCGAAGGCGTGCGGGCTGCGGTCCCAGTAGTGGAAGCACGCCGTGTCGACGATGCCCCAATTGTCCATGTCCTTCACCCAGCGCTCCATCTGCGCGGGCGTGACGTCGGCGGGATCATCCACCATCGTCGCGAGCATGCGGGCGTCGTGGATGCCGGTGGCCCAGAGCTTTTCCGAGAGTTCGTGGTCGTAGCCGACCTTCTTCGCCATGGCGCGGAGCGCAGCGACGGAGGTGCCGTAGACTTCCGCTTTGGTGACGATGCCGTAGCGCTTGGCCATGTCGGCTTTGTAGGCCGCTGAACCGCTACGCTTCAGTTCGGCAACGATCGCCTTCACGTTCGGCGCGCCCGCCTTCTTGGTCGATGTTGCTTTTTTCGGCGCGGCTTTGGTTTTCGTCGCCATCAGAGTTGCTTGGTCCAAGCGCGCACGATCGTCTCTAGTGCTTTGCGCTGCTTAGGAATATCGCGTCCGCTGCCGAGCGTCACCATCGCGCGATCTTTGCCGAGCCATTTCACCAAGCCGTTCGGATCGGCGAGCTTGAAGGCTTTCAGGTCGGCGCGCGTCTGGGCGCCGAGATGGAAGATGAGCTGCACGCTATCGCGCGAGCGCACATTGAAAGTGGCGAACCATTCCTTCTCGGCGCGAAAGCTCGGGACGTTCCATTTGATGCCTTCGCTGATTGCCGGACTTACACCCAGGATGATCAAGCGAACGGCCTCAATCTCCTTCTTCAGCGGATGCTTGAGGCTCTTGAGATAAGCGGCGACAGCGGCATCGCCCGCAGCGACCTTAGTCGCCGTCTTCTTTGCTGGCTTTGCGACCTCGATCTCCGCGAGGCGCGCTTTGACGAGCTTGCGGATGAGCGCGGAGGGCGGTGGCTTGCCTATTGGGAAGCGGAAGCCGCCTTTGCTGACTTCGTAGTTCTTTAGATCGTCGGCGAGTTGCGCGGTGATTGCGCCGCTCATCGGGAAGTAGGAGCAGTGCGTGGCGCTGGCGTTGTAGCCGGCGATGGGCTTGCCCTGGATGAAGGCGGGCATGCCGTAGCTGATGCCCTCTTCCGCATCTGGCGCCGCAGCGCGGATCGCCTTTCTCACCTTCTCCAGCGTCGCGCGTTTGTCGGCGCTGAGCTTGGCGAGATAGGCGTCCGCATCCTTGGCTGCCATGGGGCTCAGCCTTTCGCGGCGCGTTCGAGTTCGGCGACGTCGAACTTGACCATCTTTAGCATCGCTTCACTGACGCGCTTGGCAACGCCCGGCTCTTTCGACTTCATCAGCTCGCCAAGACGGCGCGGCGAGATTTGCCAGCGCACGCCGTACTTGTCCGTGATCCAGCCGCAGGCAACGGGCTTGCCACCGTCCTTACTGAGCGCGTCCCAATAGCGGTCGAGCTCAGCTTGATCTTCGCACGTGACATGCAGCGAGATGGCGTCGTTGAAAGGATCGTGCTTGCCCGCGCCAATGGCCATGAACCTTTGGCCGCACAACGTGAACTCCACGATCTCTATGGTGCCAGCTGGGCCGCTCGGCGTGTCCGCCGGGATGGTCGTCAGCATATCGATGCGCGAGTCCGGAAAGATCGACGCATAGAACTTCGCCGCTTCACCGGCCTTCTCGGTGTACCAGAGGTGAGGTGCAATCTTTGACATGGGGCTACCTCCTCAGGCCGCTTGCTTGAAGACGTCGTCGAGGCGGGTGTAGCTGAACTCCATGCCATCGGTCATGCCGGTGGAGACAGCGCCGTCACGCGCTTCCTTCGACGCGAACTTCATGGTGCAGACGAGTGTCGTGACGCCGCCTTGCTCCGTGAGATCGACTGACACGACACACGGATCGCCTGCGGGCATCGCGCCGCCGATATCGCCCGGATCATAATATTGATCGTGCGCGAGGCGCGCAGGCGCTTCGACCTCGGTGAAGACGCCATAGAAGCCGAAGCTCTTGCCGTCTTCCTGGTTCTTCCATTGCCAGCGATACTTGCCGCCAACGCGAACATCCATGTCGCGCACCGGCATGTCCCAGCCTGGATAGCCGAGCCATTTCGGAAGCAGTTCGGGCTTTGTGTGCGCGTCATAGACGAGCTGACGCGGGGCGTTGAATTGGCGAACGACGCGCACTTCGCGATCGCTTGGCAACGTAACTTCTGCGGGCTTTGGCATTGTCTTCTCTCCTTAGGCCGCTTGCTTCTTGAACATGTCGTCGAGGCGCGCGTAGCCCATCTCCATACCGTCGGTCATGCCGGTGGAGACAGCGCCATCGCGTGCTTCCTTCGATGCGAACTTCATCGTGCAGATGAGCGTGGTGACACCGCTTTGCTCGCTGAGTTCGAGCGTGACGCTCGCCGGCTCGCTGGTCGGCATGTCGCTGGCGATATCGCCTGGATCGTAATATTCGTCATGCACGAGCTTTGCGGGCGCATTCACTTCCGTGAACGTGCCGAAGAAGCCGAATTGCTTGCCGTCTTCCTGGCTCTTCCACGTCCACCGATACTTGCCGCCGACGCGCACATCCATGTCGCACACAGGCATGCTCCAACCGGGTGGACCAAGCATCCATTTCGTAACCAGATCGGGCTTCGTGTGCGCATCCCACACCAATTGGCGCGGCGCCTTGAACGTACGCACGACGCGAACTTCGCGATCGCTTGGTTGCGTGACTTCGATGGGCATTGTCTTCTCCTTGGATTTTATGTTGGGCCGCCTGCTCAAGGAACGAACGACCGAAAGCATTGCCGACATGGGTCAGCTCTTTTTTCTTTTGCGCTTCGCGGGTTTCGCGGGTTTCGCTTGCAGCTCTTCGAGCAGCGCATCGAGGCGTTGGTAGTTCTGCTCGAAGATCTCGCGGTAGCGTTCGATCCAATCCACGGCTTCCTCCAATCGCTTTGGTTCGAGGCGGCGCGGGCGGCGCTGCGCATCGATATCGACGGAGATGAGCCCTGCGCGTTCCAGCACTTTGAGGTGCTTGGAAATTGCGGGCTGGCTCATCTCGAACGGTCCGGAGAGCTCCTGAACGGACGCCTCGCCGGTGGCCAAACGAGCCAGGATGGCCCGCCTTGTGGGATCGGCGAGCGCGGCGAAGGTCAGATCCAGACGTTCGGAACTTTGCATAACCGTTCTTTTCTATAACTGTTCGGTTATTTATAACGGCACAGCCGGCCCGTCAATGGGCAAAGTTGCAATTTTCAGGGCTTGAGGATGCCGCGGATTTCAGCGCCCCGGCGCACCGTAATGTCGATGGCGACAGCCAGGCCAGCAAGCGCCGCGAGTGCGATCGCTGGGGCGACGTGCGCGGGGTCACGGCTGGCGAGGAGCGCGATAGCGCCGCACGCAGCCATCGCGAGCCAGTAAACCACGGTGATGCGCGCGTGGCTCCAACCGGAGAGAATGGCGACCTGATAGATGTGCTCGGCGTGCGCGACGAAAAGCGAGCGGTGGCGGCGCGCGCGATAAAGCAACGTCATCAGCGCGTCGGCGAGCAGTGGGAAGAATAGGATCGGCGCGACGAGCGGCGACATGCCGGTGCGGGCGATGACGATGAGGCACGCGAAGGCCGAGAGAGCGCCAGCGAAGAGCGCACCGGAATCTCCGGCGAAGAGCCGCCCCTTGGGAAAATTCCAGAGCAAGAAGCCAGCGATCGCGCCGGCGCCGCATAATGCGATCGCGGCGCCGCCGACGCTATCGCCTTCCAATGCGATGATGGCGGTTGAAATCAGGCCAACAGCAACGGAGCCCATGGCCATACCGTTGGCGCCGTCCATGAAGTTGACGGCGTTCAAGAGCGTGAACACCCAAAGCGCGGTACCGGCGAGACCAACGGCAAATGGCAAGTCGATGAGGATGTCGCCAATGCGGACGTCCTCTACCACGCCCATGAGCCAAGCGGCGGCAATGGAGAGCGCCGCGTAGACGGCGAACTTGAACGGCGCGCTGAGATGGCGGGCATCATCGATGAAACCGACGAAAAGCAGCGGGTAAGCGAACAGCGCCGAGATCCAGAGCATGGAGACGCCCTGCGGGCTGACGATGTGACGCCATTCGAGCGAGAAGAGGCTGAGCACCACCATGGCGGCGGCGTAGCCCGCGCCTATGCCGATGCCGCCGCTGGTGGGGGTTGGATCGCGGTGCTGTTTGCGTTCTTCATTCGGCGCGTCGACCGGGCCGATCCAAATGATGGCGCGGCAGACGACGAAACTCGTCACCAGCGCAATGGCGACGACGAAGGCCAAATCCAGGAGCACGCCGCCACTCATTGGCGGCGGCTATAGCGGGCGGCGGTATTGGGTCAAGCGCCGAGGGTCGTGTCTTGGATCCACCAGTCGGCGTGCTTGGCGCTAAGTTCCTCAGCCAGTTGCTCAGCGCGTGCTGAGTTCTCCACGATCGCGAACAGCGTGGCGCCGCTGCCGGAGAGCGCGACGTGGCTTACTCCGGCGTGGCGTTTGAGTTCGGCAATGATGTCGGCGATGACGGGCATCAGCGCGCGCGCGGCGGGCTCGAGGTCGTTGCCGAGTGCGCCCATGGCGGCGAGCGCTTCGGCTTCGCTGTTCCATGATGGAGGCGCGGCGTCATCTGCCAATGCGGAGCCAAGGTTCATACGATCGAACTCGCGATAAACGCTTGGTGTTGAGAGGGCTTGCAGCGGGTTCACAAGAACAGCGGCGAGCGCGGGCGCGCGCATGCGTGCGAAGTGTTCGCCCGTGCCGGTCATGAAGGCAGCGCCGCCGCCGGAGAAGAACACCGGCACGTCCGCGCCGAGCTTCGCGCCGATCTCGGCGAGGCGTTGCGTTGGCCAGTTCAGGTTCCAGAGTTGGTTGAGAGCGACAAGCGCTGACGCGGCATCGGATGAACCACCGCCGATGCCGGAGGCGATCGGAAGATTTTTCTCAAGTGAGATGCGCGCGCGTGGCGCGACACCCGCCGCTTCGGCCAATGCGCTCGCGGCGCGCATGACGAGATTGTCCGCGCCAGCAGAGAGGCCGTCTGCGAAATCTCCGCGTATGCTCAGCGAGAGATCGTCGCCCTCTTCCGCTTCGACTATGTCGCCGACGTCGGCGAACGCGACGACGCTTTGGAGCGGATGATAACCGTCAGCGCGTGGACGGCCGACTTTTAGCGTGAGATTGATCTTCGCCGGCGCGAAGACGCGGACACTCATCGCGTCGCCGATTGCGGCGGCGGCGCGGGCGGCAGGCCGTTCTCGATCTTGGCGCGGATGGCGTCGGCGTTATCGGGATCGAGCGTCAGCGCGCGCTGCCACTGGAAGCGCGCTTCGATGCGGCGATCGAGGCGCCAATAGACGTCGCCAAGGTGATCGTTCAGTGTCGCATCTGCGGGCTCAAGGCGAACCGCGGCTTCGAGCCAATCAGCGGCCTGCGGATAATCGCCCAAGCGATAGTAAGCCCAGCCGAGGCTATCGATGATCGCGCCGGACATCGGACGAAGTTCGGCGGCGCGGCGGATCATCGCCAAGCCTTCCTGCAATTTCTCGCCGCGATCGACCCAACTGTAGCCGAGATAGTTCAGCACATCCGGCTGATCAGGTGACAGTTCGAGCGCGCGCTGGAAGTCCGCTTCGGCTTCCGGCCAGCGGCCGAGACGTTCGCGGGCGGCGCCGCGTGAGAAATAGGAGCGCCATTCATTGGGGCGTTCGGCGATGAGCTCAGTGTAGATCGGCTCGGCTTCGGCGAAGCGCTCGGCGCCGCGATACATGTCGGCGAGCGTGCGGCGGGCGCGCGTGTCGCCCGTCGCGGCGTTGGTTTGCGCGAGCGCGATGGCGCCGGCCTCATCGCCGTTATCGTGGATCATCCAGGATTCGAGAATGCGCGCGCTCAGCGCGTACGGTGAGTTCGGGTTGATCTCGGCGATGATAGCGCGCGCGCGATCGATATGGCCGAGTTCGGACTGCTGCTGCGCCAGCGCGAGACGTGCGCCGTCGAAATCCGGATCGAGCATGAGCGCGAGCGTTAGCGCGGACAGGCTCGCGGCTGGGTCGTGCTCCTGGCGGAAGATCACCGAGAGGCCGTACACGGCAGCGGCGGCGCCACGCGCGGCAGTTAGACGCTCCATCGTGACAGTTTCGCCGGCTTCAATCCGCGCGCGTGCAGCGGCGAGCGCCGGATTCCCCTGATTGGTCTCGGTGCTGAGCAAGGCCAGCGCCTGATCGCGCGCGCCGGTGCGCACGAGGAGATCGGCGTGGCGGCCAACACCGTTCGGGAGCCAGAGGCCGCCCTGCGCCGCTGTGTTGTACGCGGCGAGCGCTTCCGTCTGTTGGCCAGAATAGTCGAGAACCATCGCCTGCTGGTAAGCGAAAAGCCCGCCATAAGGCCGGATTGAAGCAAGTGGCGCGAGATCGCCCGCAACGTCGCCGACGCGGCCTTGGCCTGTTTGCGTCCAGACAGCCAGCATCCGCGCGAGAAGCTCCTCGGCGGCAGTGCCTTCGACGTGTTCGAGTTCGGCGCTGGCCTGCGACCAACGTTGCGCGGCGATCGCGTCGGACGCGCGCACGATGTGCGCAAGCGCTGGCGCATCGGTGCGTGACGCCATGCGCGCAGCGCGGCGGGCGCGGTCGACGTCGCCAGCGGCGAGCGAGGCGGTGAGCGCGCCTTCGATGAGAGATTCATCGCCAGGCTTACGTGATAGCGCTGAGAAGTAGCGATCCGCCGCGGCTGTGTGATCGGAGCGCGCGTTGGCGACGCGCCCGACCAAATAGTCCGCATAGGAACGCGACTCCGGCGCGGACTGGCCCACCGTGTTGGCGCATGCCGCGAGGCAGACGCTGGCGGCAAGCGCGGCAGTGCGAAGCACTTAGAGATCTTCCCGTTGCGACGGACCTTCCGGCAACGACACTTGCGGCAGAGGTTGCTGGCGCGGCGCCGGCGCGGTGAGCCCTCGCGACACTTTTGTATCCAGCGAGCGGCGACGAATGGCGTCGGGGCGCGCTTCAAGTGCGCGACGCCAAGCACTGCGCGCGTCGTCGCGGCGGTTGAGACGCCAATAGACATCGCCGAGGTGATCGAGGATTTCCGCGTTCGGGTCGCCGGCGGAGAGATCATTGGCGCGTTCGATCAGTGCGCGCGCTTGATCGAAGTGGCCGTAGAGATAGTAGGCCCAGCCGAGGCTATCGATGACGGCATAGTCGGTCTGCCCGTAATTGAAGCCGCGCCACAGCAGGCGATAGCCCTCTTCCAGACCTTCGGGGCGCTGGATGAGTGCATAACCAAGCGCATTGAGACGCAGCACTGAGTCCGGCTGCTCAGCGAAGAGGCTGCGCGCCATCTGCACGCCATCGCGCCACGCGGCGGGATCGTCCATGAGGATTGAGACGTAGAGCAAGCGCGTGTCCGAGCTCGGATCGAGTTGATAGGCGGCGCGCATGTCGGCGGTGGCGGCCGGCAGATTGCCTGCGAAGCGGTTCGCGTAGGCGCGCCAGCCGAGCACGTCGGCGCGATCCTTGTCCGCCTGCGCCAACGTAAGTGCGCGGTCAAACGCCGGGATCGCGCGATCGGGATGGCCGATGCGACGGTAGATGTCACCAACAGAAGCGATGATCGACCAGCGGTCGCCAGCGATGGCGAGTGCGCGCTCAGCAGCGGCTGCGGCGGCTTGATCGTTGCCTCGTTCGATTTCGATCGAGGCGCGCGTGATCTGTGCGTCGGGTGCGAACGGGCTGCTGTCGCGGATCTGGCTGACGATACGCTCGGCGCCGTCCGCGCCGCCCGCCTCGAGCGTCTGCTGCGCCGCGTAAAGGCGCCAATCGTCTGAATCCTCGGCGAGCAGCGTGCCGAGTTGCAGAAGCGCCGTGCCCGATGTGGAAGCGAAGCCCTGCTCCGGATCGCGCTGCGCGATCATGGCGGAGAGCGTTTCGGCTTGGGTCAGGAATTCCGAGATGAAGAGCATCCAGCGGCCGGTCGCGCCGACGACTGTGAGCGGCTCTTCGAATGGCTGCTGCCCCGCATCGAGGCGCGCCAGGTTCGCTTTCACATCAACCGCACGCGGCGCGAAGCCGAGGACAATGTTGTAGTAGCGGCGCGCTTCTTCCCGGCGGCCTAGGCGGTGGTGAACGAGCGCCGCGCGATAGACGGCGTGGGTGACGCGCGCGGCGTTGAGCGCGCGATCGAACTCGGCGCTGGTTTGCGGTTCGCCGTCGCCGGGCGGTGTTGTGTCCAGGCGCTCGACCATAAGGGCGTAGACGGCGGCGGCTTCCGGCAAGCGGTTCGAAGATTCGAACAGCAGTGCGCGCGCAACTTCCGGCAGCGGCGCTGGGAGGTTGTCGGCGCCGGAGTCGACGCGCTCAACGGCGCGATCCACATCGCCTTCGGCCGCGATCAGGAACGGCTCAAGCATATCAGCGAACGCGCCATTGGCGCCGCCCGGCGCGCCCTGAAGCACACGGCGTGCTTCAGCGTAGCGATGGGCGGCCAGATCGTCAGCGAACGCGGCGGCGTACCAAAGGCCGTCTTCGTCGTTGCGGGCGACGGCGCGGTGGCCTTCACGGACGAGGTAATCGATGTCAGCCTGGAGAAGCGCCGCTTCGGGCGTGTCGTAAGTGCGCGTGGCCGACGCGTTGGGCGGAGACGTGGTGCGGAGAAGCGCGACCGGCGTGATGCTTGCCTGCTCACCGGAGGTTTGCTGCGCACCGGTTTCGGGCTTCACCTCTTGGGCCCAAGTCGCATTCGCCGTGACCGCTGCTGCTGCAACGCTCGCCGCCAGTATGGCCCAACGCATTCTTTCGTCCTTTCTCCCGCTATCGCGGGACGCAGCTCACATATTGGCGTAGTTCGGCCCGCCGCCGCCTTCGGGCGTCACCCAATTTATATTCTGGCTTGGGTCTTTGATATCGCACGTTTTGCAGTGAACGCAGTTTTGAGCGTTAATCTGGAAGCGTGGATTACCCCCTGCCTCATCGTACAGCACTTCGTACACGCCAGCCGGGCAATATCGTGTCGCTGGCTCGGCGTATTCGGGAAGATTGACCCTGATGGGGATGGTCGGGTCCTTCAAGGTTAAGTGAGCGGGTTGGTCTTCCTCATGGTTGGTGTTCGAGAGATAGACCGAGCTTAGCTTGTCGAAAGTGAGGACGCCGTCCGCCTTTGGGTATGTGATCGGTTTGTAGTTCTTGGCTTTGCCGGTTGAGGCGGCGTCGGTCTTGCCATGCTTCAGCGTGCCGAAGAACGAGAAGTCGCCCAGCAGCGTGTTGGTCCACATGTCGAACATGCCGACGACGCCGCCCCAGAACGTGCCGAAGCGCGACAGCATGGGCTTGGCGTTCCGGACGCGCTTCAGATCCTTGTAGATCGGGCTTGTGCGATAGGCCTCGTCGTAAGCATCAAGCGTATCGCGTTGGCGGCCATGCGAGAGCGCTTCGAACGCGGCTTCTGCGGCGAGCATGCCGGACTTCATCGCGTTGTGGCTGCCTTTGATGCGCGGCACGTTGACGAAGCCAGCCGAGCAACCGATCAGCGCGCCGCCCGGGAATGAGAGACGCGGCACCGACTGGAAGCCGCCTTCGGTGATGGCGCGCGCGCCATACGCGATGCGCTTGCCGCCTTCGATGTGCTGGCGAATTTCCGGATGGAGCTTGTGCTGCTGGAAGATGTCGAACGGCGAGAGGTAGGGATTCTTGTAATTCAGGTGAACGACGTAGCCGACGTACACGAGGCGATCGCCCCAGTGGTACATGAACGAGCCGCCGCCGGTATCGTCGTCGAGCGGCCAGCCGACGGTGTGCAGCACTAGGCCCGGCTTGTGCTTCTCCTTCGGCACTTCCCAGAGTTCTTTGATGCCGATGCCGAACTTTTGCGGATCGCTCTTGGCGGCCAGGTCGTATTTGTTTTGCAGCACTTTCGCGAGCGAGCCGCGCACGCCTTCGGCAATGAACACGTACTTGCCGTGCAATTCCATACCGGGCTGATAATCGGGCTTCTTGTGGCCGTCCTTGGCGATACCGACCACGCCGGCGACAACGCCTTTCAGCGCGCCCGCTGTGTCGAAAAGCGCCTCTGAAGCGGCGAAGCCGGGATAGATTTCGACGCCGAGTTCTTCGGCTTGCGTTGCGAGCCACTTCGTCACGTTCGACAGCGACACGACATAATTGCCGTGATTGTTGAACAACGGCGGCATCAGGAACATCGGCAGCGACACTGCGCCCGCGGGACCGAGGATTTTGAACTGATCGTCGGTAACCGGCGTGTCGAGCGGCGCGCCCTTCTCTTTCCAATCAGGAATGAGTTCGTTCAGCGCGCACGGATCAATCACCGCGCCGGAGAGAATGTGCGCGCCGACCTCGGCGCCCTTCTCCAGCACCGCTACACTCACTTCACTTCCAGCTGCGGCGGCGAGTTGTTTCAGACGTATCGCAGCGGAAAGGCCAGCAGGCCCCGCGCCAACGATGACAACGTCGTACTCCATCGCTTCGCGCTCAGGGGCTTCTTCGGCCATTTGAATCCCTTCACGTTTCTTGGCTGCTTTATCAAAGCGGTTGCGATGAGGTGCAAGCTGCTCGCGTCGCTTTGGCGATTCGCGCGAGTCCGGTCATAACAGGCGCCATGGAGAACGCCGCCGCTTCGCAGAATGCCGCGCGTGCGCTGCTCGCCTTCTGGCGGGCCGCGGGCGTCGACATGGACGAGGCCGAAGCGGTGTTCTCGGCGCGGCCCGAGACGGCGCCGGCGGCAGCTTCGCCTGCGAACCGGTCGTTGCCAGCGCGCGAGCCGTTCCGGATCGAACCGCCCCCGCCCAAGGCCAAACCGAAGGCGAAACTTCAACCAGCCGAGGACGCTGTTAACACCGCGCGAGCCATGGCCGCGGAGGCTTCGACCATCGCCGAGCTCCGCGCGGCTGTGGATAAATTCGACGGCTGCGCCCTGAAGGCTACGGCGCGAAATACCGTATTTTCCGATGGCGTCGATGGGTCACCGGTGCTGATCCTGGGGGAAGCTCCCGGCAAGGACGAGGACGAGCAGGCCAAGCCGTTCGTGGGCCGGTCTGGGCAGCTGCTGGACAAGATGCTGGCCACGATTGGGCTCAGCCGCGAAGCCAACGTATTGATTTCAAACACGATATATTGGCGGCCGCCCGGAAATCGCGATCCGACGCAGGGCGAAACTGTCTCTTGCCTGCCCTTCGTTGAGCGGCTGATCGAGCTCAGCCAGCCCAAGCTCCTGATCCTTACGGGCAAGGCGGCGGCCCATACGGTGCTCAAGCGCGAGGACGGCGTGATGAAGCTTCGGGGCCGGCGGCTCCGCTACAACCGTGAGGGGATAAAGGCGCCCATCAACGTGATGGTCATGCTTCACCCCGCATACCTACTGCGTCAGCCTCAGCAAAAGCGGCTGGCATGGTCGGATTTGTTGCTCGCCGAAGCTTGGCTCGATGAACTGGGCGTGGCGCGGGCGGCTCATCCCTAACGCTTTCAGAACGAAGAGCCCCGATGACGTTCCGTTACGCCCTCGCCGCTTTCTCCGTTGCAGCTGTCGTTGCGCCCGCCGCCGTGGCTGAGCCGCGCATCCTGGTGCTCAGCGAACAAGACGAAGCCGCTTATCGCGACGCTTTTGGCGCGATTGAGGCGGGGAATTGGCGTGGCGTCGGCACGGCGCTTTCGCGCGCCGATGACGACGTTCTCGATGGCGTTGTGCGTGGGCGGATGCTGCTCAGCCGCTCCTACCGCGCGGACTGGGGCGACTATACGAGCTGGCTCAACCGCTACGGCGATTACGGCATTGCGCCAGCGGTGCATGACCGCGCGATGGATTCACGCTCTCGCCGCGCGCGCCGGAATGGCACGCGCGCGCCGGACCCCTCGTCTGGACGTGGCCGCACATTGCCGGGCACGCCGCCGCCGATACCAGGCGATACGTCTTCAGCGCGCGTCGCAATCGAGCGCGTTCATGAGCGCATGGGCGCCGGTGATTTCGAAGGCGCACGCACTATCGCCTACGCGCAAGTCGGCGGGCCGCGCAGTGGCGTGGCGCAATGGCAGCTCGGGCTGATCGCCTATCGCATGCACGATTACGCGGAAGCGGTTCGTCAGTTCGAAGCTTCGGCACAGTGGCCGCATCATGGCGGTTGGGCGCGTGCAGGTGTTCACTATTGGGCGGCGCGTTCGCGCTTGGCCGCAGGTGAAACGCAAGGCGTTCCGCAACATCTGGAAGCTGCGGCGCAGCGGCCGTGGACGTTCTACGGCCAACTCGCTGAAACGCAGCTCGGCCGCGACAGCACGCTTGAGTTCAGCATTCCCGAAATCACCGATGACACGGTCACACGCTTCATCGAGCGCTACCCGGCTGCGCGCCGTGCGGCTGCGTTGGCGCAGCTTGGCCGCCTTTCGGAGGTCGAAAGCGAATTGCGCCGTCTGCACGCTGACCTGCCGCCGGATGACGACCGCGCGTTCTTGGCATTGGCGATCGCGCTGCAAGCGCCGGCCGCACAGCTTCGCGCAGCGGAGTACGGCGGACGCGACGTTGCGGCGGGCTTTTGCCCGACGACATCGTTCGAGCCGGAGAATGGCTTCTCGCTCGATCGCGCGCTGCTCTATGCGATTGTGCGCCAAGAGAGCTATTTCAATCCGAAAGCGGTCAGCGTTTCGAACGCGCGCGGCTTGATGCAGCTTCTGCCCTCGACGGCGCGCGACATGGATCGCACGCACAATTATCGCCGCGCGCCGGCGCCGCTGTTCGAGCCCGGCCTGAACATGCGCTTGGGCCAGGACTACGTGCAGTGGCTGATGACCGAGTTTCACAATGACGGCGATCTCGGCCGCGTCTTTGCTGCCTACAATGGCGGGCCAGGCTGGCTCTCGCGCTGGCTGGCGACACAGCCCGCGGATCTCGATCCGCTGCTCGTGCTTGAAATGATGCCGCGCGCGGAAAGCCGCGACTATGCGGAGCGCTCGCTCTCGCACATGGCGCTCTGCCGTAAGCGTTACGGGCAACCGACGCCAGAGTTGGATCATCTCGCGGCAGGCCAACCTGCGCTCTACCAGCCACTCGATCGCCGCAGCGCTGAGCGCTAACGCTTAGCTAGTTCCAGCGGATCGGCGCCAAGGAAATAACGCGCCATGATGCCGACATTCTCGGCCGGGTTCGTGGCGCGACGGTAGTTGTCGGCGCTGGTGACCGCTTCGCTTTCGAGAAACATCAAACGCTTGCCGCCGATGCGGCGCGCGAGATCAATGTCTTCGTTGGCGACATCGCGATAGCCGTTCAAGCCATCGTAGAGAAAGCGCGAGATCAGCAAGCCCTGATCGCCGTGCGGCAGCTTCATCACTTGCGCTCGCGCGCGGGCCCAGAAGAGCGCGGCTTTCGCTGACTTGTCGTCGAAGGCGAGCTTGAAGGTCGCCGCGCGTTTCCGCGCTTCGTTGAATTGCAGGAAGAGTTGCACTTCATCGGTCCACCCCTGCGCGAGCGACGTGCCGGGATGAAGGAAGAGCAGCCATTTACCTTTCGCGCGCATCGCGCCGGTGCGGAGTTGTTTGGCGCGACCGGCCTCGCCTGAGACGAGCGTACAGCCGGCGGCGTCAGCGATTTCCAGCGTCTCATCCTGCGAGCCGCCGTCGCTGACGATCACCTCGCGGATAAGCCCCTCCGCCATGCCGTCAACCAAAGGCGCGAGCGCGCGCGGCAGTGTGCGCGCTGCGTTCAGCGTTGGGATGACTACAGAAATGGGGCCCGCCATAGCGCAGGCATGACGCCAAGCGCGCGGCGACTTGTAAAGTACAAACAACGGCAAGGTGGTTGCGGCGCGCGCTAACCTTAAGAGCGCTTAGGCGCCGGCTTCGGGATGTGCGCGATTGCTGGGCGCCGGGAGCGCCGCTTGCGGCGGCGGCGTCGCTGGTGTTTGCGGTGCTGCGGGCGCCGGTGTTTGCGTTGTGTTGGCTTGCGCCTGTGCGCGCGCGGCCTGCTCCGTCATGCGCGCGCGTTGGCGCTGCAGGAAGCGATCGAGCAGATCGGTGCGCGCGACAGCGCGGGCGACATCGCGGATCGCGGCGCCATCGGCGTGAACACCCGAGGCCACGATCTCGAAAGCGTCCGCTTCTTCGGTGTTGGCGAGATCGCCAGCGTAGTCGCGATAGAGCGTACGTACGCCAGCTTCGTCACCCGCAAGCGTCAGCGCGACGCCCGTGCGTAGCACGGCTTGGCGGCCGTGGCCGTCGAGCGGCTGCGAGCGGTTACGCATGTTGAGCAGAGCGCGTAGTTCGACCGAAGCTCGCTGCCAGTCGCGGGCGCGCCAGGCGGCTTCGGCGCGGACGCGTTGGGCATCTTCGCTGCGGTCGCGCTCGACAAGCTCAGCGGCGCCATCGAGGCGGCCGAGATCCAAGAGAGCGCGTGCCTCGAGGATGCGGCGGTCCGCTTGCAGCGTTTGCGGAATATTGGGCTGGCGCGAACCGGCGAGCGCGGTGAGTGCGCGATCGGGCTTATGATCCATGAGATAGATCGCGGCGAGATCGGCGGCGACTTGCGCTTTGCTGACGCCTTGCAGGCGCTCGTCCACTTGGTGCTGGAGCAGCTGCGCGCCCTGCTCGAGCAGATCGACATGGACGAGGCGGCCGGCGAGCAGGCGCACGATGCGGTCGCCGTTCGGGCCGACGGGCGTCAGGTCGCTGAACTCGTAGAAGAGGCCGAGCGCCTGGATCGGTTCGAGCTGGTCGGCTTCGCCATCGAGAAAGAGACGCTCGAACAAGGTCGACATATCCGCGCGCAGCTGGCGCGAAGCGGGATCGGTTGGGAAGCGATCGGCGGCGATGCGCATTGTGGCGAGCGCTTCGCGCCAACGGCCCAGTTCGGAATAGGTCTCGCCAAGCATGCCGACGATAGCGAGTTCGGTGGAGTTGCCGCGCCAACGGAAGCGCAATGCTTCGAGCGGCTCGACCGCGTCGACGGCGCGCATCACGCCAGTGGCGCGGCGGACGCGGATGGCCTCGACCTGCGCGCGGACGGCGGTTTCCTCGTCATGCGTACGCGCAAGCTCGTCGAGCATTGTGAGCGCTCGGGCGGTGTCGCCACGAGCGCCAACGATGCGCGCTTCGATCAGGCGACCTTGTAGGCGGATCGTTTGGTCCGGCGCTTCCGCCATGGCCGCACGCGCGGCGGCTTCGGCGGCGGCGTAATCGTTCAGCTCCATCGCCGCTTGCGCGAGAGCGATTTGGAAACGGGCGCGCCAAGCCGGCGGGTGTTCTTCGAGGCCGCCTGCCCCTCGCTCGAGTTCGCGGCGCGCGTCGGCCCAGTTCTGCTGCAGCGCCGCCGCGTAGCCGCGCCAGAGCGCGGCCGATGGATTGTTCATTAGCGCTGAGGCCGTGAGATCAGGTTGCGCGGCGTGCACGCGGCCCATCATTACGTTGGCGGCGCCGCGCAGCAGGCGATATTCGGGATCGATCTCAACCAATTCGCCCTGGTTGATGGCGACAATGCGGAGCGCGCCCAAAGCTTCGGCGGCGAATTCATTTTCGAGAAGATAGCGCGCCAGCGCCATGCGCGCTTCGACGGAGGCGCCTTCGCGTACGCCCTCTTCCGCAGCCGCACGCGTCAGCTGATCGATACGCTCGCGCACTTGCACGAGATTGGTGGTCGCGGTGGAGTCGTGCATCGGCGCGCCGCCCAGAGTGTTCTCCATCATCGCAGCGTTCAGGCCAGCTTCGAGATCGCTTTGCGCGGCGGGCGCGGCGGCGATCAGGCCCTGGCCGCGTGTGACGGTGAGTGTGCCGGCGTCATAGGTCGCGGTTACATCATCGGCGCGCGGTTCAACGACGGCGCCGTGCGCCGCGGGAAGAATGGCGGCTTCGAGCGTGGCGCGGCGCGTGTCGACGCCGCGCGCTGGGCCGCCGAGCATGGCGACGGCGATGCGGTCGCCGATTTCGGGATCGTTGATCCAGCGCACGACGCCTTCACGGCCGAAGCGCACGCTCATGCGCCCACGCCCATCGGCGCCAACTTCGCGCGTGAGCTGCGCGGCGGCTGGCGCAGTGGCGCGCGCGGCGAGCGTGAATGTCCAAGCGTTGTCGTCGGCGCGCGCAGAAACTTGCACCTCAGGGGGCGCTGGCACGCGAATGCCGATTATGCCTTGCCCCTGCACCACCGTCACATCCTGGTGACGGCGGCCAACACGGGCGACGCCACTCAAATCCATTCGGCCAGCAGCGTCGAACACAATCCAGATCGCTTCGCCACGGCGGAACGCAGCCGCGCGCGCGGGCGCGGGCCATGTGACGGTGATCCGCGTGTCGTCGGCGTTTTCGACGAGTTGAACGCGGCCCGTGCCGTTGACTGGGCGAAGCGCCGGTGCGGGCGCCGTGCTGTCGCTGTTGGCGGCGAGAGATTCTTCGGTCGCACCTTCCGGCGGCAGCAAGTCGATGACGACACGGTCGCCGTCAACGAAGTGGCGTTGGCGCACGCCGGGTTGGAGAGTGAGCTGGAGGCGCACGGGCGCGCCGGCGGCGCTGACGCGGCGCACTTCGCGCACGAAACGCGGCGGCGTGGCGCGCAGCTCGGCGATGTCCATATCGGCGGCGCGCGAGAAGCGCAGGTCGAGCCGGTTGCCTTGCAACAGCGGCGTCACCGTCGTCGGGCCGGCGAAGCGGAATGCGAGGCGCGTGAACTCTTGCTGCGCGCCGACCGTCACCGTCGCATTTGGGACCGACGCCATACGTGGCGGCGGTGGTGGAGGCGGCGGAGGTGGTGGCGGGGGCGGCGCAGCCGGTGGCGGCGGTGGCGGCGCGGGTGGAGGTGGCGGCGGTGAAGGCGGCGCAGTGAGCGCGATGTCGATCGAACTCGGCAGCGGGCCGCTTGGGCCGCGCAACTCCGCAGGTTGTCCGGTTGTTGTCGTCGCGCTCGGGATCGGCGCTGTCGCGGCGGGCGGCGCTGGTGGCGCGGTCTGTGTTTCGGCCGGCAGTGTCTGCGCTTGCGGCGTGAGCTGGATCGGCTGCGCAAGCGCAGGCGGCGCCGCCATCAAGGCGGCGGTGGCGATCGCCAGCGGAGAGCGCAAGGACTTCATGCGTTAAGCGTGGCTTAATTCTCTCCGGGCGCGGTTAAGCGCGGGTTTAGCGGCCTGCCGCGGGTTGCGGCGTGGACGCACGCGAACGATCCAGCAGATTGCCACCGCTCGTCGGCGGCCGGGCGCGATCGGCCAGCATTTGCGTGAGCGCCCGTGCGCGGTTGGGATCCATGCGGCCCATGACTTCGGCGAGGTTTGCCTGGCGCATACGGCTGGCGACCTGCACCAGCACTTCATCCTCAAGACCATCGAACACGGCGGCGGCATCCTTGGCGCGCATACGCTCGTAGACATTCACCAGATTGCGCAGTCGCGTCTCCTGGGCTTCGTCGAGTTGGCCCAGCAGATCGTTCACGTGCGTTTCGAGCTGGCGGAGTTCGGCCAAGCGCTCGGTCATGCGCTGCTCGGCGGCGATCATCAGCGCGTCTTGGGTTTCGATTTGCTCGCCGCGCGCATCGAGCGCTTGGCGGCGCGCGCCGAGGGCTTGCAGCACCTGCACTTCGGTTTGGCTCAGACCCGCCATTTCCGCGAGCGACGGCGCGGCGCATTGCGCGACCGCCGGCGTGGCGGCGGCTTCTTCGCCGTGAGCTTCGGCGTTCGTCGCCGTTTCTTCATGGCCAGTGCTGGCCACGGTTTCGGCGACGGACTCCGCCATCGCTACGGCTTTGAGACCGAGCACTGCGGCGACTGTCACCATCACCGCAGGCATGAGGCGGACGGAGACGGCCTTCTTCGGAGCGTTGGGTTTCTTCTGCGTCATCACACCCTGCCGCGAACTGCGCCAACGTCAGCGGAAGAGCGCACACGCCCGGCGCCGAGCCCCAGACGATCGGCCGTGGCGCGCGCATCGTTGATGCGGGCCTGGAGATCGCGGCCGGCGTCCTGTGCTGTTGCGCGCATCGCGCGCACCGCCTGCTCGGCTTGCGCTGTCGCTTGTGCGAGCTCAGCGGCGGCGCGGAGCGCCCCATCCTGGCCGGTGCGCAGCGCGTTCAGCTTCTGATCGAGGCGCCAGAAGTAGAACAGGCAGATCGCGAGCATCAGCGCGAGTACGACTTCGATGACGAGAGTGATGGGGCTCATTTGCCGCCTCCTAATTTCATCACGGCGTGTTGGACGGCAGGCGCGATCGCCTTCTCCACCCGCACCGCGAGGCTATGACCCATGCGGCCGACGCGGCCGACGCTTAGATCCACCGCACCGCACTTCAGCGCGACCGGTGAGTCCGGCGGCGCATCCAGCATCAGCGTGTCGCCGACCTTGAGATCGAGTATTTTGCGCAGCGGCTCTTTGTGCTCATCGAGAACGGCGCGCACTTCGAGCTTTGTGGCCCACAGCTCGCTGGCGAGGTGGCCTTCCCAGATATTGTCGCGGCCGAACTTCTCGCCCATGAATTGCTGCAGCAGCATTTTGCGGATGGGTTCGAGCGTTGCGTACGGCAGCAGCAATTCGAGCTTGCCGCCGCGATCTTCCATGTCGATGCGCAGCTTGACGATGATAGCCGCGTTCGGAGGACGCGCGATGGCGGCGAAGCGCGGATTGGTCTCGATGCGGTCGAGCGTGAAATCCACTTCGGTCAGCGGCGCGAAGGCTTGCCGGGCATCGTTCAGCACCACTTCGATCATGCGCGTGACGAGCGTGCGTTCGATGGTGGTGTACGGGCGGCCCTCAACACGCGTCGCCGCAGCGCCGCGACGGCCGCCGAGGAGAACGTCGACGATCGAATAGATCAGCGACGAGTCGACGGTTGCTAGGCCAAAGTTATCAAGCTGCTGCGCGCGGAAGACGGCGATGATCGCCGGCAGCGGGATCGAGTTCAGATAGTCGCCAAAGCGCACTGAGCTGATCTGGTCGAGACTGACTTCGACGTTGTCGCTGGTGAAGTTCCGCAAGCTCGTCGTCATCAACCGCACCAGGCGGTCGAAGACGATTTCGAGCATCGGCAGGCGTTCGTACGAAACCAGCGCCGAGTTGATGATGGCCCGCACGCCCGTGCGGCCGCTCGCATCCTCGTCACCGAGACCGAAGCCCAGGAGACTGTCGATCTCATCCTGATTGAGAATGCGCTCGCCATCGCCGGGCGCGCCGCCTTCGTTGGCGGCTTCGCCCGTCTGCCATTCCTTATCTTCGGCTGGCTCAGCGCTCATCGTTTATTGCACCAGCATTTCTTCGATGAGCACAGCGTTGATCTGCAGCGGCGCGACCACGAGGTTCACGCGGCGCAGCAACTCAAGCCGCAAGCGATACGCGCCGGCGGAGCCACTCAAGTCTTCAGTGCGCAGTTCGCGCAAGAAGCCGTTGAACTGATCGGTCACGCGCGGAATGTGTTCGCCGAGCGCGGTGACGGTTTCATCGTCCGGCGCTTCGAGCGTGAGCTTGAGCTTTAGATACGCAGGCCGGCCTTCGGGACCGGTGATGTTCACGAGCATCTCCGGCAATGTGACGAACACGACGTTGTCGCCGTGCATGATCATCGTGCCGTTGGGGCCTGGCACAGCTTCGCCTGCGCCCTCCTCACCGTGGCCGCCGCCCTTCGCCTTGCCGTGACCTTCATTGGCCTCGGCGTGCTGTTCGCCGCCCTTGTTGAAGAGCAGCAGGTACGCCGCCGCGCCACCGCCGCCGAGCACAAGCACGGCCGGCAGGATGATGAAGAGCACGAGCATCTTGCCCGACATCTTCTTCTTGGCGGGCGCTTCGCCCTCCGCGCCTTCAGCGCCCTCGCCCTCAGCCGGCGGCGCTGCGCCTTCGGCTTCGGCGTCAGCCTCTGGGGCGTCGCCCTTTTTCTTCTTCTTGCCTTTTCCAAACATCCGGAATCGCTCGCGCGTTAACCCGCATCCTTCCTGGGCTGACGTGGTTAAGAGTTGCTGAAAGACCGGCAAAACTTGCCGCCCACCCGGCAGCAACGGGCCCGGCATTCACCACGCGCCCCGGCCGCCAGCCTTGAAAATCAAGCGATTGGTCGCTGGCACGGGCCTTGCGTGGTTAACGCGAATGGATAACGCCCTCATGCTCGGCCTGCAGACGCAACGCGTCATGCAACGGCGAATGGACGTTGCCGCCAACAATCTCGCCAACGTCGCGACCACTGGCTTCAAGGCCGATGGGCTGCTGTTGGAAGAAGCCGACCCCACCAACGCGCACGCGGAAGACAATCCGCGCGAAATCCGCTTCGTGCGCGACATCGGCATCATGCATTCGATGGACCAAGGCCCGATCGAGATGACGAGCAATCCGCTCGACGTCGCGCTCGAAGGCGACGGCTTCATCATGATCGAAGGGCCGAATGGCCCACTTTATACGCGCGATGGCGCGTTCACGCTTACGGGGGAAGGACGGCTCGTCACCAGCGATGGTCGCGCCGTCCTTAGCTCCGGGGGGGCGCCGATCGTGCTCGATCCGCAGGGGGAGACTCCTTCGATCGGGCGCGACGGCGCAATACGGGTGGCCGGTGTCGAAGCCGGCCGAATCGGTACGGCGTCCTTCGCCGCACCAGGCGCGCTCTCAAAGGTCGGGGACAACCTTTGGGACGCGCAAGGTCAAGCACCGCGTGAGTTCGAAGGGGTCGTGCTGCAAGGCGCGCTCGAGGGCTCGAACGTTCGCCCGGTGGTCGAGCTCACGAGGCTCATCGAAATATCGCGTGCGTATCAATCCGCAGCCAAAATTGTTTCGGGCACGGACGAACTGCGTCAGCGCGCGATCCAACAACTCGGCAGATAGGAACTAGTCCCACATGCGCGCACTATCGATCGCCGCCAGCGGCATGCAGGCCCAACAGCTCAACGTCGATGTCATTTCGCACAACATCGCGAACATGAACACGACGAGCTACAAGCGCCAACGCGCCGAATTCCAGGACATGCTCTACCAGAACATGGAGCGGCCAGGCTCGACATCGTCGGCTTCGGGCGCGGTGTTGCCGCTGGGCATTCAGATCGGTGTCGGCGTTCGCGCCGATGCTGTGGGCCGCGTGACCGAACAAGGCGGCATCGCCGCGACTGGCAATCCGTACGATCTCGCCATCAATGGCCGCGGCTTCCTGCAAGTCACCCTGCCCTCTGGGCAAACGGGCTATACGCGGGCGGGCAATCTTGCGGTGAACGCGGACGGTCAGGTTGTCACCGCAGACGGGTATCCGATCGAGCCGTCGGTGAGCGTGCCGCCGGAAGCGACCGCGATTCAGATCACGCGCGACGGCATCGTTGAAGTGACGATCGCGGGGCAGACGACGCCGCAGCAGCTTGGTCAGATCGAACTCGCCAGCTTCATCAACCCGGCGGGTTTGGAAGCCATCGGCGACAACATGTATCTTGAGACACCGGCCTCGGGCTCGGCGACGACGGCGACGCCAGGCTCGCCTGGCCTCGGCACCATCATGCAGGGCTATCTCGAACTCTCGAACGTCAACGCGGTTGAGGAAATCTCCGCGCTGATCGTGGCGCAGCGTGCGTACGAGATGAACGCGCGGGTGATCACGGCGGCCGACGAAATGCTCCAATCCACCACGCAGCTGCGCTGAGGAGGATAGACATGCTTCTTCGCCTCTGCGTCGCCATCTGCCTCTACTTCGTCTTCTCCGCGAGCATCGCGCACGCGCAGACAGTCACGCTGCGCGCGCGCATCGAAGCGAGCGGCCCTGCCGTCACGATGGGCGATGTGTTTGTCGGCGCGCCGGCGAACATCGCGGCGCGTGCGCTGGCGCCGGCGCCGCCGGTTGGGCAGACCTCACAAATCTCCATGCCGGTGATCACGGCGGCGGCTTCGGCGGCTGGGCTGGACTTCACCGCACCGTCTGGCGTCAACTCGGTGCCGGTGGTGCGGCCGGGCGGCGCTCGCGCAACCCTGCCGGCGACAGCCGGTGGTCGCACCATGGCGGACGCGGCGGTTCGGCGCGGCGATGCTGTGAGCCTGGTTTACCAAATGCCCGGCATGTCGCTGAACATGCGCGTCCGCGCGCTCGAAGACGGCGCTGTCGGCCAAAGCGTGCGCTTCCTCAATATTACTTCCAACAGAACCATCGACGCGATCGTCACCGGCCCGGGCGCCGCGCGAGCGACACCATGAACAAGGACAAGCTGATGCGCACTCTTGCTCTCATTGCGCTTGCTGCGGGGGCCGCCGGTTGCACCACGCTTGAGCGAGACCAGATGGCGCAAGATGCGCTGGCCGTGCCGGGCATGGCCTACGATGCCGCGCGACGCGCGCTCGGGCCGCCGCAGCTGACCGGGGTTCAATCTCCGGCGGCCCTGGCTGGTACCGGCTATCAGAACATGCCGCAGCCGCAGCCTGCGGTGTACGAGCCGGGCGCGCCGAATTCACTATGGCGCACGGGCTCGCGCAGCTTCTTCAACGACCAGCGCGCTTCGCGGATTGGCGACATCATCACCGTCGAGATCGAAATCGACGACAGCGCTGAAGTCAGCAACTCGTCGAACCGTCAGCGTGAAGGCTCGACCTCGGTTGGCCTCGGTAACTTCTTCGGCCTCGAACAATCGCTCGGCCAAGTGTTCAACAACGCCTTCGACCCATCAAGCATGATCAGTGCGGATTCAGAGTCCGAGCAGCGCGGCACCGGCGCGATTAACCGCGAAGAGAAGATTGAACTCACGGTCGCGGCTGTGATCGTGGATCGGCTGCCGAACGGCAATCTCGTGCTCGCCGGCCGCCAGGAAGTACGCATTAACGGCGAACTGCGCGAACTCACGGTGAGCGGCATTATTCGGCCGGAAGACGTGACCGCCAGCAACACGATCAACCACACGCAAGTTGCAGAAGCGCGCATCTCTTACGGCGGCCGCGGCTCGATCAGCACGGTGCAAAGACCGCAATGGGGCCAGCGGATCGCGGATGCGATTTCACCTTGGTAATGTTCCCGGCACGGCGCGTGCAGCACTGCTCGCGCAATGGGAGAGTTTCATAGACCTGTCATCGCGTTAGCGTCTGCTGCGCCCATATTGGCGCAGCTGGCGAGACCTATGGACACGGCGGGTGCTTCTCCTGTCAGGCTGCGGGCGGACTATCGCGAGATAGCGAGGCTCTACGGCGACAAGCGCTCGGCTGAGCGCATCACGGCGCACTATCTCGTCGAGCGTCGGCTTGCCGACAATCTGCGCACGTCAACCAAATGCGAGCGCGAAAACGGCGCGTACAATCGGCTCTACGACACGCTGCTCAACGAGATTTATGACCACCCCCGACGCGCCGCGTCGCACGATCCTTCGGACGACTACGCCGACCGGCAAGTGCGCCTGCTTCGGCGCGAACTGCGCCCAGACGACGTGTTCTTGGACATCGGCGGCGGCGATTGCCGGATTGCGTTAAGCGTCGCGCCCCACGTATCAAAATCGATCGTGGTTGATGTCAGCGACGCGCTGGTGCCAAAGGACATCAAAGCCACAAACTTCGAATTCGTGAAGAACCGCTGCGCCGACATCCCGGTGCCGGACGAGAGCGTCTCGTTCATCTATTCGAACCAGGTGCTTGAGCACATCCATCCGGACGACGTCGGCGATCGCATGCGCGAGGTCTACCGGATCCTGAAGCCGGGCGGACGCTACCTATGCCGCACACCCAACAAGTTCAGCGGGCCCCACGATATCTCGATGTATTTCGACGACACGGCGCGTGGCACGCACATGCGCGAGTACTCGTATGAGAGCCTCTACAAGCTGATGAATGGCGCTGGCTTCATTCATCCGCGCATCATGGTCGCGCCGCGCGCCTATCGCCTCTTCGATATCCCGTATGCCATGGCGCGAGTGACGGAGAGCTTCTTCGCGGCTGTGCCGCAAAGCCTACGCACGCCGATCTGCCGCAGCCGGATCGGCCGCAGCCTGCTCGGCATCACCATCATGGTCGAAAAGCCGCGTTAGTTCACGCGGCGATCCTTGCCTGCCCAGTACGGCTCACGCAGTTCGCGGCGGAGGATCTTGCCGGACGCGCTGCGCGGCAGCGGTGTCGCCAAAAAGTCCACGCTCCGAGGCGCTTTGAAGTGGGCGATGCGGGAGCGCGCGAAGGCGATGATGTCTTCGGCGTCCGGCGTTGTGCCAGGCTTCGCCACCACGATGGCTTTTACGCTCTCGCCCCAGGTATCGTCCGGCACGCCGATGACGGCCACTTCGGCGACGTGCGGATGGCCGTGCACGGCGTTCTCGACTTCGGCCGGATAGACGTTCTCGCCGCCGGTGATGATCATGTCCTTGATGCGATCTTGGATGAAGAGATAGCCGTCCTCATCGAGATAGCCGGCGTCGCCCGTGCGCAGCCAGCCATCGCCATCGATCGTTGACGCGGTGGCTTCTTGCTTGCGCCAATAGCCCTTCATGTTGGCGAGTGAGCGCGTGGCGATTTCGCCGGTTTGGTTCGGCGGCAGCTTGTTTCCTTTTTCGTCGAAGATGGCGATCTCGACCCCCGGCATTGGCAAGCCAGCGGACGCCATGCGCTTATTGCCCTTCGCGTCGTGGTCCTGCGGCGGCAGATAGACGACGGTGCCTGTGGTTTCGGTCATACCGTATTGCTGCACGAAGCCGCAGCCGAACACCTCCATGCATTCGCGCAGCAGATCGACCGGCATTGGCGACGCGCCATAGAGAATGTGCGTGAGGCTCGAATAGTCGATCTCACGCGCACGTGGGATACGGATAATGAATTGCAGCGCCGCCGGCACCATGAACATCTTGGCGATGCGCTCTCGCTGAATGGCTTCGAGCGCTTCCATAGGGTTGAAGTCGCGGGCGACGACGTTCCTTACGCCGTTGATGATGCCGACGAGACCCCAGCCGGTGCCGCCAATGTGCGCGACCGGCATGGCGACATAATTGACCTCGCCCTCCTGCCACTCGTTCCAACCCATGGCGGCTTCGGAAAGCCGGCGGCGCGAGCGCAGAAGATTTGCGCTGGTGAGCATCACACCCTTGGGGCGGCCGGTGGTGCCGGACGTGTAGAGCAGCAAAGCTGTGTCTTCCGGCTCGACGTCGTAGTCGCGCGCCTCGGCGCTACGCTCGTCGCGCCAGGCTTCGTAGATCTTGTGGGCGTGGTCGCCTTTCTCCATTGCGATGATGGTTGGACGCGAGGCGGTCGCGGCGACGGCGGTTTCAGCACAGGCCAAGCATTCCGGGCCGACGAACACGACGTGGGCCTGCGCGTCATCGATGATGTAGGCCGCTTCTTCGGCTGACAGGCGCCAACCGATCGGCACGACGATCCCACCGAGCTTGGCGACGCCGAATAGGAGTTCGAAATAGTGATCGCTGTTCTTGCCGAAATAGGCGACGCAATCGCCGGGCTCGACGCCGCTTGCCACCAGAGCGGCCGCGACCTGGTTCGAACGAGAGTCGAGTTCGCCGAACGTCGTGTTGCGGCCCTCGAAGCTCATAACGATCTTGTCGGCCCGAGTGCGGCCGTGATGGCGGGCGACATCACCCAGTGTCGGCATCAAGTCGAATTCGTCCGGCTTTAGCGATGCCGCCATTCTTGCCTCCCGCTCTTGTCTTTTGCATGAGCTTAGCGTGACGCGCGGAAATGTGGAGCGCTTAGCTTCCAATACCGCGCGCCATGAGCGCAGCAAACAGCGGCACCAACGCTAGTAAATGCAGCTCAACCATGACGAGCCGGCGGATGCGCTTTGAGTCTGCTTCAGGAATGGCGAATGCCGGATCGCTCTTAGAGGCCTTCACCCATCTGATGAAGGCGCGCGTGGGTGCGATCGAGATGAGGCCAATGACTGCGAACGTCGCCATCTTGGCCCAGAAGAACGGCTGGGTTGCATAGAAGGCGTCGCCCTTTGCGCCCCAGGCGACGCGGGACACGCCAGCGATGATCACGCCCACCGCGCCAATCGCGTAGAACAGGTCGATGCGCAGCAACAGGCGCGCGACGCGGCCATCGACAGGCAAGCGCAGCACCCACGCCTCGGCGGCGATGGCCGCGGCGAGGATGAAGGCAAAGACGAAGTGCAGGTACGAGAGCGCGGCATCGTGGAGGAGCATGAACTCCCCTTAGAACCGCGCTCTTCGCAGTGCCAGCTTAGTTGCTGTTTGAGCTTGAACCGTTGCGGCCGCCGCTCTGGCGACGGTCCAGCGCATCCCACTCCGCCTGCGTGCGGCAGATGCGTTCGCGCGGTGAGCGCAGCCGGCTTTCCGAGCGCTCGAGCGTCCGGCAAACGCGTTCAGCAGCTGGAGCGGCAACAGCCTGCTCTTCCGTGGCAGCCTCTTCCGCCGGCGCCGCCGCCTCGACGGGCGCGGAAGCCGTGGAATCCGTCGGAACGACTTCCACCTGAGCGGGCGTCTCGGTTGCGGCAGGCGCTTCGGTTTGCGCCAGCGCCATCGGCGCAGCCGCCAACAAAGCCAATGTCACGATAAGACCAGCCGTCCGCATGCGTATTCTCCGCTTCAAAGGGGCGGGAACCTACTGAGCGTACCGGCGATGTAAAGATAGCTACAGCTGCTAGTCGTCGCGATGGACGCGTTCGCGGCGTTCGTGCCGCTCCTGTGCCTCTAGGGAAAGCGTAGCGATTGGGCGGGCTTCCAGGCGGGACAGAGCGATCGGTTCGCCGGTCTCTTCGCAATAGCCGTATGACCCGTCGTCGATGCGCCGGAGGGCTTCGTCGATCTTGGAGATCAGCTTGCGCTGGCGGTCGCGTGTGCGGAGTTCCAGGGCGCGATCGGTCTCGCTCGTAGCGCGGTCGGCCAGATCCGGTTCGGCAATCGTTTCCTGTTGCAACGAGACGATCGTGCCGCGGGATTCTTCAAGAATCTCGTCTTTCCAGGCGAGCAGCTTCTCGCGGAAGAATTCGCGCTGACGCTCGTTCATGAACGGCTCGTCGTCGGTCGGGCGATATTCTTTCGTCACGGTCGAGGCCATTTCAGAACTCCCGGCACCCAAAGCGCGCGCCTTATAGCTGTGCCCTCACGTTGCGTCCATTGAGCAAGACGGGCGCCAAAGTCTCGTATTTTCTGCACGTTGCAGTGCAGCATCAGAGTTTTCCAGAGATACGCTCAAGCTTGGCGGCCTCTACCGCCAGGCGGATGTCGATCTCGTTCAGGACCGCATCGAGCTGGGTATCACCGGTCTTTTCGGACCGGCGGTGCAGGGCTTCGAGCCGGCTGCGGAGCGCGCCCTGGGCGCGCCCGAGCAGCAGGCCCTGTTCCAGCTCTTCCAAGGTATCGAGGGCCTCTTGGCCCCGGCGGGTCTGCCGGGACCGGCGCTGGGCCGGGGTCTCTCCGCCCTGGAGGGCTAGGATTGAGTCGAGGGACGTCACCGCGCCCGTTGGCGATGCGGCGGCGGCCCGTTGCGGAGCGTCCATCGCCGGTGCGAAGCCCGGCGCAGCCGTCTTTCCCGCCTTCCCCGCGGAGCTGGACGGGCCAACGTTGCGGCCTGGTTCGATCTTCATCGGCGCAGACTCTCCGCTGCTGCTGTTTCCGATGCCTTAACGTTTCAGACTTGAACCGGTCGTTAACCGAACTGCTCACCTATCGCTCAGATGGGATTAGCCTCACGTGCGGCGCGTTCAGCGCTGCTTGCCGTTTGCTCAGTCGCCGCCATGGCCGCGCCGATCGCTACGCCGGTGGCGTGGGCGGGACCGCGCATCAAGGACGTGACGGACTTTGAAGGCGTCCGCGAGAACCAGCTGGTTGGCTACGGCTTGGTCGTCGGCCTCGCGGGAACCGGTGACTCACTCCGCAACTCGATCATGACGCGCCAAAGCTTGGCGGCGATGCTGGAGCGGCTTGGCGTCAATACTTCGGACGGCAACCTCAACACGCGCAACGTCGCGGCGGTGATGGTGACTGCAAACTTGCCGCCGTTCGCGGCGCAAGGTTCACGCATTGATGTGACGGTTTCCGCGCTGGGCGACGCGCGCAGCTTGGCCGGCGGCCAATTGCTGGTGACCCCGCTTATGGGTGCGGATCAGCAGGTTTATGCGGTGGCGCAAGGGCCGATCGCTATTGGCGGCTTCTCAGCTTCGGGGCAATCGGGCTCATCGGTAACGCGCGGCGTGCCGACGGCGGGGCGCATTTCGTCAGGCGCGCTGGTCGAGCGCGAGATCAATTTCGATATCGCGGCCGCGCCGGAATTGCGCCTAGCGCTGCGCAATCCGGATTTCACCACGGCACACCGCATCGCTTCGGTGATTAACACGACCCTTGGCGTGAACGCCGCGCGCGCCGCCAATCCGGGCGCGGTGATCCTGAGCCGGCCTTCGGACTACGCGGGCGACATGGTTTCGCTGGTGGGGCGCATCGAGAACCTTGAGGTCGATGTCGATACGCCAGCGCGGATCGTCATTGACGAAAGCTCCGGCATCGTCGTGATGGGTGAGAACGTGAAGGTCTCCACGGTCGCGATCGCACAGGGCAATCTCACCATCTCGATCCAAGAAGATCCTTTCGTCAGCCAACCGGCGCCGTTCTCGCGCGGCGAAACGACAGTCGTGCCGCAGACCAACGTGAACGTTGAAGAAGAGGAAGGCGGGCTTGTTGTTGTGCCGGGCGGCGTGCCGCTTCGCCAACTGGTCAACGGCCTGAACGCGCTGGGCGTCACGCCGCGCGACATGATCTCGATCCTGCAGGCGCTGAAGGCGGCGGGCGCAATCCAAGCAGAAATCGAAGTGATGTAATGACCGGCCCGATCGCCCTTCCCGGCGCACCGTTGCCGATCGCCACGAACGCGCAAACGCAACAGCAGACGCACGAGAACGCTGAGATGCGTCGCGCGGCCGAAGAGTTCGAGTCCGTCTTCCTGTCGGAGATGCTCGCGCCAATGTTTGAGAGCCTGGATACTGAAGGCCTTGGCGGCGGCGGCATGGGCGAACAGATCTTCCGGCCGATGCTGGTAGAACGCTATGCCGAGAGCATCAGCCGCGCCGGCGGCGTCGGCATCGCCGACAGCATCGTGCGCGAGTTTATGCGCATGCAGGAAGCCGAACTGGCGACTCCGGAGGCTGGCGATGGCGCTGATCGCTGATGACGCGAAGGACCGTGCTGAGCAATTGCTGCTGATGACGGAACGGCTTGCTGCGCTGGCGGCCGAGGACACCCGCCGCATCAAAGCGCGCGAAGCGCTGCCGGACGGCGAGGAAAAGAACCGGCTAGCGAACGCCTACCGGCTGGAGCTGGCGCGGATCAAACAGGAGCCCTCTTTGATCGAGGGCGCGCCGCCCGAACTGCTGACCAAGCTCCGCCAGCAGACTGTTGCACTGCACGAAATTCTCGCGGCGCACGAAATTGCGCTCAACGCGGTGAAGCTTGTGTCGGAGGGCATGGTCCACGCCATGGCGGAAGAAGTAGCTCGCCAGCGTTTGAGCGGCGCCAACTACTCCGCCCAAGGCTCGCTGCAAGAGCGCGTTGCACCCAACCCGACTGTGCTCGATCGCAACGCTTAGCGCACGCCTCTGATAAACCCTGATGCGGCGACGAATTCGCCTTTCCTGTAATTCATCTTGCTCTGCGACTTTCCACCCGGTTTGGTAGGTCAGCGGTCTTTGGGCGGAGCATGAAGCACGCAAAACCAACACGTGCGTGGCGCCCCGTTAGGGCCCGCGACTACGAGCATAGGCGAAGCGCCCCACCCCAGGGCGTTTGGAGCGCGCTCGTCTTCAATCTTTGCCTTTTCCTTTTGCCGATGGCCGCCGGCGCCGGCGTTTTCATCATCGGCCGTGATCACCTCTATGCCTACGAATACACCCAAGCCGGCGCGCGCGCGATCAGCGCGCGGGTCGAGAAGCTCAATGGCGAGCTGATCCAGGTCGACTTCGATCGTCAGCGCCAGTGGGACAACATGGTCTCGATGGAGCTGATGGCGAACGACCCGTCAGCGGCGCGTGGGTTCCTGCTTTCAGGAACTGAGATGCTGCCGTCACGCAGCGCTTCCGTGCTCCGCCACGCTGTCGCCGAAGGCGTCGACGACGCAGCGCTCGAGGTGGCCGCCATGCAGCTCCTCCTGCCGGGGACGCGTGAGCGCTACCAATCGAGCGTCCGGTTGCTGTCGCTCCAGCCGTCAACCGCCTCACCTACCGCGACCGAGACGCCGGAGACTTTGGGCGATCCGCGCGACTTCGAACTGATGGCGCGCGCGCTCCTGACGGAGCCGGAGACTGATCCGCTGCAATTCGTGCTGACCGGCTTCAGCCTGGGCCTCGGCGGCGAGATGTCGGCGCGTATGAATGAAGGCGCCGTCGCGTTGCTGGCCGCAACACGCCGTGAGGATTTCCCGCAAGCGTTCGGCGAAGAGCTGAACGCACTGATCGCGCGCGCGGTGCCGATAGAGACATTCCGCGCGGCCGCGAACGTTAGCGCCGAGGACGGCGGACAGCCTGGCGACTTCGATAACGCCTCGGTTGCGTTTGCCGCGAGCATGGATCCGGACGCGGCAGGTCAGATACGCACGGCGCTCGCCGAGATTGGCGACATGAGCGAAGCAACTTCAACCGCCGCCGCGACGATGATGCTGACGCACGCGAACACGCTGCTGGACCTGCAACGCCTTCGGCTGCTCGCGCAGACCGCAGGCGATCGCGCAGCAGCGGCCGCGAAGCGCCTGCCGCGTGACGGCCGCCTGCTCTCTGCGGCGCGCGGAGAACTAACATTCAATCGCGATCTCTGGTTTGCGGCCGGTGGCGTGCTGATTGCGCTCGGTGGTCTGGCGTTGGTCGTTTTGTTCAACGTCGTACAAGCGATGCGCAGCGCGATGCGTGCGCAAGACGATGACGACCACAACTACGAGAGCGAGCTGCTCGAGATCAGCGCCAACAACTGGCGACCGCTTTAAGCGCGGAAGAGCGATAACACCGCTTGCGGTTCGGCGTTCGCGATCGGCGCGCCGCCAGCAGCTTCCAGGCCTTGGCGAACTTGCAGCGCGAGCAAGCGCGCGCCGTCCGCGTCGAAGTCGCCGCGTGCGCCCGCTTCCGCGGCGCCAAGGAAGCCTTGATGCGATTCAAGAGAGCGGGCCGCATCGACCAAGCGGCTCATGGCGTCTTGGAGGTTTTCCATCGACTTCTGTGCGGCTTGGGCAAGCTCAGCGTCGCTGACCTGCGCTTCAGAGGAGACCAGCATTAGGTCGCTCAGCGTTGGCTCAGTTTTCAAGCGCAGATCTACGCCGGGGATGGTCACGGAGGCGGCGCCCGGTTCGGCTTGAACAGCAACGTCCTCGCCGGCGAGGACGTGCGCGCCGCGGCCGATGGCGGCGTCCACGCGTTGGCCAAACGACGAAAGCAATTCCGTGACACCAGCTTGGTCGCCGCTCTTCGCCAGGGCTTGCAGCTTCACCAGCATCGCTTGCGCGTCGTGACCGGCGGCGAGCGCTTCGTGCACTTGGCTCATGCCGGCGCGGACGCTTTCTCGGGCGGTGGTGATGGCGGCGGCGCTGAGTTCGACCTTGTCGCCTTGCACCGCGTCATCGCGCCGTTGCGGCTGCGCGGCGCGTGCAAAACGTGTGTCGACGCCGAGCGTATTAGCGCTCGTGCCCGGGACGATGCTCGAAACCATGCCAGCCTGCTCCTTCGGATCGCGCGCAAAGAGAATGCGCGCGGCGCGCTTCGCCGCAGGCGTGAAGGAACAGTAAATGCGTTAACGAAACGTTAACGCAACCGCAT